>CACPMF010000001.1 GCA_902634935.1 uncultured Pelagibacteraceae bacterium
TATCTAAAGAAAATTCGGCAAACATGAAGGTTGGTGATGAAATCAATTTTTTAAACAAAAAATTAATTTTTGAGGATGTAAAAGTTGAAAGTGATTCAAATTTTAAAAAATTAGTAGGTGAATTCAAACTTGATGACAATGGAAAAATTATTCATTTTAAACCAGAAATCAGAGTTTATAACCAACCCGAAACCATCACAAGTGAAGCAGATATTTCATCAACACTCTTTTCAGATAATTTTTTAGTTTTCAGCCTTATTAAAAATGATGGTTTTTTTAATGTTAGATACCAACATAAACCCTTGATGATTTGGATCTGGATATCTGTACTATTGATGTCACTCGGTGGTGTACTAAGCTTCTTTAAATTATATGAAAAATAATAAGATTTTCTACTTTGTTGTAATTTTAATAGTAACAATTTTTTTTGTTTTGCTTTTAGGTTTGAAAAAAGAAAAAAATTATTCTCCACAGTCAGATTTAAAAAAATTAAATAATTCAATTTCACTTAAAGAGCTTTATTCAGAAAAAAATATTTTTCTTAATGAGTTATTGTTAGAAAATGAGTTAAATTTAATTAATATTTGGGCTTCTTGGTGTTCGCCATGTAAAGATGAACACCCTTACTTGATAAATCTGAATGAAAGGTTTGACATAAATTTAATAGGTATAAATTATAAAGATAACTTAAATAATTCAAAAAAATTTCTATCTGATCTTGGAAATCCATACGATGAGGTTTTGGTAGATAGCGATGGAACAAAATCAATTGAGCTTGGTGCTATAGGGGTTCCTGAGACATACTTGATAAATAATGAAAATAAAATTATCAAAAAATTTATTGGACCATTAGACCAAGATGATTATGAAAACATAATTAGTTTAATTAAAAAATGAAAAAAATTATTTTAACGGTCTTAATATTAATAATAACTATTTTGCATTCCAATATCTCTTTTGCAGATCAAAAGAGGAATATTGATCACATAACCAAGAATTTACGATGTTTAATTTGTCAAGGTCAATCTGTTTATGACTCTCAATCAGATTTTGCATTGAGCATGAAAAAATTAATTCGAATAAAAATCAAAGAGGGAAATACCGAAGAAGAGATATACAATTTTTTAAAAGAAAAATATGGTGATTGGATTATCTATGAACCAGAAGTGAATAAAAATACAATTTTTTTATGGGGATTACCCCTTATTTTATTTATTTTTGGTGGTCTTTTAATTATTAGAAAAGTAACTATAAAGTAACTCTATTTATCATGAGATCATTAATAAGCTTTGTTGTATTTTGTGTTTTAATATTTCCAAATTTTGGAAATGCTGAAAATTCTGGGAACAAATGGAACTTTTACACAGGTATGTTTGATTTCAGTGATGATGGAAAAAAATCAAATCTGTTTGGAGTTCAACACATAAATGAGGATTTATATAGAGAAACTTCTTTTGGAACTCTTCAACCTGTTACTGGAGCATTCATAACTGCTGATAACTCAAAATATATATATACAGGTTTTCAAATTCCAAAAAAAAATGGATCTTTCACGTTCACACCAAGCTTTACGCCTGGACTTTATGATGAGGGAGATGGAAAAGATTTAGGACATGTGATTGAATTTAAAACTGAAATTCAGATATCTTTTGAGATATCTAATCAAAGCGAAATCGGCTTATCTTATAATCATATTTCTAACGCCAGCCTAGGTGATAAAAATCCGGGCGCTAATAGTTATATGTTTAATTTTATAAAAGTTTACTGACAGTTTACAAAATATGAAAGTTAAAGATTGTTACAATTTTGAGGATTTTAGAAAACTTGCAAAAAGCAAGTTACCAGCGCCAATTTTTCATTACATTGATGGAGGGGCAGATGATGAAGCAACTCTTAAAAGAAACACAAACTCTTTTAATGATTGTGACCTAGTTCCAAGTATTTTAACAAGTGTAGGAGAACCAGATCTGAAGACAGAAATTTTTGGTAGAAAAATTGATATGCCTATTTTTTTATCTCCAACAGCAATGCAAAGTTTATATCACCCAGATGGTGACAAAGCATCAGCCAGAGCTGCAGAAAAATTTAATACAATGTACAGCATGTCTACTATGGCTTCATTCTCAATTGAGGAGATTGCAAATCTTTCAAGTGGACCAAAATTATTTCAACTTTATATTCATAAGGATAAATCTTTTACTGATGATCTAATTGATAGATGCAGAAGAGCAAATTTTGATGGACTATGTTTGACTGTAGATACTTTAGTTGCGGGCAATAGAGAGAGAGATCATAGAACTGGATTTACTACACCACCTAAATTTACTTTAGAAAGTTTGATGAGCTTTGCAATGAGACCTCAATGGGTTTTAAATTATTTAACAAATAAAAAGTTTGAATTAGCAAATATCAAACACAAAACAGACAAAGGTACAAATATTGCTAAATCTGTCATTGATTATATTAATGAACAATATGATCCAAAGATGAATTGGAATGATGCAGAGTATTGCATTAAGAAGTGGAATGGTCCATTTGCTTTAAAAGGTGTTATGTCAGTTGAAGATGCCAAAAGAGCTGTGGATATTGGATGTACTGCAATAATGATCTCAAATCATGGTGGTAGGCAATTGGATGGATCAAGATCCCCATTTGATCAAGTCAAAGCAATTTCAGATGCTGTTGGTGACAAGCTAGAGATAATACTAGATGGTGGGGTAAGAAGGGGAACACACGTGTTAAAAGCTCTTGCAGCAGGCGCAAAAGCATGTAGTTTTGGGAAAGCTTTCCTTTTTAGCCTTGGAGCCGGAGGTCAAGTAGGTGTTGAAAGATTGCTACATAATATGCAAGCTGAAATTAGAAGAAATATGATACTAATGGGTTGCAAAAATTTATCAGAATTAAATCAGGACAAAATAATATATAGGAGATAGATTATGGAGATGAAATTAGCTGCAAGCTTAAATAGATTAGGTACAGAAACTGCTTTTAGTGTCTTAGCTGAAGCTAAAAAATTAGAGGCAAAAGGTCATCCCATGATCCATCTTGGACTTGGACAACCAGATTTTAAAACTCCAAAGCATGTTGTAGATGCTGCAAAAAAAGCATTGGACGATGGACACCATGGATATGTAATGTCAAACGGGATACCTGAGTGCAGACAAGCTGTAACTAGATGGATTAAAAAAAGATATAATGCAGATGTTGATTTTGAAAGAATATTAATTATGCCAGGGGGTAAACCTACCATGACATATGCAATCCAGTGTTTTGGAGAACCAGGTGCAGAGATAATACATCCGACACCAGCTTTTCCTATTTATGAGTCTATGATAAATTATACTGGATCTACACCAGTTCCTTATGACCTCACAGAGGATAAAGATTTGAAATTCAATGCTGATAAAATATTATCTTTGATAACGGCTAAAACAAGACTTTTGATTTTAATCAATCCAAATAACCCTACTGGAAGTTTTGTTGAAAAACCTGAAATAGACAAACTTGCTAAGGGATTAGAAAAATTTCCACATGTAACAATTTTAAGTGATGAAATTTACAGTAGACAAATTTTTGATAATAAGGAAATGCCTACATTCTTCAATTACCCAGAATTAAGAGACAGGTTAATAGTATTAGAAGGTTGGAGTAAAGCATACTCAATGACTGGTTGGAGGTTAGGTTGGAGTTTTTGGCCTGAACATTTAGTTGAACATGTAAATAAACTTCTAATAAATAGTGTTTCATGCGTTAATGCAGCTGCACAATTTGCTGGAATAGCAGCCTTAGATGGCCCGGATGATTCAATACATGAAATGATGGAAAAGTTTACTGCGAGAAGAAAATTAATCCATGAAGGTCTAAACAGTTTGCCAGGTGTTGAATGCAGTCTACCAGGTGGTGCCTTTTATGCTTTCCCTAAAGTTACTGGAACTGGAATGAATGGTGCGGAGTTTTGTCAAAAAGCAATGCATGAAGCTGGAGTTGCAATAGTCCCAGGAACAGCATTTGGAAAAAGTTGCAATGAATATGTTAGATTTAGTTTTGCGGCATCTAGAGATAACATCTCTCAAGCTTTAGAAAATATCAAAAAAATGCTTGGATAATTCATGACTGAATTAGCTTTACCAAAAATTGATAAAAAAACAATTTCAAGGAAAGATCAAATTGTTTCTCATCTTAAAAAATTTACTAAAGATGAAAATGTCTTAAGTGAGAATGAAGAGATCAAACCATATGAAACTGATGGTTTAGCTGCTTATAAACAAACACCACTAGCAGTTGTTTTGCCAGAAAATACAAAAGAAGTAAGTGAAATATTAAAATTCTGTAATCAGGAAAACATAAAAGTTATTCCTAGGGGGGCAGGAACAGGTTTGTCAGGTGGTGCGCTACCCCTTCAAGATGCAATTTTGTTAGGTCTTGGAAAATTTAACAAAATTCTTGAAATAGATTTTGAAAATAAATGTGTTGTGACACAACCTGGTGTTACAAATCTTGGAATTACACATGCTGTACAACACAAAGGATATTATTATGCTCCAGATCCATCAAGTCAGCTAGCATGTTCAATTGGAGGAAATGTAGCTGAAAATTCAGGAGGTGTTCACTCATTAAAATATGGAACAACTACAAATAATATTCTTGGCGTTGAAATGGTAATGATGGATGGAACAATTACCAGAATTGGTGGTAAGACTTTAGATCAAGAGGGATATGATTTATTAGGGCTAGTATGTGGATCTGAGGGTTTACTAGGAGTGATTACAGAAGTAACAGTTAAAATTTTAAGAAAACCTCAGTCTGTGAGAGCTGCTTTAATTGGCTTTCCTACGGTCGAAGATGGGGGAAATTGTGTTTCTGATATTATATCAAGCGGAATTGTCCCTGCTGGAATGGAAATGATGGATAAAGCTTTGATTGATGCAACGGATAAATTTTCAAAAGCAGGTTATCCTAAAGACGCAGAAGTTTTAATGATCGTTGAGCTTGATGGAACTAAATCTGAAGTTGACGGTCTTTTAAATAAAGTAAGTGAGATTGCAAAAAAAAATAATTCTAACAGTATGAAACTAAGCAATAATGAAAAAGAGAGATTAGCTTTTTGGTCTGGAAGAAAAGCTGCTTTCCCAGCCTGTGGAGCAATGGCCCCGGACTATTATTGCATGGATGGCTCTATTCCAAGAGGAAAGCTGTCATTAATTTTAAAAGAAATAAATGAACTTTCAAAAAAATATAACTTAGCTGTGGCAAACGCTTTTCATGCTGGAGATGGAAACTTGCATCCCCTTATAATGTTTGATGGTAGTGATAAAGAACAGTTGAGAAAAACTGAAGAATTTGGTGCAGAGATTTTAAAAGCTTGTGTAAAACATGGTGGAGCATTAACAGGAGAACATGGTGTAGGAATTGAAAAAAGAGAATTAATGTGTGAGTCATTTAACAATGACGATATTCAACAACAATTGAATATTAAAAATTCTTTAGATGAAAAAAATCTTTTAAATCCAGGAAAGGTTTACCCGATACTAAGGAAATGTGCAGAGGAAGGAAGAGTCCATGTCCACAGAGGAGAAGAAAAATTCCCAGATCTCCCTAGATTCTGAAATATTAAGTCCAAGTACTGAAAATGAAGTATCAGAAATAGTAAGAGAAATTTATTCGAAACAACTACCTATAGAGATTACTGGAACAGGAACAAAAAAAAGTTTTGGTTATAACTTACAAACCGCTAAGAAACTAAGTCTTTCTAAACTTTCTGGGATTATTGATTATAAAAAAGAGGAACTCTACATCAAAGTTAAAGCAGGAACTCTCATTCAAGATATTGAAAAAATATTAGATGAAAACAATCAAGAGTTAGCATTTGAACCAATTGATTTTGGATACATGATAAATGGTCAATCGAATAAAGGGACTATTGGTGGCTATGTAGCGTGTAATTTTGCTGGATCAAGAAGATTTAAAGTTGGAAGTGTTAGAGATCATATTTTAGGTTTCAAAGGAGTAAATGGAAAAGGTGATATTATAAAGTCTGGTGGGACTGTAGTCAAAAATGTTACTGGCTATGATCTTTCAAAATTAATATCAGGTTCGTTTGGAACACTTGTTGTTTTAACTGAAATAACATTAAAAGTTTCACCAAAAAAACAATCTCAAATTACAGTTATTGTTTATTCTGATGAAATTAAAAAAATATCAAATTTATTTGATAAAATTTTAAGCTCAAGTAACGAAGTTTCAGCAGCAACATTCATACCTGAAGAACCCAGTCACAAAAACTATGAACATACAAAGAATAAAATTTTCAAATTTAACGATCTGGATCAAGAAGGTTCTTTTTTAGCTTTCAGAATTGAAGGAGATAAAAGATCAATTGATGAGAGATTTAAGGAGCTAAAAATAGAATTAGATTTATCAAATTTCAAAAGTTCAATATTAGATGTTCACCAATCAATACCTTTCTGGAAAAAAGTCAATAATTTGGAGTTATTTAGTGGAACAAAAAATAATATTTTAAGAGCTGTTATGCCCCCTGCTAAATGTGAGGCATTTAATAAATTTCTTAATAAAAATTATAAATATTACATTGATTGGTGTGGATCATTGTTTTGGATTGAGGTTATCGACAAAGATGACGAAAAAATAAATAAAATTAAAAAATTTGTTGTTGAAAATAGTGGATATCTCACGATTATTAAAAAATCTGAAAATTTTGATTTTCAAGACACTTTGTTTACTATCGATAATACAAGATTGATGATATCAAAAAAAATAAAGGAAAGTTTTGATCCAAAAAAATTATTTAACCCTGGAAGAATGTATAGAGAATTATAATGCAAACTAATTTTTCAGAAAATCAACTTAAAGACAAAGATAATCAGTCAACAGAAAAAATATTTCAAAAATGTGTGCACTGTGGGATGTGCAATGCAACTTGTCCCACTTACGGAATATTAGGCGATGAACTAGATGGACCAAGAGGAAGAATTTATCTAATTCAGGATATGTTGGAAAACGAGAGAAAACCTTCAAAAAAAGTTGTCAAGCATATAGACCGTTGTCTATCATGTTATAGCTGCATGACTACTTGCCCAGCTGGTGTAAATTACATGCATGTGATTGATCATGGTAGAAAATATATTGAAAAAAATTATGACAGACCTTTTTTTGATAAAATTTTAAGAAGTTTTTTATCGAAAGTTCTTCCAAATACTGAATATTTTAAATTAACAAGTTATTTAGTTAAGATCGGAAAGTTATTTAAATTTTTATTTCCAAAGAAAATAAAAGACATGATGGAATTGATGCCAACTTCTTTTCCAGAAAAAACCATCAAGGTAAAAGAAATATATCCAGCAAATGGAAAAAAAATTGCAAGAGTAGCATTACTTACTGGATGTGTGCAAAAAGAATTATCGCCACAAATAAACGAGTCCACAATAAGATTATTAAATAGACATGGCGTTGAAGTTGTTGTCCCAAAAAAAATTAGATGCTGTGGTTCATTAAATCATCATTTAGGTAAAGAAGACGATGCAAATATTGATTTTATAAATAATATTGAAACCTGGTATGAAGAACATAAAAAGGGAAATCTTGATGCAATATTATCTAATACCTCTGGATGTGGAACCACTTTAAAAGACTATGGATTTATATTTAGAAATGACAAAAAATTAAAAGCTAAAGCAAAAACAGTATCTGAGTTAAGCAAAGATGTTACTGAATATTTATCAGAAAACTTAAAACTAAATATACAAAAGAAAAATAAGAAATATAAAATTGCTTATCATTCTGCATGTTCAATGCAACATGGTCAAAAGGTTCATAATGAACCGATCAGCTTACTTCAAAAAACTAACAATGATATTATGGAAATACCCAATGGACACCTTTGTTGTGGCTCTGCTGGAACTTATAATATTCTGCAAACAGAAATCGCGAAAAATCTTTTAAAAGATAAAGTTAAGAATATAGAGAGTACAAATCCACAGATTATATCTACTGGAAATATAGGTTGCATAACCCAAATATCTAATGGTACCAATATACCAATTTTACATACTATAGAACTGCTGGATTGGTACACTGGTGGTCCTAAACCAAAAATTTTGAATAAAATTTAATATGAAAAAAATTCTAGTAACAAGAAAACTGCTTAGATCTTGTGAAGATAAAGCATTAAAAAGTTTTGATGCTAATTTAAACTTAAATGACGAATTATATTCTCAAAAAAAATTAATTGATATGAGCGAAGGAAAAGATGGAATATTGTCCTCTTTAACAGATAAACTTGATTCTCAAACAATAAATAAATTACCGGAAACTATAAAAATTATTTCAAATTTTGCAGTTGGTTTTGGAAATATAGATTTGGAGGCAGCTAAGGCGAGAGGAATAGCGGTTACAAATACACCTGACGTTTTAACAGATGCTACAGCTGAAATTGGAATCTTGCTAATACTTGGAGCATGCAGAAGGGCATCAGAGGGAATAGAATCTGCTAAAGAAAGCAACTGGAAGTGGTCTGCAGATTATTTAATTGGAAAGCAACTAACTGGTGCAAGACTTGGAGTATTAGGTATGGGAAGAATTGGTCAAAAGATTGCAAAAATAGCAAAGTCTTTAGGAATGATAATACATTATCATAATCGATCAAAATTAGCTGATGAAAAAGAACAAGGTGCCGTTTACCATGATAATTTAAAAAGTTTGTTATCAGTATCTGATGTTTTATCTATTTGTTGCCCAGCTTCAAAAGAGACAATTGATATGATTAATAAAGAGACCATTGAGTATTTGCCAAAAGGTGCAGTTGTTACTAACGTTGCAAGAGGTGATATTGTAGACGATGAAGCTTTAATAGATGCGCTTGAAAGAAGAAAAGTCTATGCAGTTGGTTTAGATGTTTACAAAAATGAGCCAAATTTAAATCCAGGTTATCTTAAATATAAGAGTGCTTTTATTCTTCCCCATTTAGGAAGCGCTACAAAAGAAACAAGAACTGCAATGGCTAATCTTGCAATTGATAACATTGATGAATTTTTCAAAACAGGAGACTGTAAAAATAAAGTAAATTAGGACTTTTTGACCTAATTTTACAATCTCAAATTGTATTTAATTTTAAAATTTGATCGATTTTAGAATGACTCAAACAATTTTACATGTTTAAATCTTTATAGTTAATTAACTTTAAAGAGGAGAAATAAATGGTTAAAGAAAAAAAACCTTTGAAGGGTAAAATTCCTTCAAGACGTAAGTTCTTTAAAACGGCAGCAGCAACTGGTGCAGCAGCAACAGCAGCAGTGGCAATGCCTAATCTTGCATTAGGAGGTGGTCATACAACTCTTAAAATGCAAGCAGCTTGGCCTAGCGGAGCAAATATCTTTTTCGAAATGGCAGGAGACTATGCGAAAATGGTTGATCAGATGTCAGGCGGAACATTAAAAATTGACTTACAACCAGTCGGAGCTGTTGTTAAAACTTCCGAAATTGGACAAGCTGTAAGTTCTGGAGTGCTTGATATGGGTCACTGGGTGACTGCATATTGGTATGGAAAAAACCCAGCAGCTTCATTATTTGGAACTGGACCATCATACGGTATGTCATCACAAGAAGTTATGGGATGGATGGAATATGGTGGAGGAAGAGCTCTATACGAAGAAACTTTAGCTAAAGTTGGTTTTGACTATGTTGGTTTCTTTCATATGCCTATGCCAGCTCAACCATTCGGATGGTTTAAAAAGAATGTAACTAAAGTATCCGACGTTAAAGGAATGAAGTATAGAACAGTTGGTCTTGCAACTAACGTTCTTACTGCAATGGGGATGGTCGTAAGACAGTTACCAGGTGGAGAAATCCAACCAGCAATGAAAACTGGTTTGATTGATGCAGCTGAGTTTAACAACCCAACTTCAGACTCTCAGTTTGGTATGCAGGATGTATCTAAGCATTATCACTTAGGTAGTTTCCACCAATCTCAGGAGATGTTTGAAATTCCTATTAACAAAAAATCATACAACAACCTTTCGCCTGCACATCAAGCAATTTTGAAAAATGCTGCTTATGCTGCAAACACTGATAACTACTTTAAAGCTTTAGTAAGATATTCAGCTGACTTATCTAAGTTAATGAATGAGCATAAAGTAAATGTATATCAAACTTCAGATGCAATTCTTTCTGAGCAGTTAAAAGGTTGGGACAAAGTAGTCGGTGACTTTTCTGGAAAAGATCCATTCTTTAAGAAAATCATAGACTCACAAAAAGCGTATGCTAAGAGAGTAATGAAGTACTTGCTGATGAATCAGCCTAATTACAAACTTGCTTACGAAAATGAGTTTGGTCCAATAGCAAAAGTAAAAATCTAATAATTTTTAATAAATTAGAAAAAAAAGGGGGGCTTTTTAGCCCCCTTTTTGTTATTACTTAGACAGTTTTTATGAGATCATTTATCAAGTTTGCAGATCAACTAAGTACATCAATGGGTAAGGCATTTTCATGGTGTATTGTAATTTTAATGTGTGGAACTTGTTATGAGGTGGTTATGGCATATGCATTTAATGCTCCCACATTATGGAATTTTGATTTTAGTCTTCAAATGTATGGAGCCATTTTTATGATGGCAGGTGCTTATACTTTGTCGACCGAGGCTCATGTAAGAGGTGATGTAATTTACCGATTATTCAAACCCAGAACTCAAGGTTGGATTGATCTAATTTTATATTTTATATTTTTTTTTCCAGGTGTTTTGGCTCTAGCATTTTATGGGTACGAATACGCATCCATGGCTTGGAAAATAAAAGAAACAAGTTGGAATAGTCCAGCACAAATTCAAATTTATATGGCAAAATCTTTGATACCACTTTCTGGTTTACTATTAATTATTCAAGGAATAAGTGAGGTATTCAGATCAATCATTTGCATTCAAACTGGCCATTGGCCTGCAAGAATGGTTGTTGCTGAGGAGACAGAAAAAATTTTAATGAGAACAACTCAAGACGAGGATCAAAAAGATGTTATTTAGTTTAACAAATCCTGAAATAGCTATCTTGATGATGGGTATATTCCTATTTGCAGTGCTTTTAGGTTTTCCAATTGCATTTACCTTAATGGCAATGGGAATTGGTTTTGGTTATTTTGCATATTACGATCCGTCAAGAATGGATCATTTGTTGGATAACAGGATATTCCAATTATTTGTTCAAAACACATATTCTGTAATGGACAATACAGTGCTTACCGCCGTCCCCTTATTTTTATTTATGGGTTATCTAGTTGAAAGAGCAGGAATTGTAGCAAGATTATTTAATGCAATTAGACTTGCTTCACATGGTTTGCCAGCTTCAATGGCTGTAGCCGCTCTTGTCACTTGTGCATTATTTTCTACAGCTACAGGAATTATCGGTGCAGTAGTTACATTAATGGGACTACTTGCATGGCCTGCAATGATAAGAGCAGGTTATGACAAAAAATTTGCATCGGGAGTTATATGTTCGGGTGGTTGTTTAGGTATTTTAATTCCTCCAAGTATTATGCTTATAGTTTATGCAGTAATTGCTCAATTATCTCCTCTTAGATTATTTGCAGCAGCAATATTTCCTGGATTAATGTTGGCAGGGCTTTATATAATTTATGCAATAACTAGGGCGTACTTTAATCCATCCATTGCACCTAAGCCTCCAAAGGAGGAAATACCACCAAGAGCAGTGATATTAAAAGAGGTTTTAGTTTCATTTGTACCATTATTTTCTTTAATAATATTAGTTTTAGGTACTATTCTTGCAGGTCTTGCAACACCAGCTGAGGCTGCAGCGGTGGGAGCTCTTGGATCTTTAGTCCTATCTTTAATTTATAAGTCTTTAAAATGGAAAAGTTTTAAAGAGTCTGTTTTCCTTACAGCAAAAACAACTGCAATGATAATGTGGTTGTTTGTAGGATCATGGACTTTTGCAGCAGTGTTTTCTTATTTGGGTGGTCACGAAGTTTTTGAACACTTTTTTAAATCTATGAATTTAGCTCCTTGGCAGTTTTTAGTGATAACTCAAATAATTATTTTTATTCTAGGATGGCCTTTAGAATGGACAGAAATTCTAATTATTTTTGTACCTATATTCCTTCCACTTGTAGAATTTTTTGGTGTTAATCCTTATTTCTTTGCTATGTTGATTGCATTAAACTTGCAAACATCTTTCTTAACACCCCCCATGGCAATGTCTGCATATTATCTTAAAGGTGTACAAACAAAAAATGTAGAATTGTTGGAAATATTTAAAGGGATCATGCCATTTTTAGGAATAGTGATTTTTGCAATGGTATTGATGTACATTTTTCCAGGTATAGCCTTATGGCTTCCTGATGTACTTTTTGCTGACTAAAGAAGAAATTGATGAATGAAATATTTTCACAGAGTGTAGAAAACCTTGCTTTAAAAATAAAAAATTCAGAATTAACCTCAGTAGAATTATGCGAAAAATATATTGAAAGAATCGATGAATTTGAAAAAGAAGTAAAAGCTTGGGCATTTTTTGATAAAAAAATTTTATTAGAGAAAGCTAAAGAGGCAGACGACTACAGAAGATCAGGTAAACCAATTGGCTTCCTACATGGTATACCTGTAGCTGTTAAAGATATTATTGGAACAGTTGAGATGCCAACTGAATGCGGCACAAGCATAAGAAAGGGCAAATCTTACTCACAAAATGCAGAAATTATTGATTTATTGATTTCGGAAGGAGCTATTGTAATGGGCAAAACTGCAACTTCAGAATTAGCTTTTCTTGGACCTCCAAAAACTACGAACCCACATGATTATTCTAGAACACCAGGCGGTTCTTCAAGTGGATCAGCTGCATCAGTTGCATCATATATGGCACCCCTTTCAATTGGATCTCAAACAGGCGGATCAGTAATTAGACCTGCTTCTTACTGTGGTGTAGTAGGCTATAAACCAACTTATGGCTTAATATCAAGAAATGGTGTTTTAAAAACCTCTCAAACTTTAGATCATATTGGTATGTTTGGAAGAAATGTAGAGGACGTTGCTTTATTGGCTAAAGCTTTAATTAAGAAAGACAAACAGGATCCAGCTTCAATACATTATTCATCAGAGAATATTCTAGCAGAGACAAAAAAAGGCCCATTATTTGAACCAAAATTTATATTTTATAAAACAAATCACTGGAAGATGATAGAAAAAAAATCCAGAGATGCTTTTGAATATTTTATTAAGTCTTTTAAAAACATTGAAGTTTTTGATACTCCGTCTTACTTCAAAGATATACATAAATATCATCAAGTAATTCACGAAACAGACTTAGCAAACAATTTTTCAATTTATTATAAAAAGTTTAAATCTAAATTGTCTAAATATATGCAAGATGCAATTTCTAGAGGAAATAAATACTCTGCAAAAGAATATGCAGAGGCTATTGATTTTAGGAAACAAAGTTATGAATCTTATAAAGAAGTTTTTGAGGATTACCATGGAGTGCTAATGCCGTCCAGTCCAGGGGTCGCACCTAAAGGATTAAAAAGCACAGGTACTGCAGAATTTAATAAGGTTTGGTCTTATCTTGGTACCCCTTGTATTTCTCTTCCTTTACTTGAAGGTGAAAATAAATTACCATTGGGTGTTCAATTAATTGGTGATAAATATGATGATCACAGATTTTTAGGAGTTGCTAGATGGTTAGAGAAGGGATGTGAAGATTAAATATGAATAAATTAACAACAGTTATTGGAATTTCGTTTGCTCTATTCTTTTTAGTTGGCCTAGCGACTACTCTCACAAGATCTATGATGATAACTTTTTTAGACGTATTACCTGTATATATCTTTATGGGTGCAGCAATTATAATGATGATTTACGAAGCTTTTTTTGACAAGAAATAAATCTTTCAATCTATACATATCTTCTTAAAAATAAAAATTAAACTATAAGAAATAAAGATGAACAAACAAAATCTTATTCCTTATCTATTACTTTTTATTCAACCAATTTTTATGGCAAGCAACTTAATAGTTGCTCGTGGGGGTGTTGAGTTTATACCCCCAATTTCATTAGCATTTTGGAGGTGGTTTTTTGTTTTTTTAATTTTGTTATCCTTTACTTTTTTTTCTATTAAAAGAGAAATTAGGATCATAAAAAAAGAAATCTGGAAACTTTTATTTTTAGGCTCAATGGGCTGTGGTGTATGTGGCGCCTTCCCTTTTATAGCTGGAAAAACAACTACGATAATTAATATGGGAATTATTTATACCTCTTCTCCAATTTTTATTATTATAATTTCCTCTTTATTTTTTGGTGAAAAAATAAATAAACTTAAAATTTTTGGTTTAGTTTCCTGTTTAGTCGGAGTTCTTATTATTATAATCAAAGGTGATATTTTGCTTTTATTCAATTTAACTTTTAATCAAGGTGACTTATGGATGTTGGGGGCTGCAATTGGTTGGGCATTATATTCAATTTTCTTATTTTATTGGAAGTCTGATTTAGATGTTTTTCCAAGGTTTACTATTATCTCACTCGGTGGTATCATTAGCTTGTTACCCTTCTACTTATTAGAGGAAATATATTTTGTACAAACTCAATTTGACTTAAATTTTTATTTTTGGGTATTGTTTGCAGCAATTTCACCAGGAATTATTGCATTTGCACTTTATACTTTAACGCAACAAAAATTAGGAGCATCTGTAACTGGATTTACATTATATTTATTTACTGTTTATGGGGCATTTTATGGAATATTTTTATTCGATGAAAATTTAGAAAACTACCATTATCTAGGAACCGTCTTAGTATTTTTTGGAATATATTTAGTTAAAAGAAAAGTTGATAATGAACAAAAAGCATAAAATGATTTTTTTTAAAATATTATTTTATATTTTCGTAATTTATTTTGGGGTCTCACTTGTAGTATATTTTTACCAAAGAAAATTACTTTATCATCCTGGCGAAAATAATTACTTAGATGAAGGACCACTTAATCATAAAATAGAAAAAGTATATATTCAGTCTCAAAATGAACTTGTAGCTTGGAGATTTGTGAAAAATAAAAACTTTAAAACTATTCTTTTTTTTCACGGAAATGCAGGAAAAATAGATAATAGAATTTATAAACTTAATGAATTTTCTAAGTTAGATATTAATTATTTAATATTTGCTTATAGAGGTTTCAGTGGAAATAAGGGCAAACCAACTGAGCAAGGACTTTATGAAGATGCAAGGGCTGTGAAGAAATGGCTTAATTCAAACGGTGTAGAGGACAATTCAATTATCTTATATGGAGAATCTCTTGGAACAGCAATTGCTGTAGATCTTGCAAGCTCTAATAGTTTCTCTGGTTTAATATTGGAGTCACCATTTACTTCAATGGAAATCCTAGCTAAAAAATATTACCCATATTTACCAGCTAAATTAATTTTAAAGGACAAATATAAGTCCATTGAAAAAATATCAAAAATAAATTCGCCCATTTTAATAATGCACGGTAGAGAGGATAAAATTGTTCCTTTTAGTATGGGTGAAGAAATGTACAAAAAATTTGATGGTGTTAAATACAATTTTTTCAGTGATAATGACGATCATATGATGAATTTTAATGAAAATTTAATAAATACAATTAAAAAATTTATTTCCAGCTTAAATTAGAACACAATTTAACCAAAGCATTATCTTTTTCTTTAATTAAAAATTATAATGAAAAAAATTATAATTTTTTTATTTTTTGTTTTTTTTAATAATGCTTATGCAGAAAAAATAAATAAATATTTTCATATTGGTCTAATGGAGTCTTATGACAAAAAATTCACTCTTTATTTTAAGACTAGAGAAAAGGCTATAATTGCAAAAGGAGAGCATAGAAATTATCTCAATGATTACCCCCAAGACCTTTACATTCATGACCATAAAACTAAGAAAGATTATCCTCTTATCTCTTATGAGTGGTTTCCAAATAGAGTAAAAAAAATTACAAACAATTTTGAATATCCAATGTTCCCTGAGGACTTTGCATATTATTTGTTAAATGATAATGATACATTGATATTAGTTAGTGCATCAAAAAATTTTTTTAAAAATCTTAAATTCAGTATTTCAAAAAAACATTCGTCTACTGCAAAATCAAACGGAAAATTAGAATTTATTGTTTCAAGTTTCGCAAAAAACTGTGGTTATAGAGATTTGAAAACAAACTTTGAATGTAATATTTATAAGCCACTGATTTCAAAAAACTTAATTACATCTTTTGAGTAAATACACTCGCGAATTGTTTTGCATCAAAAACTTGCAAATCATCTTCTTTTTCACCTAAACCAAGTCCAACAATTGGTATTTTATATTTTTTTGAGAGTGCAATTAGAATTCCTCCTTTTGCAGTACCATCTAATTTTGTCATTATTAATCCAGAAACTGGAATAATTTTATTAAATTCCTCTAATTGATTAATAATATTTTGACCTGATGTTGCATCTAAAACAAGTATTACCTCATGCGGTGCACCCTCAGAACTTTTTTTAACTACATTTCCTATTTTTTTAAATTCTTCCATAAGATTTTTTTTATTCTGCAGTCTTCCAGCAGTGTCTATCAAAACTTGATTGATATTATTTTGCTTAGCATATTCAACAGCTTTAAATGCAACTGAGGCTGGATCAGAACCAGCGTTTGATTTTATAATCGTAGCCCCAACTCGATTTGACCACTCCTCTAGCTGTTCAATTGCTGCAGCTCTAAAAGTATCACATGCAGAAAATATAACTTTATTGTGATTTTCAATAAAAATTTTTCCAATTTTACCAATCGTTGTGGTTTTGCCTACACCATTAACACCTGAAATTAAAATAATATTCAAATTCTCTTTTTTTTCAAAAAAGTTTTTTTTTTCGAGTGGTTCCATAAGATTGATAATATATTCTTCAAGTATTTTATTAACCTCATTTACAGCATTATTTTTTGGATCAATTTTTTTTTGTGCTATTATTTCTTTTATTTCTGAAGAAGCATCAATTCCTACATCTGAGCTAATTAAGAATTCCTCAATTTCATCTAATGTTTTGTCGTCTATTTCTTTTTTAATTATTATTTCTCTTAGACCAGAAGCAATATTATCGGCACTTTTTTTAAATCCGATTTTAAATTTTTCAAAAATTCCCATTAAAGTTTAATTGTTATTTTTTGTATCTCCGAAATAGGACCTTTCATATGTATAAACTTATCTTGATCAATTTTTATTTGTAATCTTCCCAGTTTAAATTCTATTTCAGTGACTGTATTTTCCAATTCATCAATGTTAGCAGCAACAGCTGTTGCACATGCAGCTGTACCACAAGCTTTTGTTAGTCCAGCACCCCTCTCCCAAACCTTTATTTTTATATGTTGGTTACTTATTTTCTGAGCCAATGTAACATTGCATTTTTCTGGAAATATTTCATCATTCTCTATTTGTGAACCAATTTTTTTTAAGTCAAATAACTCAACATCATTTACAAAAAAAATTACATGGGGATTACCAACATTAATACCTACGCCTCCAGTAATTTTATTATTGTCAACATCTGAAATGGTTAATTCTAAATTTCTTGTATTCAATTCTCTATCAATCGGGATATCCTTCCAATTCAGTTTTGGCTTTCCTATTATTGTTTCAACCTGTTTACTATCTAAAATTTTAGAATTAAGTATTTGATTATCAACATTTAAACTTATGTTTTTATTTTTCACCTCTTCTGAAATCAAATATGCAACACATCTTGTTCCATTACCACATGCTCCTGATGTACTCCCATCTGAATTATAAAATTGCATTGAAGCATTTGATATAGTGCTATTTTGTATAAAAATTAATTGATCACATCCTAAAAAATTACGATCACAAATTTTTATAATTTGATCCTTAGTAAGACTTACTGATCTTTTTCTTTGATCAATAATGACAAAATCATTACCCAAACTGTCCATTCTAAAAGCATCAAATTCCATAGATTAAATACTTAACTTATTTATTGACTTTTTGAACCTCTATTATAGTTTACCGAAGTTTCCGCAAAATACAGCAATTTGCGGTGTCTTTGGTAACAAAGAGATCGACACCAGTCAGCGAGGGTTCGCCCACTGGTGCGATACCTGCTGTGTGAAATTATGTTTGAAAATTTAACAAATAAATTTGAGGAAATTTTTTCCTCTTTAAAAAAAGCACCTTCTCTTGATGAAAAACAAGTAGATGAAGGATTGCGTGCTATTCGTCTCGCTTTATTAGAGGCTGATGTATCTCTAGATGTTGTAAAAGAATTCATAAACAGAGTTAAACCAAAAGCTCTAGGTAAGGAAATAGTAAGATCAACATCACCTGGGCAAATGGTTGTTAAAATTGTTTACGATGAACTTGTATCATTTTTAGGTGATAAAAATTCAGATATTCTACTTAATGCTGTTCCACCTGTTTCTATTATGTTAGTGGGATTACAAGGATCAGGAAAAACTACCACCACTGCAAAGCTAGCTAAATTTCTAGAAAAAAATAATAAAAAAAAAGTAATGATGGTTAGTCTTGATGTGTACCGGCCAGCTGCACAAGAACAATTAAAATTACTTGGTGAACAAAATAACATAATTACTTTACCTGTTATTGAAGGTCAATTACCTGCAGACATTTGCAGACGAGCTTTAAGTGCAGCAAACTTGAATGGCTCCGAGGTAATCATTTTTGACACAGCAGGAAGAACTCAAATAGATCTCCAAATGATGAGTGAAATTAATCAAATAGAGGGAATTATAAATCCTTCAGAAACTATATTAGTTGCAGATTCTTTAACAGGTCAAGTTGCTGCAAATGTGGCTAAAGAATTTAAAAATACTGTAAATTTAACAGGTATAGTTCTTACCAGATCAGATGGTGACGGAAGAGGTGGTGCAGCATTAAGTATGAAGTATGTTGCAGATGTTCCTATAAAATTTTTGGGAATTGGAGAGAAAATAGATAATTTTGAAATTTTTTATCCTGACAGAATAGCAAATAGAATTTTAGGAATGGGAGATATCGTTTCTCTTGTTGAAAAAGCTGCTGAAGATATAGATCAAGAGAATTTAAAAAAAACTGAAGAAAAATTAAAAAAAGGTCAATTTTCCTTAGAAGACTATTTATCACAATTACGACAAATGAAGAAAATGGGTGGGATCGAGGGTATTATGTCTTTTCTGCCAGGTGTTTCAAAAATTAAATCTCAAATGGATGAAGCAGGTGTTGACGAAAAAATAATTACCCAAAATGAAGCTGTAATTTTATCTATGACTAAAAAAGAAAGAGAAAATCCAAAGATAATTGATGGATCTAGAAAGAAAAGAATTGCTAATGGCTCTGGTACTGACATTGCCACTATCAATAAATTGTTAAAACAATTTAAAATGATGTCTGAGATGATGAAAAAGATGTCTAAAGGAAATATGAAAGGAATGGCGGACAAAGGAATACCACCAGAACTTTTTAATCAACTTAAATAAAAAAAGGAGAAAAAATGTTAAAAATGAGATTATCAATGGGTGGTACGAAAAAAAGACCTGTTTATAAAATTGTTGTTGCTGACAGCAGATTTCCAAGAGATGGAAGATTTATTGAAAAGCTAGGTTTCTTTAATCCGTTACTTCCAAAGGAAAAAAAAGAAAGAGTAGGACTAGACCAAGAGAGAATTAAATATTGGTTAAGTCAAGGAGCGCAACCAACAACTAGAGTTGCCAGAATTCTTGGTGAGAACCAGATAATCGAAATGCCAGCTAACGGAAATAACCCTATTAAAGCAGTTCCTAAAAAAGAAAGAAGCAAAAAAGATGGTGAAGGAGCGGAAGCAAAAAGTGAGACGAAATCAGATAATAATGCAGAAGCACCTAAAAAAGATGCTACAAGCGAAACACCAAAAAATGAAGATACCAAAGAAGCTCCTAAGGCTGAAGCTGCTCCAGAAGCTCCAAAGGGAGAAGAAAAAAAATAAATGTTTAAGTCTCGAGTATTTACTTTGTATCCAGACTATTTTCCAGGCTACCTAGAAAAAGGTTTATTTGGCAAAGCTATGAAGGAAAAAATTTGGAGTTTAGAAATTGTGGATATTAGAAATTATGCTGAGGATAAGCACAAGACGGTTGATGATACACCGTATGGCGGTGGTGATGGTATGATAATGAAAGCAGATGTATTAGCAAGATCATTGGATAAAAATTTATCACAGGATGAAAAAATAATTTACCTAAGCCCAAAAGGAAAAATTTTTGATCATAGTTGTGCAAAAAGATTTTCAGAATTTGGATCAATTAATTTTATATGTGGTCATTTTGAGGGTATTGATCAAAGGATAATTGATAGCAGAAACATAGAGGAAATAAGTATTGGAGACTTTGTTTTGTCCGGAGGTGAGACAGCTGTATTTGTAGTTCTTGATGCGATTTTAAGATTTGTTCCTGGTGTTTTAGGCAATGTGAACTCATCTAAAAATGAAAGTTTAGAAAATGGTCTTTTGGAATATCCTCAATATACTAAACCTCAAATTTTCGAGCAAAAAGGTGTGCCAGAAGTGTTATTATCAGGAGATCATGCCAAAATTAAAGACTGGCGTTTATCACAATCTGAGGCTATAACACGCGACCGAAGACCAGATTTGTGGGAAAAATATAAGAAAACTAAAAAAAACTAAAATGAAAAATATTGAAGAAATCAATCAATCCATTGTAAAAAAAATTGTTTCTGAGAGAAAACATCCTGATTTTTTTCCAGGAGATATAGTGAAGGTTGGGGTAAGAATTACTGAAGGTAAAAGAGACAGAATTCAGTATTTTGAAGGAGTGTGTATTTCAAAAAAAAATAGAGATATAAACTCATCTTTTACTGTTAGAAAAATTTCATTTGGTGAAGGTGTTGAGAGAACATTTGCATTGTACAGTCCAATTGTTGATACAATTAAAGTTGTAAGATCTGGAAAGGTAAGAAGAGCAAAACTTTATTATCTAAGGGATAGAACTGGTAAATCAGCAAGAATAGCTGAAAAGATTAAAAAGAAAATTGGAATTGATATAGAAACAAAAATTCAACAAGTAAGTGAAGAAAATGTTTTGCCAGCAACAGATGAGAATTCAAAAGAAGTTCCAAAATCTGATGCAAGCTCTGATGAAGCTAAAAAAGAGGCAGTAGCAGAAGCCCCAAAAGAAGAAGTTAAAAAAGAGGCAGTAGCAGAAGCTCCAAAAGAAGAAATTAAAAAAGAGGAGCAAAAACAAGAAAGTCCCGCAGAGAAAAAATAATATTTTTCTAAATGTCACAAACTATTTACGATAAAATTTGGGAAGAGCATCTTGTTCATGAACAAGATGATGGTACATCTCTACTATTTGTCGACAGACATCTAATTCATGAGGTAACCAGTCCCCAAGCATTTGAGGGTCTTAGAAACACAAACAGGAAAGTAAGGCAACCTAGATTAACACTTGCGGTTGCAGATCATAATGTTCCAACTACAGATAGATCTAAAGGAATTGCAGACGAGGATTCGAGAATTCAGGTAGAAACTCTTGAGAAAAATTGTAAGGAATTTGGTATCCAATTATTTGGAATGGATGATAAGAGACAAGGCATTGTTCATATAATTGGTCCTGAACAAGGTTTTACCCAACCAGGAAACATAATTGTCTGTGGTGATAGTCATACTGCTACACATGGTGCATTTGGTGCTTTAGCATTTGGAATAGGTACTTCTGAAGTTGAACATGTACTGGCAACACAAACCTTAGTTCAAAAAAAATCTAAAAATTTTAGAATAAATGTAAATGGTAGTCTACCTTTAGGTGTAACATCAAAAGACGTAATTCTTCAAATAATTGGTAAAATTGGTACCGCAGGTGGAACAGGGTATGTAATTGAGTACGCAGGAAATTTAATTTCAAGTTTAAGTGTCGAGCAAAGAATGACAATTTGCAATATGACCATAGAGGGAGGGGCAAGGGCTGGCCTTATCGAACCTGACACAAAAATTTTTAATTATCTGAAGGGGAAACCAATGTCACCGAAAGGTGAAAGTTGGGACAAAGCTATTGAGTATTGGAGTAAATTGAAAACTGATAAGAATGCTTACTTTGATAAAGAGATAACATTGGATGGCGCTGAAATAAAACCAATGGTTACATGGGGTACATCACCTCAAGACGTTGTTGAAATAGATGGCAAAGTTCCTAATCCTGATAATGAAAATGATGAGGATAGAAAAAACTCAATTACAAGATCTTTAAATTATATGGGTTTAAAACCTAATACTAACATTAAAGATATTAAAATTGATAAAGTATTTATAGGCAGCTGTACAAATGGAAGAATAGAAGACCTCAGAGATGCTGCTAAAATTTTAAAAGATAAAAAAATTGCATCACACGTTAATGCCATAATTGTGCCTGGCTCTGGATTAGTAAAAGAACAAGCAGAGCAAGAAGGTTTAGATAAAATTTTCAAGCAATCTGGTTTTGAGTGGAGAGAGCCGGGTTGTTCCATGTGCCTTGCAATGAATGCTGATAAACTTAAGCCTGAAGAAAGATGTGCCTCGACCTCAAATAGAAATTTTGAGGGAAGACAAGGAAGAGGTGGAAGAACTCATTTAGTTAGCCCAGGTATGGCAGCAGCTGCTGCAATATCTGGAAATTTGGATGATGTAAGAAAGTACAAAAATTAATGAAAAAATTTGACACTTTAGAGAGTATACCCGCATATCTTCCAATAATTAATATTGATACTGATATGATAATCCCAAAACAGTTTTTAAAAACAATTAAAAGGACTGGTTTAGGAAAAAACCTTTTCTTTGAAATGAGATATGACGAAACTGGTAAAGAAATTGAAAATTTTATACTTAACAATGAACCTTACACAAATTCAAAAATTTTAATAGCTGGTAAAAATTTTGGCTGTGGTTCATCAAGAGAACATGCGCCATGGGCTTTATTAGATTTTGGTATTACCTGTGTAATTAGCTCAAGTTATGCTGATATATTTTATAATAATTGTTTCAAAAATGGAATTTTACCAATCACCATTAGCGAGGAACAAATAAAACAAATATCAGAATATTCAAATAGAAAGGAAAAAATTTTGATTGATCTTAAAAATCAAAAAATAGTTTTTGGTAACAATGAAATAAAATTTGAGTTAGATGAATTCAAAAAAAAATGTTTAATTGAGGGTTTAGATGACATTGCTTTATCTTTAGAGAAATCGGACAAAATTGACTCCTTTGAAAAAAAATTAAAGTCTTCAAAACCTTGGATTTTCAATGATTAAAATTAAAAAAAGAAAATTTCTGTTACTTCCAGGTGATGGTATTGGTCCTGAAGTAATTACTGAAGTTAAGAAAATTATAAATTGGTTTAATACAAATAAATCTTTAGACTTTGAAATTGATGAAGATTTAGCTGGCGGGGCATCATATGATAAGTATGGTACTCCAATTACAGATGAAGTTTTTTATAAAGCGTTAGAGTGTGAGGCAGTTATTTTAGGAGCTGTAGGTGGTCCTAAATGGGATAATCTAGAATTTTCAAAAAAACCTGAAAGAGCTTTACTAAAATTAAGAAAGGAACTTAAACTTTTTGCAAATTTAAGACCTGCAATTTGCTTTAAGCAGTTAGTTGATGCTTCTACTTTAAAGCCAGAAATAGTTTCTGGTCTAGACATCATGATTGTAAGAGAGCTGACCGGTGGAATTTACTTTGGAGAACCTCGAGGTATTAAACCAATAGATAATGGAGAGAGAAAAGGAATAAATACTCATACATATACAACGAGTGAAATAGAAAGAGTTGCAAAAGTAGCTTTTGATCTTGCTAGAAAACGAAAGAACAAAGTAACATCATGTGAAAAATCAAATGTTATGGAGGCAGGATTGCTTTGGAAAGAAGATGTTCAAGCTTTACATGATAGAGAATATAAAGATGTAGAATTAAGTCATATGTTAGCTGATAACTGTGCTATGCAATTACTTAGAAATCCTAAACAATTTGATGTTATTGTAACAGATAATTTATTTGGTGATATGCTTTCAGATGAAGCTTCGATGTTAACAGGATCTCTTGGATTATTACCTTCAGCATCACTCGGTGCAAAAAATAAAGATGGTGAAATGAGAGCAATGTATGAACCTATTCATGGTTCAGCTCCAGATATCGCTGGTAAAGGTCTTGCAAATCCTATTGCTACTATATTAAGTTTTGCAATGGCATTAAGATATTCTCTTGATTTAGATAAAGAAGCTGATTTGTTAGAAAAATCAGTTCAGGACGTTTTAGACAAGGGTTTAAGAACAAAAGATATTATGTCTCAAGGCACTAAGGAAGTATCCACCTCACAAATGGGTGATGCAATCATTGCCTGTTTGCAAAATTAAATATTTTAATTTAATTTGATAAAATAATTATGACAATTTATTCAGCTCCCATAGATGATATGATGTTTCTTTTTGAACATCTAAAAGACAATAAAGAATATAACGAAATAGAAAAAAATAAAGAAGTTACATCAGATCTTGTAAAAAACATATTAGAAGAGGCTGCAAAAATAAATCAGGATTTAATTCTACCATTAGCAAAAGTAGGTGATGAAAAACCATGTATTTATGAAAATGGAGTTGTTAGAACGCCTCCAGGTTATAAAGAAGTATATTCAAAATTTATAGAAGACGGATGGGTATCTCTATCTTGTGATCCTGAGTATGGCGGACAAGGAATGCCAAAAACTGTCAGTGCATTTTTCGATGAAATGTTATCTTCGTCTAGCTTGTCATTTAAACTTTACAGTGAATTAAGTATTGGAGCTTATAATTGTCTTAAAACTCATGGAACAGAAGAAATTAAAAATAAATATCTTCCTAAAATAGTAGAGGGAAAGTGGAGTGGCACAATGTGTTTGACAGAACCTCAGTGTGGTACAGATCTAGGACTGATAAAAACAAAGGCTGTAAAAAATGGAAACGGCTATAAGATAAGTGGGCAAAAAATTTTTATAACCTCAGGTGATCACGATCTAACAGAAAACATAATTCATTTAGTTTTAGCAAGAACCGTAGATGCACCAAAAGGCACAAGAGGTATAAGTTTATTTCTAGTTCCTAAGTATGAAATAAATGAAGATGGTTCAGTAGGTTCGAGAAACGGAGTTAATACAGTGTCTATTGAGTCTAAAATGGGAATTAAAGGTTCAGCTACTTGTGTACTAAGTTTTGATGAAGCGAAAGGTTATATGATTGGTCCTGAAAATAAAGGCCTAAATTCAATGTTTACTATGATGAATTTAGAGAGAATCATTGTTGGAATTCAAGGTTTAGGAATTTCAGAAACAGCTTATCAAACTGCCTTAAGTTATGCAAAAGAGAGAAAACAAGGTAAGTCAAATGAAAATAAAAATGGGGATACAGACTTAATAATTCAGCACGCTGATATTAGAAGAAGTTTGATGAATATGAAATCGATTATCGAGGGAGAAAGAGCCTTATCATTTTGGATGGCACAACAAATTGATGTGAGTTTAAATCATAACGACCAGAATGTTAAAAAAAAAGCGGGTGAAATGGTTTCATTAATGACTCCTGTTATTAAGTCTTTTTTTACCGACATGGCGATGGATATTACAAATGAGGCTATTCAAATATTTGGTGGATACGGATATACCAAAGATCAAGGTATAGAACAATTATTCAGAGATAATAGAATTACCCCTATCTACGAAGGTACAAATTCCGTTCAAGCCATAGATTTTGTATTTAGAAAAGTAAGCCAAAAAAATATATTCAGTAATTTTTTATCTTTAGTTGATGAAGAAATTAAGATTTGTAAATCAATTGATAAAATTAAAGATAAAACATTAATTTTAGAAAAATTAAAAAATGTCCTAATAGACTTTACCAATTGGATGGATCCAGAAGGCAATACAGAAAAAGATGATATTAGTGCATCATGCAATGACTATTTGAAATACTTTGGTTATACATCTTTAGCGTTTGTTTGGTTAAAAGTTTTGAGAAAAAGTTATGAAAATCATTCAACTAATAAAGAATTTTATGATGATAAAATAAATACTGGTAATTATTATTTTGATAAAATTTTACCTAGGGTTGATAGTCACTACAAATCAGCAATTTCTGGTAGCAAATACACAATGAGTGCTAAGTTTAACTAAGTGAATAAATACAACCAAAATCTTGATAAAAACGACGCAAATTTTGTTCCATTAACACCATTAAGTTTTTTAGAAAGAGCAAAGGATATTTATCCTGGTTATGTTGGGATAGTTTATGAAGACAGATCATACACTTGGTCTGAGATATATAAAAGATGTATAAAATTTGCGAGCGCGCTAGAAAAAATTGGAATTGGCGAAGGAGACACTGTCTCAGTAATGGCTTGTAACACACCTGAAATTTTTGAGGCTCACTACTCAGTTCCGATGACTGGTGGAATATTAAATACAATAAATATTCGCTTAGATGCAAAAACAGTCTCGTATATTTTGGATCATAGCGAAGCAAAAGTATTAATTGTAGACAGGCAGTTTCATGCTGTTGTGAATAAAGCTTTAGAAACTGTTAAGAATAAACCTCTCATAATTGATATCCAAGATAATTTTGCTGATCAATCACTACTAAAAAAAATTGGAGAAAAAGAATATGAAGAATTTTTGAACACTGGTGATGAAAACTTTCAATGGAAAAGACCTAAAGATGAGTGGCAGGCAATTTCATTGAGTTACACTTCTGGTACTACTGGAAATCCTAAAGGTGTTGTATATCATCATAGAGGCTCATATCTAATGTCTACTGGAAGTGCAGTTGCGTGGAATATGCCTGCTAGACTCAATTTTTTAACGGTTGTCCCAATGTTTCATTGTAATGGTTGGTGCTATCCGTGGACAATACCTATGTTAAATGGAAAAACAGTTTGTCTTAGAAACATTGACATAAAAAAAATTTTTGAATTGATCGAAGAGCATAAGATAACCCATTTTGGTGGTGCCCCAATTGTGTTGAATATGATTACCGGAGCATCTGAGAAAGATCAAAAAAAGTTAGGTCATAAAGTATATGTCCTTACAGCAGGAGCACCTCCTCCAAGTATTATATTTAAAAAAATGCAAGCACTTGGCTTTGAAGTAATGCATGTATATGGACTTACTGAAACATATGGACATATTTTACAGTGTGCTTGGAATGACCAATGGGATGATTTAGATGAAGATAAACAAAATGAAATTAAAGCACGTCAAGGTGTTAGATATCCTAACACAGAAGATGTCATGGTTATGGATCCAGAAACTTTAAAACCTGTTCCAAAGGACGGAAAAACTATGGGAGAAATAATGATTAAAGGAAATGTTGTCATGAAAGGATATTTTAAAGATAAAGAGGCAACAGATAAAGCTATGGCAGGAGGTTGGTTTCACTCGGGTGACCTAGCAGTAGCACATCCAGACGGTTATATTAAAATTCAAGATAGATCAAAAGATATAATTATTTCTGGGGGTGAAAATATATCTTCAATTGAAATTGAAAATACTTTAGCTAAGCATCCAGCAGTTTCAATAGCGGCAGTTGTTGCAAAGCCTGACGAAAAATGGGGTGAAGTTCCATGCGCATTTATTGAAAAAGTTCAAGATAAAGAAACAAGTGAGAAGGAGCTAATTGAATTTTGTAAAGAAACCCTTGCAGGATTTAAGGTACCAAAAAAAATTAAATTTTGTGAACTGCCAAAAACTTCAACTGGAAAAATTCAAAAATTTGAACTTAGAAAAAAAGCTAAAGAATAATGTTTGAAAAATCTTTTAAAATAAGAGAAAAGATCTCTTAATTTTAAAAAATGAAAACATTCTCTATAGCTAAATCAAGAAGATTAAGAAGCACTCCTTACACCTCTAGAATAGAAGAACAAGGAGTTACAGCATATACAACATATAATCATATGTTGCTACCAGCCGCATTCGGATCACTTGAAGACTCCTATCACCATTTGAAAAAGTCAGTTCAAGTTTGGGACGTAGCAGGGGAAAGACAAGTTGAGATAAATGGAAAAGACTCGGCAAAGCTTGTCCAGCTTATGACATGCAGAGATCTATCAAAATCTAAAAATGGCAGATGTTACTATTGCCCAATTATAGATGACAAAGGTGGAATAATAAACGATCCAGTAGTTTTGAGACTAAGTTCAGATAGATGGTGGCTATCTATAGCAGATTCTGACGTTTTGCTTTTTGCAAAAGGACTGGCTATCGGTAACAATTTTTCTGTAAATATTTTTGAACCAGATGTGAATATAATAGCTGTTCAAGGACCAAAATCTTTTAAATTAATGGAAAAAATATTTGGTGAAAAAATTACTCAACTAAAGTTTTTTGGATTTGATTACTACGACTTTAAAGGAACAAAACATTTAATTGCTCGATCAGGTTGGTCTAAGCAAGGTGGATACGAAATATATGTTGAACATACTAAATCTGGATTAGATTTATATGATACTTTGTTTGAGAAAGGTAAAGACCTTGATGTAAAACCTGGCTGTCCAAATTTAATAGAAAGAATTGAGAGTGCACTTTTATCATATGGAAATGATATTGATATAAATGACAATCCTTTGGAGTGTGGTTTTGATAAATTTGTTAATGTGGATAGTGATATTAATTTTTTGGGGAAAGATGAATTGATAAAAATTAAGTCTGAGGGTGTAAGTAAAAAGCTAATGGGAGTAAAATTAGATTTGAAAAAAATAAATATTACAGAGTCGATTGATATAATGGACGAAAATAGTAATCCGATTGGTGAATTAAGATCTGGATGTTATTCACCATATTTTGATCAAGTTATTGGAATAGCTATGCTAAATAGGCCAAATTGGAATGCTAATCAGGCAATAAAAATAAAAATTAACGATCAAGCTTTTGATGGAAAAGTTTGTGATTTACCTTTTATTTAGTATAAAACTATTCAAAAAATTACCATGGATATTGCAATTGTAGGGGCAACAGGAAACGTAGGTCGTAAAACTTTAGAAGTTTTACAACAAAAGAATTTAAATATTGATAATCTCTATTTGGTTGCATCACCAAACAGTGCTGGAAATCAATTAGAATTCAATGGAAAAAAGTATTCAATAGAAAATCTAGAAACTTATGATTTTTCTAAAGCAAAAATAACTTTCTTTGCAGCAGGTGGAAAAATTTCTGAACAGTATGCAGAAAAGGCTGCAAAACACACTACAGTAATTGACAATTCTAGTTATTTTAGAATGGATCCTGAGGTTCCGTTAATAGTTCCCCAAGTAAATGCTAAAGATATTCAGAAAATGAAAAAAAATATTATTGCTAATCCAAATTGTTCCACAGCACAATTAGTTTTAGTACTAAAGCCTTTGCATGATTTATTTAAAATTAAAAGAGTTATAGTATCAACTTACCAATCAGTTTCTGGAGGAGGGAAAGCTCCAATGGATGAATTAATTCAACAAACTAAAATGTATTTAGAAAGTAAAGAAATTAAATCAAAAAATTTTACAAAACAAATCGCATTTAACATAATTCCACACATTGATGAATTTTTGGATGATGGTTACACAAAAGAGGAATTAAAAATGACTAATGAGACAAAAAAAATTTTGGATACAAGAATTGAACTGACAGCAACATGTGTAAGAATACCAGTCTTAGTATCTCATTCAGAATCCGTAAATATTGAATTTGAAAAAGAATTTTCTTTAGATAAAATCAAACAAGTTTTAAATGATTCTCCCGGTTGTTCTGTCATTGATAAAAAAGAAAATGGTGGATATGCAACACCAATTGAGGCTACAGGAAAAAATGAGACTTTTATTTCGAGGATAAGAGAAGATAAAACAAAAAAAAATTCTTTAAATCTTTGGATTGTTTCAGATAATCTTCTTCGTGGGGCCGCATTAAATTCTGTCGAAATTGCAGAAGCTATTATAAATAATAATTAAAATGCAAAATAATCCTTTATCACCTCATATACAAATTTATAAATGGCACATTTCATCATTAGTATCAATTACAACAAGAATTACGGGAATAATAAATACAATTGTTATTTCACTTTTATGTTTATGGATCTCTTCTTTGTTGCTAGGCGAAGAAACTTATAAGTCGGTAAATTACTTTTTAAGCTCTTTTATTGGAAAATTTTTTGTTATAGGCATTATTTGGTCTTTTAGCTTCCAAATGTTAAGTGAGATAAGGCACATTATAATGGATTTAGGTTACGGATTTGATTTAAAAATAACAAAAATTACTGGTTCTATTGTAATCATTGGATCATTTATACTAACAATTTTAATTTATTTAATTGGGAGAAATTTAATCTAATGAAATCTGTTACTAAAAAATGGGTCTTTTTAAAATTAAGCTCGCTGATTTTAATACCATTGATGTTTTGGTTCATTTTAAATTTTGTATCCATTTATGATAATGATTATCAATCCGTAATCAGTTTCTTGAATTCTCAACCATCAAAATTTTTAGTTAGTATTTTTTTAATATTTGCCTATTTTTTTTCTGCTCTAAGTATTAGTGAGGTATTTGAAGATTATATACGTGATGAAAATATCAAAAATGCCGCAAACAAAGCTTTAAATTTATTTGCTATAGTATTTCCAATATTTACAATTATCATATTATTTAATTTAAACTAATGACTGCATATAAAATTATAGATCACGAATATGATGTAGTTGTTCTTGGAGCTGGCGGTTCAGGTCTAAGAGCGGCTGTAGGCTTAAGTGAAGCTGGTCTTAAAACAGCATGTATCTCGAAAGTATTTCCAACTAGAAGTCATACTTCTGCCGCTCAAGGTGGTATTTCAGCTGCACTTGGAAATATGGGAGAGGATGACTGGCGTTGGCATATGTATGATACTGTCAAAGGTGCGGATTGGCTAGGTGATCAAGACAGTATCGAGTATCTATGCAAAGAGGCTCCAAAGGCAGTAATTGAATTAGAAAAGTATGGCGTCCCATTTAGTAGAACAGAAGATGGAAAAATTTATCAAAGACCATTTGGAGGAATGACTAAAAATTATGGTAACGGAATAGTTCAAAGGACCTGTGCAGCGGCAGATAGAACAGGTCATGCAATTTTACATACTCTTTATGGGCAAGCACTTAAACATAACACAGAATTTTTTATTGAATATTTTGCATTAGACTTATTAATGAAAGATGGTCAGTGCAAAGGACTAATTGCATGGAATTTAAATGATGGAACTATACATAGATTTAGATCGCATATAACTATAATTGCCACTGGAGGTTACGGCAAAGTATACTATTCAGCTACTTCTGCTCATACTTGCACAGGAGATGGAAACGCCATGGTATTAAGAGCTGGATTGCCATTACAAGATATGGAATTTGTTCAGTTTCATCCGACTGGTATTTACGGTCATGGCACTTTGATTTCCGAGGGTGTAAGAGGTGAAGGTGGATACCTTGTTAATTCCAAAGGTGAAAGATTTATGGAGAGATATGCTCCTAATGCGAAAGACTTAGCATCTAGAGATGTAGTAAGCAGGTCAATGTCAATTGAAATTAACGAAGGAAGAGGAGTCGGCAATGACAAAGATCACGTTCATTTATATTTAAATCATCTAGATAAAGATGTTATCGAAAATAGGTTGCCTGGAATTACAGAAGCAGCAAGATTATTTGCAAACGTTGATGTAACCAAAGATCCTATTCCTGTTGTACCAACGGTTCATTATAACATGGGTGGAATACCCACAAATTATAAAGCTGAAGTTTTAACAGTTAATGGTTCAGAAAAAACTGTGCCTGGACTAATGGCTATAGGTGAAGCTGCATGTGTATCAGTACACGGCGCAAATAGATTAGGCTCTAACTCTTTAATTGATCTCGTTGTTTTTGGAAGATCAGCAGCAAAAAGAGCAGCCGAAATTGTTAAGCCTGGCACTCCTCATGAAGAAATTAGTGAGACTGAAACTGAAAAATGTTTATCGCGGTTTGATAAATTAAGAAATGCAGATGGTGAAAATTCTACAGCAGAATTAAGACTTTCAATGCAAAAAACAATGCAATCAAAATGTGCAGTTTTTAGAACTGAAAAAAATCTTAAAGAGGGAGTAGATGAAATTAGAAAAACCTATGATGGAATGGACTCTATTTCAGTAAAAGATAGATCACTAGTATTTAATACAGACTTAGTCGAAACACTTGAATTTGATAACCTAATTCGTCAGGCGATAACAACTGTAGATTCGGCTTTTCACAGAAAAGAAAGCAGAGGGGCACATGCAAGAGAAGATTATCCAAAAAGGGATGATCAAAAATTTATGAAACACAGCCTCGCTTGGTGCGATGGTAAAAATACTAAAATTGAATACAGAGATGTTCATAAATCAACTTTAACAAATGAAGTCCAATATTTTCCACCTCAAGAAAGAGTTTATTGATGGTTCAAATAAATTTACCTGAGAATTCAAAAATTCAAAAAGGTAAATATTTTAAAGACAAAACTAACTCAAAAAATATTAGAAAAGTTAACATTTATAGGTGGGATCCCTCTTCAGGCGATAAACCAAGAATAGATACCTACGAAGTAGACATGGACAATTGTCCATCTAAAGTTTTAGATATTTTAAATAAAATAAAAAACGAGATTGACCCAACAATAACTTACAGAAGATCATGTGCTCATGGAGTGTGTGGTTCATGTGCAATGAACATGGGAGGTAAAAATGGTCTCGCATGCACTACCCCGCATGCTGAAATAAAAGGAGATATTAACATATATCCTTTACCCCATTTAAAAGTAAAAAAAGATTTAATAGGTGATCTTGATGGTCTTTATAAACAATACAAATCTATAGAACCTTGGTTGAAAAATAAATCTACATCTGAAAGTAAAGAAATACATCAATCCCAAAAAGATAGATCAAAATTAGATGGAGCTTACGAGTGCATTATGTGTGCTTGCTGTTCAACATCTTGCCCAAGTTACTGGTGGAATGGAGATAAATATCTTGGACCAGCAGTATTATTGCAAGCTTATAGGTGGATAGTTGATAGTAGAGATGAAGAAAGAAAAAAAAGATTAGAAAAAGTTGCTGATGAATTAAAACTTTATAGATGTCATACTATTATGAACTGTACAAATGCTTGTCCTAAAGGATTAAATCCAGCAAAAGCTATTGCTGAGATAAAAAAAATGCTTGCAACGACTTAATTACTTAATTAAACAATTTTATCAATGAATTTAATCGAACACTATATTGGTGGAAAAATAGTAACTGGATCATCAAGTAGAAAAGGTAAAGTATTTAATCCTGCAACTGGCACCCAAGAATCTGAAGTTTTGTTAGCATCTAAATCAGATTTAGATTTAGCTGTGCAAAAAGCAAAACAATCATTTGAAAGTTGGTCTAATACACCTCCTCTTCAAAGGGCGAGAATTATTTTTAAATATAAAGAATTAATTGAAAAAAAATCTGATCTCTTAACTAAACTTATAGTTTCTGAACATGGAAAAGTTTATGAGGATGCCAAGGGATCACTAACTAGAGGTTTAGAAGTTATTGAATTTGCTTGTGGGATTCCTCAGATGTTAAAAGGTGAATTTACAGAAAATGTTGGAACTAACATTGACAGTTGGTCTATAAGACAACCTTTAGGAGTTTGCGCAGGTATTACTCCTTTTAATTTCCCCGCTATGGTTCCAATGTGGATGTTCCCAATGGCAATTGCGTGTGGAAATACTTTTATTTTAAAACCATCCGAAAAAGACCCATCTTGCTCACTCAAGCTTGCTGAACTATTTTCAGAAGCTGGTCTACCAGATGGAGTTTTAAACGTTGTCAATGGAGATAAAGAAGTTGTAGACGCAATATTAGAAAATAAAGATATAGCAGCAGTTAGTTTTGTAGGCTCAACACCTATAGCAAAATATATTTATGAAACAGCTGCAAAGAACGAAAAACGTGTTCAAGCTTTAGGCGGTGCTAAAAATCATTGTGTAGTAATGCCAGATTGTGACCTAGATCAAGCGGTAAATGGTTTAATGGGAGCAGCCTATGGTTCTGCTGGAGAAAGATGTATGGCACAATCAGTTGCTGTTGCAGTTGGAAATGTTGGAGATAAATTAGTTGAACAATTAGCAAAAAAAGTTGAGGCATTAAAAGTGGGACCAGGAATGGATAAATCTTCAGAAATGGGTCCATTAGTAACCAAAGAACATCTCGAGAAAGTTAAAGGATATGTTGATTTGGGAGTACAAGAAGGTGCAAAATTAGTTGTTGATGGCAGGGATATAAAATTACAAGGATATGAGGAAGGTTATTACATTGGTGGCTGTCTGTTTGATAATGTAAAAAAGGAAATGAGAATTTACAAAGAAGAAATTTTTGGACCTGTATTGTCAGTAGTAAGAGCAAAAGATTTTGAAGAGGCTATAAATCTAATAAATGATCATGAGTTTGGAAACGGGACCAGTGTTTATACAAGAGATGGAGACACAGGTAGGACTTTTGCAAATAAAATTAAAGTTGGAATGGTGGGAATTAATATTCCAATACCAGTTCCAGTAGCTTTTCACAGTTTTGGAGGGTGGAAACGTTCATTATTTGGAGATCAGCATATGCATGGTCCAGAGGGTGTTAGATTTTATACAAAATTAAAAACAATAACATCTAGATGGCCTTCAGGAATAAGAATGAATCCTGAATTTGTTATGCCAACAATGAAATAATATGACCAAAATATCATTAATAGGAGCAGGACAAATTGGTGGAACTTTAGCTCATTTAATTGGTCTCAAAGAATTAGCCAATGAGGTTGTACTATTTGATGTGGCTAGTGGAATTGCAAAAGGAAAAGCACTTGATATCGCACAATCTTCATCAGTAGATGGATTTAATGTGAAATTTTCAGGAACAGATAATTATGAAGATATTAAAGATTCAGATGTAATTATTATTACTGCAGGCGTTCCTCGAAAACCAGGGATGAGTAGAGATGATCTTCTAGGAATTAATCTAAAAATAATAAAACAAGTTGCAGAAGGAATTAAAAAATATTCACCTAATGCTTTTGTAATATGTATTACTAATCCTTTGGATGTAATGGTTATGGCATTTCAAAAATACTCGGGATTACCAACAAACAAAGTTGTTGGTATGGCTGGTATTTTGGATAGTTCAAGATTTAAATTATTTTTGTCTTTAGAACTGAATGTTCCAGTTAAAGAAATTCATGCAATGGTAATGGGAGGTCACGGAGATACGATGGTCCCTTTACCAAGATTTACAAAAATCTCAGGAAAACCGCTAAATGAATTAGTTAAACAGGGAAAATTATCAGAGGAGAGACTAGAAAGTATTAATCAAAGGACTAGAGACGGTGGAGCTGAAATTGTAAAGTACCTAGAAAAGGGTTCTGCCTTTTATGCACCAGCTGCTTCTGGTGTTGAGATGGCAAAAGCCTACATGAATAATGAGAATAAAGTTTTACCATGTGCTGCATATCTAAATGGAGAATATGGAGTGAACGGTATCTATGCAGGTGTACCAGTTGTAATTAATAATAAAGGAATAGACAAAATTGAAGTTATTGAGTTAGATCAAAAAGAAAAAGAACAATTTGATCACTCAATTGAGGCTGTAAAAAAACTATGGGATGCTGCATCTGCAATTGATCCAGATTTAAAGAATTAGGTCATGAATATACATGAGCATCAGGCTAAAGAAGTTCTAAAGAAATACGGCGCAAATGTCCCAAACGGTTATTTTGCTCTCAACGTCAAAGATATAGTTGAAAAGGCAAAAAATTTAAATACTGAAAAATATGTTTTAAAAGCTCAAATCCATGCCGGGGGAAGAGGAAAAGGTGGTGGTGTAAAAATTATAGATAATTTACAAGATTTAGAAAAAGAAGCATCAAAACTTTTAGGGAAAAATCTAGTCACTCATCAAACTGGACCTAGTGGAAGAGAAGTAAAGAGGTTATATGTTGAAGAGTCTTCTAATATTGAAAGAGAATTTTATTTATCATGTTTAGTTGATAGAGCAAGCTCAAAGATAGCATTTATATCTAGTGATCAAGGGGGAATGGATATAGAAAAAGTTGCTTTAGAAACACCCGAAAAAATTATTACTACTAAAATTGATTTAGGAACAACAAACTCTTGTGTAGCCGTAATGGAAGGCACACAGGCAAAAGTTTTAGAAAATGCTGAGGGCGCGAGAACTACACCATCTGTTGTTGCGTTTACTGATGGAGACGAAAAATTAGTTGGACAGCCAGCAAAAAGACAAGCGGTAACAAATCCTGAAAATACTATATTTGCTGTTAAAAGATTAATTGGTAGAAATTTTGAAGACCCAACTGTTAAAAAAGATGTTGAGACAGCTCCATTTAAAATAGTTAATTCAGACAAAGGTGATGCTTGGATAGAAGCAAAAGGCACGAAGTATTCACCATCTCAAATATCGGCATTCACACTTCAAAAAATGAAGGAGACAGCAGAAAAATATTTAGGACAAGAGGTAAAACAAGCAGTTATAACTGTTCCAGCATATTTTAACGATGCACAAAGACAAGCCACAAAAGATGCAGGAAAAATAGCTGGACTTGAAGTCTTAAGAATTATTAATGAACCAACTGCAGCATCACTTGCGTATGGATTAGATAAAAAAACAAATAAAAAAATTGCAGTCTACGATTTAGGTGGTGGAACTTTTGACGTTTCAATTCTTGAATTAGGTGATGGCGTCTTTGAAGTAAAATCTACTAATGGAGACACATTCTTAGGTGGTGAAGATTTTGATAATACGATTGTTGAGTATCTTCTTTCAGAATTTAAAAAAGAAAATGGTATTGATTTAAAATCAGATAAGCTTGCACTGCAAAGACTCAAAGAAGCTGCAGAAAAAGCAAAAATTGAATTATCATCTGCTGCGCAAACTGAAATAAATTTACCTTTTATAACAGCTGACAAAACAGGTCCAAAACATATAAATTTAAAAATGACTAGAGCAAAATTAGAGGCTCTTGTTGAAGATTTGATTTCTAGAACAATACCGCCTTGTCAGACTGCATTAAAAGACGCTGGTCTTTCAGCTAATGAAATAGATGAGATTGTTTTAGTTGGTGGTATGACACGAATGCCTAAAGTAGTTGAGGAAGTAAAAAACTTTTTCGGTAAAGATCCAAATAAATCTGTAAACCCAGACGAAGTTGTTGCAATGGGTGCTGCTATTCAAGCAGGTGTATTACAAGGAGATGTTAAAGATGTATTATTGTTAGATGTAACACCATTATCACTTGGAATTGAAACATTAGGTGGAGTATCAACAAAATTAATTGAAAAGAATACGACTATTCCTACAAAGAAAAGCCAAGTTTTTTCGACTGCAGAGGATAATCAGCCAGCAGTTTCTATAAGAGTATTGCAAGGTGAAAGAGAGATGGCAACGGATAATAAAGTTCTAGGGAACTTTGAGCTTGTTGGAATTGCTCCAGCTCCACGAGGAGTTCCTCAAATTGAAGTTACATTCGATATTGATGCTAATGGTATAGTTAACGTTTCAGCTAAGGATAAAGGAACTGGTAAAGAGCAAAAAATTCAGATTCAAGCTTCTGGTGGTTTGAGTGAAGAAGAAATTAGCCAAATGGTAAAAGATGCAGAAAGTAATAAGGAAGCTGATAAGAAAAAAAGAGATGCAGTTGATGCAAGAAACCAAGCTGATACTTTATTACATTCAACTGAAAAAAATTTAAAAGAGCATGGAAGTAAAGTTTCTGATGTTGATAAAAAAGCTATAGAAGATGCATCTTCAAATCTAAGGAATGCACTTAAAGGAACTGATTTAGAAGAAATAAAAAAGAAAACTCAAGACCTAGTTCAAGCATCCATGAAACTTGGTGAGGCAATTTACAAATCACAGCAAGGTGCTAAGCCAGGTGATGCTCCAAAAGATGACACTAAAGGAGAAGATAAAAAAGACGACAATGTTGTTGATGCTGACTTTGAAGAAGTAAAAGACGAAAATAAAGAAAAAAGCGCCTAGACTAACAACTATTTGTCTATAATTAGTTATGGCAAAAAGAGATTATTATGACGTCTTGGGTGTTAACAAAGGTGCTTCAGCAGATCAAATTAAATCAGCCTACAGAAAATTAGCAGTAAAATTTCATCCAGACAAAAATAAAGGCGACAAAGCAGCTGAGGAAAAATTTAAAGAGGCTTCAGAGGCTTACCATGTTTTATCGAATTCAGAGAGAAAACAAAACTATGATAATTTTGGACACGCTGCTTTTGAAAATGGTGGCGGAGGAAGAAGTGGTTTTGGAAACTTTGACTTTTCGGGCTCTTTTTCAGACATCTTTGAGGACTTTTTTGGTGAAGGTTTTGGAGGAAGTGGAAGAAGATCACGAAGATCTAATAATAGAGGTTCAGACTTAAGATATGATTTATCCATAACTTTAGAAGAGGCCTTTTCAGGAAAAAAACAAGACATTAAGTTTTCAACAACAGAAAAATGTGGCACATGTATTGGGTCAGGTTCTAAACCAGGTCATAATGCTGGTGCGTGCAATATGTGTGGAGGTCATGGTCAAGTAAGATCTAGTCAGGGTTTTTTTACTGTTCAACAAACTTGCCCACAGTGTTCTGGTTCTGGTGAGATGATTACTCATCCATGTGGAAGTTGCGGTGGACACGGAAAAAAACAAACATCAAAAAGGCTATCGGTTACAATTCCAAAAGGTGTCGATGATGGAACAAGAATTAGATTATCTGGCAAAGGTGAAGCAGGGTCAAGAGGAGGAAGTAATGGAGACTTATATTTATTTATAAATGTTCATTCTCATGAATTATTTAAACGCTCAGATGAAAACTTATTTTTTGAGTGTCCAATTTCTATTGCTGATGCAGCTTTAGGAACTTCAATCGAAATACCAACTATTGATGGAGGTAAAGCAAAAATTAAAATTCCAGCTGGAACACAGAGTGGTAAACAATTCAGATTAAGGTCAAAAGGTATGCCTTACATGAGAGGTGGGGATTATGGTGATCTTTATGTACAAGTAAATACTGAAGTACCTGTTTCATTAAACAAGGAGCAAAAAGAACTACTGGAAAAGTTTAGAGAAATTGAAAACGAGAAATCAAACCCAAGCATTAAAAAATTCTTTCAAAAGGCTAAAAGTTTCTGGCAAAACTAAAGCTTAATGCTAATCTAAGTTATCTATAAATTTTTAAATGAAAAAAATAAATTTAGTAATAACTGGGTGTATGGGGAGAATGGGTCAACAGCTGATAAAATCCATAAAAGCAGACAGAGCCGCAAAACTTGTTGGTTTAACTGAAAATATATTAATAAAAAAAAAGATAGGTGGAATAAGACCGCAATTCAATAATGATAATGTTTTTAAAAAAACTGATGTAATTATAGATTTTACAATACCCAAATGCACCTTTGAAGTTCTGAAAATAGCTTCAAAATTAAGGAAAAGAGTTGTTATTGGAACTACTGGTTTTACTAAAACCGAAGAGAATAAGATTAAAAAAATTTCGAAAAAAATCCCTATTTTAAAGGCTGGTAATATGAGTCTTGGAATAAATCTTTTAATGTATTTAACTGAAATAGCATCAAAAGCACTAGGGGATAAATATTTAAGTAAGGTTTTTGAGGTTCATCACAAACATAAAAAAGACTTTCCATCAGGAACTGCTTTGATGCTGGGAAAAGGTATAGCTGTTGGTAAAAATAAAGATTTTTATAATTTACTAGGAAAAAAATTCCTAAATAAGAAAGTATTTCCATACAGTAAAAAGATAAATTTTAATTCAATTAGGAGAGGTGAAATTATTGGAGAACATGAAGTTAAATTTTCCAGTGGTAAAGAGATAATTACACTCAACCATGAAGCTTTTGATAGAGCTCTTTATTCAGAGGGAGCAATTACAGCTGCAAAGTGGCTTAAATCAAAAAAACCAGGACTTTATTCAATGAGAGATGTATTAAATTTTGAATAATGAATGAAGTCCAAAGGGCTAGAATAGTTCTAAAAAAACTTAATAAATTTTATCCTAAAACTCCAATTCCATTAAAACATAAAAATATTTTTACTTTACTTATTTCAGTACTTTTATCTGCACAATGTACTGATAAAAATGTAAACAATGTTACTAAAGATATCTATCCAAAATATTATAAACCAGAACATTTTGTTAAACTTGGTAGAAAAAAAATAGAAAAACTAATAAAGAAAATTGGAATTTTTAGAATTAAAGCAAAAAGTATTTATATTTTATCAAAAATGTTAGTAGAAAATTACAAAGGAAAAGTACCAAAATCTTTCGAAGATCTAGAAAAACTACCTGGTGTTGGACATAAAACTGCAAGTGTAGTCATGTCACAAGGATTTGGTTTTCCTGCTTTTCCAATAGATACCCATATCCATAGATTGGCTCAAAGATGGGGGCTTACTAACGGTAAAAACGTTGTGCAAACTGAAAAGGACCTGAAAAGGTTATTTCCTAAAAAATATTGGAACAAATTACATCTTCAAATAATTTATTATGGTCGTGAATATTGTAAAGCAAGAGAATGTTACGGAATTTCTTGTAAAATTTGCACTACTTGTTATCCTAACAGAAAAAAACCTCTAAAAACAAAGAAAGCATAAAATGAAAATATTGGGAATTGGTAATGCAATTGTAGACGTTATTTGCAAAGTAGATGAGGACTTTATTTCAAAAAATAGTTTAACAAAAAGTACAATGAAATTAATATTTGATCATAACGAGTTTCAAGGTTTGTTACAAAATCTTAAAATAGAAAAAACAGTTTCAGGTGGTTCTGTTGCAAATTCTATAGTTGGTTTATCACAACTTGGAAATGAAGTTGGGTTTATTGGAAAAGTAAGTGATGATGAATTAGGTGGAAAATACGAAGAAGGTTTAAAAAAAGAAAATATCAATTATTTTTATAAAAAGAAAAAAGAAGAACTGCCCACTGGCACTTGTTTAATTTTAGTAACACCAGATAGTGAAAGGACAATGTGTACATTTTTAGGTACAGCAGGGAAAATCAATGAAAATGATGTGAGTTCAGATGCAATTAAAAAAAGTGAAATTATTCTTCTTGAGGGTTATCTTTGGGATGAGGGAGATCCAAAAAAAGCATTTGAAAAAGCTATACAGAATGCAAACAAAGTAGCGATGTCCTTATCCGATCAGTTTTGTGTGGATAGACACAAACCACACTTTTTAGAATTAGTTAAAAACAAACTGGATATAACATTTGCCAATGAGCAAGAAATAATGTCACTTATCGATACAAAAAGTTTTGATGAAGTAATTTCATTCTCCAAATCTCTAAAAAAAATAATAGTGGTCACTAGAGGAGAAAAAGGTGCTATTGCAATAAACGGGAATGAAGTTGTTGAATGTGGTGCAAAAGAGGGATTAAAGATAGTTGATTTAACAGGCGCTGGAGATCTTTTCGCTGGAGGTTTTTTACACGGACATATGAATAATATGTCACTAAAAGATAGTTTGGAAAAAGGTACTGAAATGTCCTCTAAAGTTATTCAACAAATCGGAGCAAGGTTATAAATCTAGTTTTTTTTTCTTTTAAAACTACCTTTACCTTTTTTTGGTTTAACGACTTTAGGTTTATACTTTCGAGAAAAAAGGTCTTTTATTAAATTATTTTTTTTCTTCATTTAAGAAATAACCTTGTTTATCACTTAAAATAAATTTATTATCAGAAAAATTATCAACTATTTTTTTTCTAAGACGATAAATATGTGTTTCAACTGTATGAGTTTCAAGTTCAGAATTGTATCCCCAAACCTTTTCTTGAAGTTGATTAATTTTTACAGGACCTTCTGAATTTTTCAAAAAAACTAATATGGAGCTCTCTTTTTCTGTAAGCTCAAGCTGTTTTATGTCTTGTTTTAATATTCTTGAGTTAAGATCTAAATTATACTTTCCTAAACTTATTTTAGATTGTTCAGTAAATTTTGATTTTAAAAAATTAATATTTAAAATCTGATTTAATTCATTAATTCTTAAAGGAAATGTATTAATTATAATCTGGTTACTTAAATTTAATATTTTTTTTTTGCTTATTATTAAATAATTTTTTGAATTTTTACTTTCTAGACATTCAAGATCCTTTTCTTTATCAAAGAATTCTAATTTAAATTCAAATTTTTCACTAATTTCATCAAGGATTTTGAATAATTTTTTATTTTGAAAAATTATCAATTTTTTGCTCATAGTATATATTGTATTTATGACGATTATTATCAAAGATAAACATACTCTTTTATTTAAAGAATTTCAATTTAAGTGCTGTGTTGGTAAAAATGATTTTTCAAAAAAAAAAATCGAGGGAGATAAAAAAACTCCAATTGGAATATTTGATCTTGGAGATCTTTACTATAGAGCTGACAGATTTAAAAAGCCATTTACAAATTTGAAATGTTTCAGGATTAATAAAAATATGGGTTGGTGTAATGATATTAACAATAGAAAATATAACAAATTAATTAAAATAAAAAAAAAAATAGGTCATGAGAAATTATTTCGAAATGATTACAAATATGATTTACTCATACCAATTAAATATAATCACAAGAAAGTTTTACCCAACCGAGGAAGTGCTATCTTTATTCATTTAACTAAAACATATAAACCTACAGTAGGATGTATTGCTTTATTAAAAAAAGATTTTTTAATTTTAATAAAGCTTATTAATAAAAATACCAAAATAAGAATATTAAAATAATATCTATTTATAATTAAATTCTTTGACCCATTTGTCTAATGAGTTTTTAGAGTTTACAAACTCTTTTTCATAATTTTTCCATCTATATTTAGAGTCTGAATATATTGGTTGGTTTACCTGGTTGTAGCTAGGAGTATTAATTATACCTCTTTTCTCAGCGGTTTTATAAAATTCTTTAACGTTCTCAGACCATTGAACATTTAAGAAGTTCAAAAGAGCTTTGATTGTAACTTCAAAATTTGAAATTACATCTTCATATCTAACTATGTGATAATCCACTTTAAAAACCTTAATATATTTTTTCCACAGTGACATTGTAAGATCATAAAGTTTTGACGCATCGTCTAAATTTAAAAAACTGGCCATTGCGTGGTTTAACATAAAATTTTGCATGAAACAGCTCAAGACACAATCATAGGGGTGTCTTAAAGCTAATATAAATTTAGCATTCGGAAAGAAACGTAAAATTTCACCAACGTGCACAATATTTAGAGGCATCTTATCTATTGTGATTTTTTTATCATTATTTTTCTTATAACTTTTAATTTGATTAAAATAATAATTTCTCATTTCTGTTATCAGATCAGGATTAATGTTTTCCAAATCTTCCAAAGTAAAACTTTTTTTAATATAAAGATGATCTATAAATTTATTTATTATTGGTTTTTCCTCCAAAACCTCGATTGATGGGTGACTTCTTAAAATTGTATCTAACAAAGTTGTTCCAGATCTTGGAAAACCTATCAAAAAAAGAGGATCTTTCTTGTCATCTACTACTTCAGGTAAATGCCAATCAGATATTTTTGGGTCACTGAAAAAATCTAATCTGACTTTTGTAGTTTTTATATATATTTTTTTATCAACCGTTGGGTCTTTGTATTGATCCATTATGTTATTTAACATTTGAAATAATTTAAATGCATTTTCATAGTCTCCTACTTTGTCATAACTCTTAGCTAAAACTTCGTAACTAGCCTGCTTTTGAATTATCTGTTCAGGTAAATATTCTGTCTCTTCTAATAATCTCACTACTTCTTTATAATTTTTATTTTTAAAAAGGAGCTTTGCCTTAAAAGATTTAATTACTTGATCGTTTTTAAAAATTGTTTCTGCAATATTAATCAAATTACTAAGTTTATTGTTTTGATTTGATTTATCATATAAATCCATAATATTATTATAAGAGGGCAAATGGTTTGGGTCGATTTCTATTGCTTTTATAAAAAATTTTTCTGAATTTTTATGGTCGCCTAATCTTTTAAGAAGGTTTGCTAAATTATAATTAGCTAAGAGATTTTCTGGATTAATTTCAATCGCCTTCAAATAATTTTCTTTAGCCTCAGCAACTTTTTTAATACTGACATAAGCCATACCAAGATTAGTATAAGCAATTACGTAATCTTTATCTAAACTTATTGCCTTTTGAAAATATTTTATAGATTTCTCAATCTCGTTTAAATTTAAATACACCAATCCTAAATTGTTGTTTAATTCAGGCAAATTAGGTTTTATAGAAATTGCAGTTTCCAGATAATCTTTAGCATCATGAAAGTTATTATTCTGAGCTTTGATTGAAGCCAAATAATAATTTGCATCAAAATTGGAAGGAAATTTTTTGAGAATTTTTTTATATAATTTTTCAGCTTTATCAAAATTTTTATTTTTGAAAAATTTATTAGCAAAATTTAAACTTTCCTTTAAATCATTGCTCATACTCATGATTTAAGCTTTCTTAGTTCTTTCGCCGAATATTTTAGAGCCCACTCTTATATAAGTAGCATTGCACTCTATTGCAGAAATATAATCAGCCGACATGCCCATACTTAGTTCATTCAAGCCTAAATCCTTGTTTAAATAATTCATCCTCATAAAGTATTTTTCTGGATCTGTTGAAATGGGTGGTAAACACATGGTTCCAATTACATTTAAATCTTTATCTAAGCAATATTTGTAAAATGACTTTAAATTGTGGGGATCGACCCCACTTTTTTGAACTTCATTTCCAATATTTACTTGAATAAACAATTTGGGTTTTTTCTCTATTTTTTTTTGTTCCTCGGAAATTTTATTAGCAAGTTTTTCACTATCTAGTGAATGAATGTAATCAAAAATTTTTAAAGCTAATTTGGTTTTATTGGATTGTAATTTTCCAACTAAATGAAGTGATAAATTATTTTTTTTTATCTTAATATTGGTCCACTTTTCAATAGCCTCTTGAACTTTATTTTCTCCAAAATCTTTGTGACCGTGCTCTATTAAAGGAATTATATGACTTATTTCAAATGTTTTTGAAACAGCGATAATTTTGATATTATTTTTGTTATTTGTTTTTTCTTGATTTAACTTTATTAAACTTTGAATGTTGTTAAGATTTGTAACTGATTGATGCATAGTTTACCAAAAAAATACTACTTTATTAAAAACTTTAATACTACAGAACTCAAAAAATTAAACTCAAATACAGCTATAATATTAAGAAACTATGAAAAAAACCCTAAAATTGAGGAACTATTAGAGATTAAAAAGTTCTGCAAAAAGAGAAATATAAAGATTTATTTGTCAAATCACTTTAAGCTTGCTTTAAGACTTGGCTTTGATGGCGCTTATATTCCCTCATTTAACAAAAATCTAAGACATTTAAATTTTAAATTTAAAAAAAAATTTAAAATACTTGGATCAGCTCATAACATAAAAGAAATAAGATGTAAGGAATATCAAAATGTTGACCTTATATTTATATCCTCAATTTTTAAAAAAAATAAAAATTATCTAGGACTTTATAAATTTATGAATTTGAAAAAACTAACCAACAAAAATGTGATTGCACTTGGTGGTGTTAGCAGGAAAAATATTAAAATTATATTCTTAACAAATTGCTTTGGTTTTGCGGGTATTAGTTATTTTGAGTGATTTAAAAAAAAAGGCCCCTTTGCAGGGGCCTTTAATTTAATTAAATCAAATAATTAGAATGCGAAAGTTAAGTTAACTTCTGTTACATCTCTATCATCTGTTGCTGTACCAGCTACGTTTGCAATATCGTGACGTGACGCTGATATTGACATTGAACCGTTTGTCCAAGAAACACCAATAGCATCTGCTTCTTGTTTTGATTTACTTGCACCAGACTCAAATTCAACCTCTGAAGAACCGTATGAAATTGAAATGTCTTCGCTAACTGCATAAGAAACACCCCAAGCTTCAAACTCTGTATCTGAATTAGCTGTTTGGCTATCAGTTTCGTTTGATTGAATACCAAATGAGAATGCATCCATTGTATATGTTGCATAGAAAACAGTGTTTTCTACAGCAGCATCTTTAGTAGCGTTGTTATCTTCTTGTGCAGCACCAATGTTTAAACCATCAATACCAGTAAACGCAATACCATAACCTGTTGTACTGTCATGTGTTGTTTCAGCTGGTTTGTAGTTTAACATTACTGTTACACCATCAACCATTGAACTATTAGTATAGATAAATGAATCGTCACCAGTTTGTTGGTTGATCGGTCCAGTTTCTCCACCGCCACCTTTGATGTCCCAAGACTCTTCGTTAGCAGCTGGAGTTTTATCATCCCAAGATCCTACTGCACCATTTCCAGATACACCATTACCTGCGAATCTAATTTTACCCATATCTCCCATATCAACATCGAAGTGAGAGTTACCGTTAGTCATTGCTCTACCAAGAACGTTGTTATAATAGCTAACTGTAAAACCGTTATCTAATTCAGCAGAACCTGTGAAAGAGATAGTAGTTTTTTGAGTTAATTTAGAACCACCGTTGTCGGTACCAGAATTTCCTACATAAGTAATACCAGCTGTACCAGTAACATCTAAAGCACCAGCAAAAGCTGATGATGATACAAGAGCAGTACCTAATGCAGTCAATCCTACTTTTTTAAGATTGTTCATATTAATTACTCCTTTATTAATTGTTAATATTAATATTAAACAAAAGCCTTTTATCAGCTATAATGTCTTAAGATCTTGAATTTTTATTGATTTATGCGTTATTTTGATAACTGTTGCATTTTTGCATCATTTTAGGATTTCTCAGTAAAAATTGACTATTTATGATTAATAATAAATAAAACATAAACTTAAAAAAATGAACAAAAATCTCAAAAAAATTCTTATTTTAAGCTCATTATTCGCGTTTCTAAATGCGTGTGGAACGGGTGTAGACGCAAGGCAATATCCTCCAGATGCAGCATCAAGGGTAAAAAAAAATATCGAGGAAGGACGTGGATTTAGGATTTTTGATGATGATAAAAAAGGCGGTTCTGGAAATTTCGATTTTGCAAGTTCAAACAGTCTTTGGAGAGCTTCTTTAGACACCATTGATTTTATGCCATTAGCATCCGCAAATTATAGTGGTGGAATAATAATAACAGACTGGTACTCTAGTAACACAAATTCCTCAGAAGCAATTAAAATATCAATAAGATTTCTTACTAATGAAATAGTATCTAATGCACTAGATATAAAAGTATTTTACAAGAAATGTGGGTCTGGTGAAAATTGCAAAATAATTGAAAAATCAGAGAATATAAAAAAAGAATTAGCTAAAAAAATATTAACTAAAGCTGCTGTATACGAAAAAGAGACTAAGGTTAAAAATTTTAAGCCTTATAAAGGTAAAGCAACTACCAACTAAATAATAAAATTATTAGTGGAACAAAATAATCGATATAATTTTAAGATTGTAGAAAATAAGTGGCAAAGTTTTTGGGAGATAAATAAATCTTTCAAGACCTTACTAGATAAAAAAAAAAAAAAATTTTACTGTCTTGAAATGTTTCCTTACCCATCTGGCAAAATTCACATGGGTCATGTAAGGAATTATACAATTGGAGATGTTCTATCACGATATAAAGCTCTACAAGGATATAACGTTCTTCATCCCATGGGATGGGATTCATTTGGTTTACCGGCAGAAAATGCTGCTAAAGAAAATAATTTAGACCCAAAAGATTGGACTGAAAAAAATATATCAATCATGAAATCACAGTTAAAAAGGTTAGGTCTCTCAATAGATTGGGATAGAGAAATTTCAACATGCAGTGAAGATTATTACAAACACCAGCAAATGTTTTTTTTAGAGATGTACGAAAAAGGTTTAGTATACAGAAAAGAAAATTTTGTAAATTGGGACCCTGTGGATGAAACTGTTTTAGCAAATGAACAAGTTATTGATGGTAAAGGCTGGAGATCGGGAGCTATTGTACAAAGAAAAAAACTAAATCAATGGTTTTTTAATATTTCAAAATTTTCTGAAGATTTATTAGCTGATCTTGATGAACTTAAAAATTGGCCTAACAAAGTAAAAGTTATGCAGCAAAATTGGATTGGAAAATCATTTGGCTGTGAACTGAATTTTAAAATAGAAGGTGATTTACCAATTAAAAATATAAAGTGTTTTACAACAAGGCCTGATACATTATTTGGATTTTCTTTTTTGGCTATTTCACCAGATCATCCGATATCTAAACATTACGAAAATGATCCTGAATTTATAAAGTTTAAAGAAGAATGTTCTAAGACTGGTACTACAGAAGAGTCTTTAGCCTTAGCTGAAAAGATAGGTTTTAAAACCAATTTAAAGGCAATAAATCCTTTTAAAGAGAATGAAAAGGTCCCAGTTTACTTCGCTAATTTTGTGCTAATGGACTATGGCTTCGGTGCAGTTTTTGGTTGTCCTGGACATGACCAAAGAGATTTTGATTTTGCTAAGAAATATAATCTTTCAATTAAAACAGTAGTTAAACCAAAAAATGCGGAAAATTTTGAGGTAATGACTGAGGCATTTTCTGGAGAAGGTATCATTATTAATTCAGAATTTTTGGATGGTTTGGAAGCACCAGGAGAATCAGTATTAAAAGCTATAGAAATTTTACAAAATAGAAAGCTCGGAAATCAAAAAATTAATTTTAGATTAAAAGATTGGGGTGTATCAAGACAAAGATACTGGGGATGCCCAATACCAATTGCTTACGATGAGAATGGAAAAATTAAAACTATTCCAAAAGATAATCTGCCTGTAAGACTTCCAGAAAACATAAATCTCAACTGCAAAGGAAATCCTCTAGATAACGATAAAAATTGGAAGACAGTTACTATAGATGGAAAGAAATATTTTAGAGAAACAGATACTTTAGATACTTTTGTAGACTCTTCATGGTATTTTTTGAGGTTTTGCTCACCAAAAAATAGTGAATACGGTTTCGATTTTGATGAAATTAATTATTGGATGCCAGTTGATCAATATATTGGTGGTATCGAGCATGCAATACTACATTTGTTATATTCAAGATTTTTTATGAGATCTATAGCTTACAATAACGATAAGTTTAAATTTAAAGAGCCTTTTGAAGGTCTTTTTACGCAGGGAATGGTTTGTCACGAGACATACAAAGATGAAAATAACAATTGGTTAAGTCCAGAGGAAGTAGACACTAAAGAAGGAAATTATTTTACTAAAAAAAACCCGATATCAAAAGTCATAGTTGGTCCATCTGAATCAATGTCGAAATCAAAAAAAAATGTAATTGATCCTGAAAGTATAATTAATAATTACGGTGCTGATGCTGTAAGATTTTTTATTCTTTCAGATAGTCCACCAGCGAAAGATGTACAATGGTCTGAACAAGGAATGGTATCAGCATATAAGTTTGTACAGAAATTTTGGGGTTTACATCTGAAAATTAAAAAAAAAATAAATCTTAAAAATAAAGACCAGGATGATGAAATTTTAAAAAAGTTCACAAACCAATTAATTCACAAAATTACTCAAAATTTAAATAATTTTAGTTACAACGTTATTATTGCTAATATGCATGAGACTTATAACTTCCTAATCAAATACCTTGATAAAAAATTAAACTCAGAAATTCTTAATGAGTGCTACGAGAAAATTTTAATTACATTTTCTCCAATTTTACCTCATATAATAAATGAATGTCAGGAAGAGATGGGTTATAAAAATTCAAGTTTTTGGCCTGCAGTTAAAAAAGAATACTTAGAAAACAATAAAATTGATTACGTAGTTCAAATTAATGGAAAAAAGAGATCGGTAATTAATGCTGACAAAGATCTTGGGCAAGAAATACTATTTGAGCTTGTTAAAAAAGATAAACTGTTAGATAAATATTTAAAAAATTTATCTGTAAAAAAAATTATTTTTGTAAAGAATAGATTAATGAACATACTGGTATGAAAAAAAAAAAAATTATTTTATCTCTTTTTTTCCTTTTATTTTTTTTAAATGGATGTGGATATAAACCAATACTTAAAGGAATAGATTATGACTTTACAATTAAAGTTGGAAGCAATACTGGAAATAAAAAAATTAATTCACAAATTGAAAATAAAATTAGGATAGTAGATGGAGCAAAAAGAACTTTTAACCTTGATTTTAGTTCGAAAGAAACAAAAAATATACTTTCCAGAGACTCAAAAGGAGATCCGAATATTTTAGAGTTAGTAATTAATATAAATTATAAATTAAGTGAGAATGGAAAAATATTAGTTCACAGAAGTTATACTCAAAGATCAACATATAATAATATAACAGATAAATTTGAATTGAGTAAATCAGAGGAGATTTTAAGAAATAATCTAGTTGAAAATTTAGTGTCTGACATTATTAATTCTGCATCAAATTTAATACTAAACCCAATGATTAATGATAATTAAATCTTTTGAAGTTAACAAAGCTAAATTTTTAAACTTTAGATCAATTCTTTTATATGGCCTTAATAAAGGTTTTAAAGAGGAGGTAATAAAAACCAATATTTCATTACGTTTTTCAGGAGAAATATTGCGTTATGAGGAATCAGAGGTACTAGAAAACAGAGACACCATTCTTGAAGGTTTTATAAATGGATCATTATTTGGTGAGATGAAGATGATGATTATTTCAAGATCTACTAACAAGATACTTAATTTTATAGAAGAATTTTTAGAGAGAAATATATCAAACGTACAAATAATATTAAACTCTGAAAACTTAGATAAAAAATCAAAGCTGAGAGCTTTATTTGAAAAAGATAAAAAATTAGCATGCATACCATTTTATGAAGACAACAATCAAAGTCTAAATATTTTTGCAATTAAATTTATAAAAGAAAAAAATATAAAAATTTCACAAGAAACTACAAATTTAATTGTAGAAAGAGCACGAGGAGATAGAGGTAATTTAAATAATGAACTTCAAAAGTTAGAAGCTCTATCTTTAACAAGAAAAAAAATCACACAGGAAGATGTTTTTAATTTAACCAATCTTGCAGAAGATTATGGAATATTTGAACTCGTAGATAATTATTTAGCAAAAAATAAGGTAAAGGTTTCAAAAATTCTAAATGAAAATAATTTTGTAAATGATGATAGCATTTTAATACTTAGAACCTTGCTAAATAGGTCAAAAAGGCTTTTAAAATTAAAGAATATTCAAAAAGAAAAAAATAACATTGATGAAGTAGTTTCATCATATAAACCTCTAATATTTTGGAAAGAGAAAGATTTGGTAAAACAACAAATTAAAAATTGGTCTGAAAATGAGATTAAAGAAAAAATTTACCAAATATCTAATTTGGAAATTTTGATCAAAAGAAATACGTCTTCTATAAATCTTGTATCAGACCTAATTAGCAATTATTAGTAGTTTTCCTTGATTATCTTGATTAATCGATCAAGTTGATCAACACCTTTATACTCAAAAATTAATGTACCAGTATTATTTTTTTTATTATTCAAAAATACTCTCATACCAATTTTAGAACTTAGTTGATTTTCAATATCTGTTGAATTTGGATCTTTTGATTTTTTGGAATTTTTATTGCTCTTTACCAATCTCGCAAGAGCTTCTGCTTGTCTTACTGATAATTTTTTTCTTATTATTTTCTCAGCTAATAACTCAGAGTTATCTAAGCCAACTAAAATCTTGGCATGACCAGGAGATATTTTGTCATTGATAATGTGCTCAATCACCTTAGCTGGAAGATTCAATAATCTTATGCAATTAGATATATGGGCTCTACTCTTCCCAATAAATTTCGCAACTTTGTCTTGATCATAATTAAATTCATTAATTAATTTTTGATATCCTTCGGCTTCTTCGATGGGGTTAAGATCTTTTCTTTGAACATTTTCAACTATTGCAAATTCAAGAGATTTAAGATTATCCACATTGAGAATTACTGCTGGAACTTCGTGTAAGCCAGCATTTTGGGCTGCTTGCCATCTTCTTTCTCCTGCAATCAATTCATATTTGTCATTGCTTTCTTCTGATACTCTTACAATTATTGGCTGAATAATTCCTCTTTCACGAATTGATGCCGTGAGTTCTTCTAAGCTATTTTTGTCAAAGTTTTTTCTTGGTTGATATTTGTTTGGAATAATAGAACTAATCGAGATTTTATTGTTTGAAATCTTTACATCGCTATCTCCAATCAATGATGATAAGCCTCTTCCTAATCCTTTTTTATTTTTAAACGGATTTATCATGCAGCTGTCTCAATTTCTTTTTCTTGTTCTAAAAATTCTTCAGTGAAACTGAAATACGCTTTACTACCTGGACAAAGCTTATCGTAGATTAACACTGGAACTCCATGAGAGGGCGCCTCTGACAACCTTACATTTCTCGGCACTGCTGTGTTGTAAACTTTTTCTTTAAAAAAATTTCTAGCTTCCGTCTCAACCTGACTGGACAACTTATTTCTCTTATCATACATCGTAAGAAGGATACCTCTTATCTCAAGGATAGGATTTAAATTCGATTTAATCCTCTCAATAGTTTTCATTAATTGAGTAAGGCCCTCTAAGGCGAAAAACTCTGTTTGAAGTGGCACTACCAAAGCATCAGAGGCTACTAATGCCATAATTGTGAGAAGACTAAGAGATGGGGGGCAGTCAATTAGTATATAATGATATGATGCTCTAGAATCATTTAAAATAGACGCTAATTCATCTTTTAATTTAAATGCTCTTCGGCTGTCACCAGCAGTTTCAACCTCAAGTCCTGATAAATCTACGTTGGAAGTAATAATATCTAAGTTTTCAAATTGAGTTTTTTGTATCACATCAGATATTTTTTTGTTTCCATTTAAAACACTATAAATTGTATTATCAGATGGACCTGAGTTGGATAATCCAAGACCTGTTGTTGCATTTCCTTGTGGGTCAAGGTCGATTACAAGAATTCTTTTTTCTTTAAGTGACAAACCAGCGGCCAAATTAATTATTGTTGTTGTTTTCCCTACTCCACCTTTCTGATTTATAACTGAAATAATTTTTCTATTCATATTTTTTTAAGATTTGATATTTTCACAATGATAGATTCATCGTTGGTTAAACTTTTCCTCTCTTCATAATCAAATTTCCAATTTTTCATTGCTTCTTTTAAAATCTTCTTTCCGCTTTTTCCTAAAAATAAAATTATGTATTTAAAATTTTTGAAATTTGTTTTAGCAATTTGAAAAATTACTGGCAAAGGTTTAAAGGCACGCGAAATTATGACGTCTGTAATTAAATTTTTTTCATTAAAAATATTTTTTTGATAAATTTCCGCATCAAGTTTAAATTTTTTAGTCATATCTCTTAAAAAATTACTTTTATGATAGCTTTTTTCATAAAAAATCACTTTAAATGTAGGCTTTTTCGAACTCATAATAATACCCAGAACAATTCCTGGTAAACCTGCCCCCGACCCTAAGTCGGTACAGGTTTTAATGTCTTTTTTATTAATAAAATCAATAGTTTGTAAGCTATCACCAATATGTCTTGATTTTATTGAGCTTTCTGTGCTTTTGCTAATTAAGTTTATTTCCTTATTTTTCAAAATTATGTCTTTTGAATATTCATTTAACTTTTCGAGTGTTTCACATGAAACATCTAGATTAAACTTTGGGACTGTTTTTAAAAAATACGAATCAATCAAGCTATATGCTTAATAGACTTTCTTTTAAGATGAGACAATAAAATATATACAGCTGCAGGCGTTATCCCATCTATCCTAAGGGCTTGACCCATTGTTTTAGGCTTTATTTTCTTTAATTTTGATTTAACCTCATTTGATAGTCCTGAGAAACTGTCATAATTAATATTGTCTGGGATTATAAAATTTTCATCTCTTTTAAAAGCTAAAATATCAGCTTTTTGCTTCTTCAAATAACCTTTATAATGAGAGTTTATTTCTAATTGTTCGTCTATTTCACGTGAAATACACGGTATTTCTGGCCATATTTCCCTTATTTTACTCATATTAACGGATTTTTGACCTAATATTTGGAACGCAGTTCTACTAACCCCGTCCTTTGCAATATTTATACCATAATTTTCAACTTTAGATGGGGTAATATGTAATTTTGACATCTGATTTTCAATTTTTGTTAATTGAGAATGTTTTTCTCTAAATATTTGAGCTCTGGCTTTATGAACAACTCCCAAATTAATTCCTTTTTGAGTTAATCTGACATCTGCGTTATCTGACCTAAGTGATAATCTATACTCAGCTCTTGAGGTAAACATTCTATATGGTTCTGCTACACCCTTTGTGACCAAATCATCTATCATTACTCCAATGTATGCATCTGATCTATCAAGTATAAAAGGTTCCTCACCTTTAATAGATAGAGCAGAATTTATTCCAGCGATTAAGCCTTGAGCAGCAGCCTCTTCATATCCGGTTGTCCCATTTATTTGACCAGCAAGATAGAGATTTTTAATTTTTTTAGTCTCTAAAGTTAAGAATAGCTCTCTTGGATCAATATAATCGTATTCAATAGCATACCCAGGCCTTAATATTTTTACATTATGTAAACCATTGATTTTACTACATATTTCTTGCTGTATCTCAGATGGTAATGAAGTTGAAATGCCATTTGGATATATAGTATTATCATTTAGGCCTTCTGGCTCTAAAAAAATTTGGTGTCGCTTCTTATCAGCGAATTTTTTTATTTTATCTTCTATAGATGGACAATATCTTGGACCTACTCCTTGGATGCTACCAGAATACATTGCGCTTCGTTTAATATTTTTGGAAATGATTTTATGAACTTCCTCATTGGTATAAGTCATTCTGCAAGAGATTTGTTTATTTAAATTTTTTTTGGTTAAGAAAGAAAAAAAATATGGATCTTCGTCTGCATGTTGTGCTTCTAAATTTTCAAAATTGATTGTTCGTGCATCTAATCTTGGTGGAGTCCCAGTTTTTAATCTACCAACCTTAAAATTAAACTTTTCTAGCTGTTCACTTAAACCTGTTGATGGTTTTTCATCATATCTACCTGCAGGGGTTTTTTTCTCCCCAATATGTATAAGACCATTCAAAAATGTGCCAGTTGTTAGAATTATCTTAGATGATCTGATATCTTTACCAGATTGAGTATTAAAGCCAATTATAGCATTATTTTCGAAAATAAACTTAATTACAGGATCAGAATAAATGCTTAAATTACAGTAGTTTACAAGTTTTTCTTTCATATATTTTTTATATAATGATCTATCACTTTGGGTTCTAGGTCCTCTAACAGCAGGGCCTCTACTTCTATTTAAGAGCCTAAATTGTATTCCTGACTTGTCCGCAACTTCTCCCATAACACCGTCTAATGCATCTATTTCTCTGACCAAATGACCTTTACCAAGTCCACCAATTGCAGGATTGCAGGACATTTCTCCTATAGTTTCAAATTTATGTGTGAATAAGGCAGTGTTAACTCCCAATCTTGCAGATGCTGCTGCTGCCTCACAACCAGCATGCCCACCCCCAATAACTACTACATCAAACGATAACTCATTTTTCATGCCATTAATTTATTATCGTTATTAGATTTTACAAGATACTTGTTATTAGACTTTCTGCGGTTTTCTTAATTGATAATTATTTACCTATACAGAAATCGTTAAAGATGGATCCGAGTATTTCTTCAACATCTACTTTTCCAACTATTAATCCTAAATGTCTAACTGCTAGTCTTAAGTCTTCTGCAGCTTTATCAAATTCCTCTTCTGAGTTTTTATCTTGAAAAGTTTTTAAATGATAAATGCATTTCTCAATATTGTCTCTATGCCTGCTTCTTGTAATTATAATATCGTTTGATGAAATAAATTTATTTTCTAATTTTTTTTTTATTTCATTAATAAGTAAATCTATATTTGTATTTTCTTTAACTGATATAGATATTGGATTTAATTTTCTAATTTCTTCATTTAGTTTGCCATCGATATTATCCAATTTATTAACAACAATAATATTCTTATCCTGGCTCAATGCACTTAAAAAGCTTTGAAAATCAACACTTTTTGGCTCTAAGACTATAATATTTAAATCTGCTTCATTCGCATTTTTAAGACTTAACTTTATTCCTTTTCTTTCTATTTCATCTTTAGAATCTCTAATGCCTGCTGTGTCAGATAATATGACTGGATATCCATCTAAATTTAAATGTGTTTCTATAACATCTCTTGTTGTCCCAGCTATTTCAGACACAATTGCTACTTCACGGTTTGCTAAATGATTAAGGAGAGAAGATTTGCCTACATTTGTAGGTCCAATTATGGATATTTTAAATCCTTCTCTTATTCTTTCTCCAACTCTTTGATCATCCAATAACTTCTCTAGATCGGCCAAAGCTTTAGCTGTATCTGCTTTTATTCCATCTAAGATTTCAATTGGTAGATCTTCATCTGGAAAGTCGATTTTAGCTTCAATCTTAGATAAAACTTTAATAAGAATTTGCCTAAGAGTTTCAAATATTTTTGAACTTTTACCTTCCATAATTCTTATAGCCTGCTGCCTTTGAATCTCTGTTTCAGATGAAATTAAATCCGATATACCTTCAGCTTTCATCAAATCTATCTTTCCATTCTGAAATGCAATTTTTGTAAATTCTCCTGGCTCTGCTAACCTACAATCATCAAACTTTGAAATTGAAGCTTGTATAGCATCTATAACTGCTCTACTGCCATGAACGTGAAATTCAGCCATATCTTCACCAGTATAACTATTTGGTCCAGGAAACCATAATACTATACCCTCGTCTATCAATTCATTTGTGTCGTAATTAAAAAGTTTTTTTAATGTGGCTACTCTTGGATTTGGTAGATTTGTTTGAGATAATTTTTTAATAATGTCTCTAGTATTTTTTCCAGATACTCTAATAACTGCTAAACCAGATATTCCAGGTCCTGATGATAAAGCATAAATATTCATTTAAATTCATTTATATATAAAAATTTGTTTTATTATATAATTTTATCTTTTGTAAACTTCTAAAAGAGATCTACCAAAATTACTTGCAAATTTTTTTGAGTCAAACAATGGTGTATTTAAAATTCTATCAAATATGTCTTTTCTTAAAATTGAAAGTTGATTAATGTTATTTGAAAGTTCTAATGCTTTTTCTATATATTCTTCCGAATTTTTTAAAATTAATTGATCGAGGTTAGCATTTTTAAGAATGCTTGAGCCGCATCTTGAATTGAAATTATATCCTAGAACAGTCAATACTGGTATTCCACACCATAAAGCTTCGAATGATGTTGTAACTCCATTGTAAGGGAATGTATCTAATGCAATATCAATTTTTTTATATAAATTTAAATGCTCCTTTAAACTAGGGTAGTCTGCCCTATTATAGAATTCAATTAAATCGTAAACTTTATTTTTTTTGAAGATCTCTATAATTCTTTTAGGAAAACAATTATTTGATGATTTAAGAATTAATTTTGCATTCTGAGTTTTTTTTAGGATCTCAGACCATGCATATGCAGTTTCATCAGAAATTTTGAGAAAATTATTGAATGAACCATAAGTAATATAATTATTTTTTTTTGCAGGCGTTTCACTAAATTCTCTTTTAAAATCGAACCCTGAATGAGCATTCCATATGTTATTTAATTTGATAATTTTTTCTGAGTAAAATCTTTCTTCATCTTTTATAAGATGATCATCAGCAATTAAGTAATCTATATTTTTAAATCCGATAGTATTACAATAAGCAAGCCACGTTATTTGCAAAGGAGACACTCTAGATTTAAATATTTCGATTCTTTTGCTAGATGTTAGGCCACCTATGTCTATTAATATTTCTATTCTCTCTTTCTGGATTTGTTCGATAACTTCTTGATTATTTAAATTAGAAATATTGGACCATTTTTCTGAACTATCTTTGATTTCTTGAGATGACTCATCAAATTGTTCAGAAAACGAAAAGATATAAGTTTCAAATTTACTTCTATCTAAATATTTGAGTAATTTTTTGACAAAAAATGTAACAGAGTGATATCTACTAAAGTCTCTCGATACTAAGCCAATTCTAATTTTGTCATTTTTTTTGAAATTTATTTCAGACAAATGTTTTGCATTATTTAAAACAAAATGTTTTTCAAGTTTTTTTGAATATTCATAAAAATTTTCTTGTTTCCAGTTTGAGGTGTAATTATTTATAAATGCATATCTTGCAATTATTGATTTATTTTTTGGATTTATATGGACTATTTTTTCCATATTTTTTTTTATTTTTGGAACATCAACAAAATATTTATATAATTCTATTCCATTAACTAATAATTTTTCATTATTATTAAAATTTTCAATTGCTTCTCTGTAATATGTCTGAGCTTTAAGAATATTCTTAGATAATTCTTTTATCAAATTTACGTTAGCTGTGCTAATCGAAATCATATTACATAAAGAATCCAAACCATGTATAGTTTTTTTTTCTTTTAGATATGCATCTTCAAAATCTAACATGGAAGATAAAATATCTTTTTTTTCTTTATTTATTTTTAGAATTTTACATAACCCTAACAAATTTGATAAGCCCGCTGGTCTTTCTGTTGTATTTGTTTTTGCGTTTGCAACTTTTAAGGCAGCTTCGTACTCTTTTTTAGTGAAGAGTAACTTTATTTCTTCGATTATAGATCTGCTTATCATTTAAGATAATTTAAACCTATTTATCAAAAATCAATATATATAATTAAGAAGGTTTATTCATAGAATTAAAAAATTCAGCGTTATTTTTAGTATCTTTTAATTTTGAATTTATGAATTCTATCGCATCCATTGAACCCATTGGAGCTATTATTCTTCTTAACACATTCATTTTTTGCAAGTCGCTTTTGTCAAACAACAGCTCTTCTCTTCTAGTTCCTGATTTTGTTATATCTATTGCTGGGAATATTCTCTTCTCAGAGATTTTTCTATCTAATATTGTTTCACTATTTCCAGTGCCTTTAAATTCCTCAAATATGACTTCATCCATTCTGCTACCTGTATCAATTAATGCGGTAGCAATAATTGTTAGTGATCCACCTTCTTCTATATTCCTTGCGGCACCAAAAAATCTTTTTGGCCTTTGAAGTGCATTGGCATCTACACCTCCAGTCAAAACTTTTCCTGAACTTGGAACCACAGCGTTATACGCCCGCCCGAGTCTCGTTATTGAATCCAATAAAATTACAACGTCTTTTTTATGTTCAGTTAATCTTTTTGCTTTTTCTATTACCATTTCGGCTACTGCAACGTGTCTTTGGGCAGGCTCGTCAAATGTTGAGCTAATTACTTCTCCCTTAACTGTACGTTGCATATCTGTTACCTCTTCGGGTCTTTCATCTATTAATAAAACCATTAAATAACACTCTGGATGATTAGCTGTTATTGAGTTTGCTATGCTTTGCAAAATCATTGTTTTACCAGCTTTTGGTGGTGATATAATTAATGATCTTTGGCCTTTTCCTATTGGACTAACAAGATCTATTAATCTAGGAGTTAGATCAGGTTTTTTTTCGATTTTTATATTTTCAACTTCCATCCTAAACTGCTTGTTAGGGTAGAGAGGTGTTAAATTGTCGAAAGCTATTTTATGCTTAAACTTATCAGGTTCCTCGAAATTTATTTTAGAAACTTGCAGTAAAGCAAAATATCTTTCACCTTCTTTTGGAGATCTTATTGGACCTTCTACAGTATCTCCTGTTCTTAAACCAAACCTTCTAATTTGGCTTGGACTTACATATATATCATCTGCACCTGGTAGATAATTAGACTCCATTGCTCTTAGAAAACCAAAACCATCTTGTAAAAGTTGCAAAACCCCACCGCCAGTAATTTCCTCACCTTTTTCCGCCAATTTTTTTAATATGGCAAAGTAAATCTCTTGCCTTCTTAGAGTGCTTGCATTTTCAATGCCAAGCTTTTCGGCTTCAGTAATTAATTTCTCTGAGCTTTTTTCTTTCAGTTCTTGTATGTTCATAGTTATGGGGGGGTTATTTGTTAGATCTAACGAATATATATATTAAGTCTCAAATTTCAAGGCTAGATGGGTTTAAAAATTACAATAAATACTATTAAAATTAACAGTATTGTTGGAATTTCGTTAATTATTCTAAAAAATTTAGAGGATTTTGTGTTTGAACCATCTCTAAGGGAAGTCAGACATTTTCCCAAATACTCATGATAGACAGTCAAAATTATTACAAAAAAAATTTTTATTTGAAGCCAAAGTTGTGAGAAAGTCTCAAAACCAATTTGATAAATTAAGAGTATGCCAAAGAGCCAGGATATAAGCATTGCTGGCCTCATAATATAATAATAAAGCTTTCTCTCCATAATCTCGAAGATTTGTGTGGTTTCTTTTTTTTGATAATTTTCAACGTGGTAAACAAAAATTCTTGGCAAATACAATAATCCAGCCATCCAAGATATAACTGCTATTAAATGTAATGACTTAAATAACAAATAATAGTTCATAAATTTATAAATTTTTATTTATAAGATATTCTAGAAGCTTAATATGATCTTCATTATCATTCAAACACGGTATCATATCAAAGTTTTTTCCTCCAGATTTTAGAAAGCTCTCCTTACCTTGAATTGCGATTTCTTCTAAGGTCTCAACACAATCTGATGCAAAACCAGGACAAATTACCAGGATATTATTTATATTATTGCTCGGTAATTCTTCTAATGTTTTATCAGTGTAAGGTTTTAACCATTGCTCAGGACCAAACCTTGATTGGAAAGTTGTTCTTATCTTAACATCTTTGAACTTTTCTGAGATTAGTCTTGTGGTTTTATGGCAGTAGCAATGATAAGGATCGCCTTTATCAAAATATTTTTGTGGAATACCATGGTAAGAAGCAATGATAAGGTCTGGTTTCCAATTAATTTCAGAAATCTTTTTATTTAATGAATTAACAAGTGCATCAATATAAAGTACCTCTGACTCATAATGTGGAACAATCTTTAAACTTGGTTGCCATCTCATATTCATAAGAGATCTGTATACTTCATCACATACTGTTGCTGTTGTTGCTGCAGCATATTGCGGGTACAGAGGAATAATTAAAAGATGCTCACAACCAGCTTTGTGTAGTTCATTTATTTTGCTTTTTATACTTGGGTTTCCGTATCTCATTGCATAATCGATTATAACGTTTTCATTTCTAATCAATTTGTCAATTTTTTCGGCCTGTAATTTTGTGTAGTATCTTAGAGGTGACATGTTTTCTTTTTCCATCCAAATTTCTTTATATGCTTTTGCAGTTTTAGATGGTCTAAATGTTAAAATGAAAACATTCAGGATGAATTTCCACAATATAGGATTAACTTCTATAACTCTTCTATCAGATAGAAATTCTTTTAGATACTTTCTTATATCAAGCCAACTCGTGGATTCCGGAGTTCCAAGATTGATCAATAAAACTCCAGTTTTACCAAAATTAATTTTTGGGTGATCTTGCATTAATTAAATGATCTCACAATTTTTACTAATTTTTCAACCATTTCAATTTTTGTTTGAGGTTGAATTCCATGTCCTAAATTAAATATATAGGGATGATCTTTAAATATACTTAAATATTTTTTAGTCTCTTTTTCTAAGGTATCTTCATCTTGTAACAGAATTTTTGGATCAAGACCCCCTTGAATCGGAATATCTATATTTTTGACAATATCCTTTGGATTTATCTCATAATCAATATTTATTGCACTTGGCTTAACAATATCACAAAAGTTCTTGTAATCTTTTATACCTCTAGGAAAACATATAACTGGCACACCAAGACTTTTGGTATATTCTACAAGACTTAAGGTTGGTATGTAAATATATTCGGGTATATTGTTTTCAAGCAGTCCAGCCCAACTGTCAAATATTTGTATAATCGTGGCGCCTGCCTCAACTTGATTTTTAATATGAATTTTGAGGAACTTATCAATAATAGATAATAATCGATTAATTAAAAATTCGTCTTTAAAAAAATCTTCTTTAAGTTTTTTTTTAGGGGAGATTTTGTTGATCATGTATACTAAGATTGTCCATGGAGCACCAACAAACCCTATTAAGTCTTTTTCATCTTTGTTAATCTTATTTGATGTTATATTGATAGCTCTATAAACAGAATTTAATCTAAAAGAAAAATCTACCTCATCAATATTTTTTAAGTCATCTAGATTTAAACTACCTAACCTTGGGCCAAAATTTTTCTCAAACTCAACTTTCTGGTTTAGACCATATGGTAACATTAAAATATCTGAGAAAATAATTGCAGCATCAAAATTAAATCTTTCTATAGGTTGTAAGGTAATTTCAGACGCTAAATTTTCACTAAGACACAATTTTATAAAATCTTGATTTTTACTCCTTATTTCACGAAATTCAGGTAAATATCTTCCAGCTTGCCTCATTAACCATATAGGATTAAGATTACTCTTTTTCTCAACAATACATTTTTGAATTGGAGTCATTTATAAATAGATTAATTAATATTTATTGTATTAGTATTATGATATGTGAATTACGTAAATTATCTAATTTACACACTTTATATACAATTTATTAACATTTAATCGTAAATTAAACGTCTATTTATCAAAGTAAGTTAATATTTTTTATCAATTAAAGAATTCTGGTTTTTAATTAATTAACATGTAAAAAAATGTTTAATATCAGTAATTATTTATAATAATAATTACATATATTTACTAATCACTAATTACTAAGTTTTAGTGATATTTTATTGACATTTTATACATGAAAAGTGAACACCAAATTTATCTTATTTCGGATTCTACTGGAGAAACTCTAGATAGAATCTTTTTAGCACTTAAAGCACAGTTTATAAACTTTGAATACGAACTTAATAATTTTTCTTTCACTAGAACAGAAAATCAAATTCAGCAGATTTTAGAAAAAGCAAAAAAAAGAGAGAACCCAATTATACTTTATACAATCGTTAATAGTAAGCTTGCTAAGTACCTAGCGGATCAAGCTCAATCGAAACAAATTCCCTGTTTTGGTGTTTTAGGTGATTTAATACTAAGCTTTTCTAAAATATTAAATCAAAGAGCATCACATGAACCAAGCGGTCAACACGCGCTCAACGAGGAATATTATCAAAGAATAGAAGCTATCCAATTTACAATGAACCATGATGATGGAAATCAAACTGATGATTTAGAGAAATCTGATATTATTTTGTTAGGGGTCAGCAGAACAAGCAAAACCCCAACCTCGATTTATTTAGCAAATAAAGGTTACAAAACTTCAAATATTCCATTAGTTAATGAAAAATCAATACCTAAAAGAATAACAAGTAAAAATTTTAAACCTTGTATTGTTGGTTTAACAACTGAAGCTGAAAGATTATTTGATATAAGAAAGAATAGATTGAATAGCCTGAAGGAAAATGAAAGCACGGAGTACACAAATTTAGAAAAAATTAAAGAAGAGGTTGAAAACTCAAAAAAAATTTTTAGAAAAAACCAATGGCCAACAATAGATGTTACAAGAAAATCTGTTGAGGAAACCGCTGCTTCAATCATAAAAATTTATGAGATAAAAAATAAGTAATGAAAATTATATTAGCTTCAAAGAGCAAGGTCAGGAAAGATATATTAATCGAACACAATATAGATTGCGAAGTTATTCAATCAAACGTTGATGAAGATCCAATTAAAGATAGTTTAATTGCGGAAGGAGCAACACCTGAAATTATTTCTAAAAATCTAGCTGAGTTAAAAGCAAATAAAGTTAGTTCTAATCTATATGACAAATTAGTATTAGGAGCTGATAGCGTAATAGATTTAAATGGTGAATTAATTTCAAAACCCTCATCAAGAGAGCAGGCGATGAATATATTAAGAAAATTGAATGGTAAGTCACATTATCTAATAAGTTCAGTTTGTATTTCAAAAAATAATTCAATGATTTGGAATCATACTGATAAAGCAAAGCTCACTATGAAAAACTTATCAGATTTAGAGCTAAAAGATTATTTAAACAAAATCTCAGATGAAACATTATATGCTTATAATGTTTATCAAATAGAAGGAGAGGGAAAAAACTTATTTGAGAAAATTGAAGGTGATAAAGATACAATAATGGGCTTACCAATAACACAGATAAAAACATACATGGAAAATTACAAATGAAAAAATTTTTAGTAATTGGTGATCCAATAGAGCATTCACTTTCTCCAAAATTACACAATTATTGGTTAAAACAGAATAATATTGATGCAGTTTATGAAAAAAAAAAAATTAATGAACCAGAACTGCAGGAAATTGTTTCTAAAGTTAGAAAAAATGAAATTTTTGGAGTGAATGTAACCGTCCCTTATAAATCTGAAATAATTAAATACTTAGATTTACTGAGTGATGATGCTAAAGCTACTCAATCTGTGAATACAATACTTAAAAAAGAGAACAAAATTTTTGGATTTAATACAGATGTAGATGGTTTTGAGTTATCTCTTCAAAATTATTTAGATAAAATAAAAAATAAGACTATTCTAATTATAGGAGCCGGAGGAGTTGCTCCGTCTATAATTTATGTTTTAAAAAAAATTAAAGCATCTAAAATTTTAATTACCAATAGAACAAAAATCAAATCAGAAAATTTGAAAAATAGATACAGTGATATCAATGTAGTTGATTGGGGAGAGACACCAGCTGCTGATGTAGTAATAAATGTAACGAGTTTAGGTCTAAATCCTAATGATAAAATTGATTTAGATTATGAAAAAATTGGCAAGGATAAGTTTTTTTATGACGTAATATACAAACCATCAAAAACGTCATTTTTAGATGAGGCAAAAAAAAGAGGCAATGTAATTGAAAACGGTAAAATGATGTTTGCTTATCAAGCACAAAAAGCATTTGAATTGTGGAATAATTTAAAGCCAGAAATAAATGAACAGGTCTTAAATATTTTAAATGATTAGAATAGCAATATTAGGAGATATAGGTGCTGGCAAAAGTTTTGTTTCTAAACAATTTAATTGTCCACTCTTTAATGCTGATAAAGAAGTTTCTGAAATTTATAAAAATGACAGATCTTGTTACCAAAAAATTAAAAAAGCATTGCCTAAATATATTATTTCAGATCATTTAGATAAAAAATTTTTACTGAAAGCTGTATTGGATAGTAAAAATAATCTTAAAAAGATTTCAAAAATTGTTCATCCAATTGTTAGAACTAGGATGAATAAATTTTTAATCAAGAATAGTTCTAAGAAATTAGTAGTGCTAGACATTCCTTTATATTTAGAAAACAAACTAAATAAGAGGGGAGATGTATTAATTTTTGTAGAAGCAAAAAGAAAAGATATTCAAAAAAGATTAAAAAAGAGGGAATATTTCAATGAAAAACTAATTAGAAATTTGAAGAGTTTGCAGTTAACGTTAAGCAAAAAGAAAAAATTATCTAATTATATTATTAAGAATACATTTAATGCATCAAAAATTAAAAATGATATTAAAAATATAAAAACTGAGATCTTAAATATATGAAAGAAATAATTTTAGATACTGAAACAACTGGATTATCTGTTAAAGATGGTCACCGTATCGTTGAAATTGGTTGTATAGAACTTGATAACCTAGTTCCAACAAAAAATATATTTCATTGTTACTTAAATCCAGAAAGAAAAGTATCCGAAAAAGCATTTGAAGTTCATGGCTATTCTGACCAATTTTTATCTGATAAAAAAAAATTTTTTGAAATAGCAGATGAATTTTTAAATTTTATAAAAGATAAAAAAATAATAATACATAACGCAGAATTTGATATTTCACATTTAAACAACGAACTATCTATTGCCGGTAAACCAGAAATAAATAAAGAAAATACTGTAGATACATTAGACCTTGCTAGAAACAAATACCCTGGTTCAGGTATAAGTTTGGATGCTCTCTGTAAAAGATTTAAAATAGACAATTCAAAAAGAGAAAAACATTCAGCTTTAATCGACTGCGAACTGCTTGCTAAAGTATATATAAATCTATTAGATCAAAAAGAGCCTAAACTAAACTTTTCAAACTTTGTTGATATTAACTCTGTCGAAACTCAAAATAAAAATATTACTTATTCAAAAAAAATTGTTTATCCCACATCAGAAGAGCTTGAACAACACAAACAATTTTTGAACAAAGATTTAAAGAAAAATTTTTATTGATTTGATCTTTGTTGGTATAATTCGTTAAAGTCAATTTCACCTGAAAAATTAGCCTCTGGAAATCCTGAATGTCTAAGTATTTGAACAAAAGCTTCACGTATTTTTGGAAAAATTTCTAATTGTAAATCACAAAGTATAAATTTCTCCATTTCTTTTTTTTCAACATTTAGGTTATCAATTTCTACGACGGTTGAATAAAGAAGTTCAAAGAGTGCTTTTTTTTTACTTTCTTCTACATCTGTGTACTTAAGTTTAGTAAAAACTTCTATCATTTTATTTTTTAATGGTTTTGAAGTTATATCTAAAGTGATTTTATATTTTGATATTCTTTCTCTTGCTAAAAGAAGTGTTTGCACATCTGGTATTTCAACAGACATATCTTTAGTGTAAGTGACTATGATTTTATGTTTAACAGGCATTATTTTTCATCCATATCTTTATATTCACCTTCAATAAAATCTTTTTTTTCACTGTCATTATTTTTTTTTTTAAATCTTTTTGAAAAAACATTAAAGATAAGCTTTCTTGTCACTGGAATAATTAGTAGTAATCCAAAAAAATCAGTGGCGAAACCAGGAATAATTAAGAGAACAGCAGCAAATGTCAGTGCGGCGCCTGACACAATTTCATAAATAGGAACTTCATTTTTAATTAATTGGCTCATTCCAGATCTTAGGGTGTTAAATCCTTCGTATCTTGCATAGGCGACTCCTATAATCGCTGTCAGCAAAATTAAACTAATGGTATTAAATGCTCCAATAGAGGATCCTATTTTAATAAATAGGTAAATTTCAAGTAGAGGAATAGATAAAATAAGAATTAATACTGAGTTCATTTGTCTATAATGTAAATTGCCAGTTGAAATTAGGCAACATAGTAAATATTATTATCATATGAGTTATAGCTTTGAATATATCGATATCATCCTTCTTGCAATGATTGCAGGATTTATATTTCTTAGATTAAGAGGAATTTTAGGAAAAAAATCGGGCTTTGAAGAAGATATTAACCAAAGCTTTCCTCATGAGGCACCAGTAGTCAAAAAAGGTGTTAAGTTAAACGCTGATACATTTGATGAAAATGCTAAAAAAGAATTCTTAAAAGGTGCGCAAATCGCTTACGAAACTATTGTTACAAGTTTTTCTGAAGGAAAATTAAAAGACATCAAATCATTGTTAGGCAAAGAGGTTTATGATCAATTTGATCAAGCTGTAAAAGATAGAAAATCTAAAAATTTATCTTCTAACACTACTTTTATTGGAATTAATTCTGCAGAAATTAAAAATCATGAACAAAATAAAAATATGCTGGAGGTAACAGTCGAGTTTGTTAGTGAAATCATTTCACATATTAAAGATAAAGAAAACAAAACAGTTTCAGGAGATCCAGAAAAAATTAAAAAAGTTCATGATATTTGGAAATTTTCTAAAGATAGTAGATCTGTAAATCCAAATTGGGTACTAATTGATACCCAAGCTTAATTGACAAAAAAACTTTCAGATAAAGACAAGAAGGACTGGCAAAATTTCTTAGAAAGCTCAGAAAAGTTAGGCAACAAAGATAGAGAAAATTTAGATCATCAGAATAGAATTAGAGAAAAAGTTATTGATCTTCATGGATTTACTCTTGAGGAGGCAAATCAAAAAGTTTCTGAATTTATCCAAGATTGTTATGATCAAAATGTAATAAAAATAAATATAATAACTGGTAAGGGACTTAGATCAAAAAATTTAAATGATCCATATCAATCTAAAGATCTAAGTATACTAAAGCATTCTGTACCTAATTATATTAAAGATAGCCCTCATCTAATGTCAAAAATTATAAAAATTGATCAGCAAGCTGTTGATAGCCCATCAAAAGGAAATTTTGAGATTTATTTAAAAAAAAAAATTATAGAATAAATTTAGAAAGATCAGTATCTTTTACTAGTTCACCAATATTTTTCTTAATATATTCAGAATTCACTGTTATTTTTTCACCAGCTCTATCTGTAGCTGTGAAACTAATTTCATCTAGCACTCTTTCGATAATGGTATGAAGACGTCTTGCACCAATATTCTCAACAGTTGTATTAACTTCGCTCGCAATATTAGCAATAGTATCAATACCGTCATCTGTGAATTGTAGATCTACATTTTCAGTTTTTAAAAGTGCCTTATATTGTTTTATCAAACTGTTATCTGGTTCTTTCAAAATTCTTTTAAAATCATCACTGTTTAACGCATCAAGCTCAACTCTAATCGGAAGTCTTCCTTGAAGTTCTGGTAAAAGGTCAGAAGGTTTTGCTAATTGGAATGCTCCTGATGCAATAAACAAAATATGGTCAGTTTTAATAGGACCATATTTTGTGCTCACAGTTGTTCCTTCAATTAAAGGCAATAGATCTCTTTGAACACCTTCCCTTGAAACATCTCCACCAACACGATCAGTTCTAGCTGAGATCTTATCTATTTCATCTAAAAACACTATACCATTATTTTCTGTTGAATTTTTTGCAGCTTTAATAATTTTATCTTGTTCAATTAATTTATCAGATTCTTCATTTATTAAAATTTCATGAGATTCTTTCACACTCATTTTCTTCTTCTTTGGTTTTTGGCCCATTGATTTTCCTAAAACATCAGAAATATTTATCATCCCAACGTTTGCGCCTGGCATTCCTGGTATTTCGAAAGATGGCATTTGGTTACTTTCAGCTACAGCAATTTCAATCTCATTGTCATCTAAATCTCCATCTCTTAACCTTTTTCTAAAGCTTTCTCTAGTAGCCACACTTGCTTTGTTGCCGACTAATGCGTCCAAAACTCTTTCTTCAGCTAACTTTTGTGCTTGTGCGTGGACTTCTTTTCTTTTTTTTACCTTTTCCATTGAAATTGCAATCTCTAACAAATCCCTTACAATTTGTTCGACATCTCTTCCTACATAACCTACTTCCGTAAATCTTGTTGCCTCAACTTTTACAAAGGGTGCTTCAGCAAGCTTTGATAGTCTTCTTGAAATTTCTGTTTTTCCAACTCCTGTTGGACCAATCATAAGTATATTTTTTGGAAGAACTTCATCTTTCATATCTCCAGATAAAGCCTGTCTTCTCCATCTATTTCTTAAAGCTATAGCTACTGCTCTTTTTGCTTTGTTCTGCCCTACAACAAATCTATCTAGCTCTGAAACAATTTCTCTTGGGGAAAGTGAATTTTCAATAGTTGAATTTTCTTTTTCAACCTTTCCTTTTGGAAATGTAGTTACGTTAGTTTTTTCCATTTTATATTTTCTCCATACTCAAGTTGTCATTGGTAAAAACACATATTTCAGATGCAACTTTAATAGCTTTTTTTGCTATATCCTCAGCAGATTTATCACCATCGATTAATACTTTCGCAGCTGCTAAAGCATAATTTCCACCTGAACCAATTCCAATAACATCTCCTTCTGGCTCTAAAACATCTCCAGTACCAGAAATAATAAAGCTTTTTTCTTTATCAGCTATAGCCATTAGTGCTTCTAGTCTCCTTAAATATTTATCAGTTCTCCAATCTTTAGCTAGTTCGACAGCAGCTCTTGTTAAATTACCCGCATGTTTTTCTAACTTAGACTCTAATCTTTCAAATAATGTAAGTGCATCTGCTGTTGAACCAGCAAACCCAGCGATCACATTTCTTTTCTCTATCTTTCTGACTTTGTTAGCAGTTTTTTTAATTACAGTATTTCCCATACTGACCTGCCCGTCACTTGCAACTACTACATCGTTATTTTTTCTAACTAATACTATTGTTGTCATGCAATATAAATGGATACTAAATTTGATAGTTCAAGCCCGGGTTTAGTATTATTGCCATAATTGAATTATATATATATACCTCTTTAAAATTATGAAGCGTAAAGCAAAAATAAGCAGAAAGACAAAAGAAACCAACATCAATGTTGAACTTAACATCGATGGAAAAGGTAAATACAAAGTTGACACAGGTATAGGATTTTTAAATCACATGCTTGAACAATTATCAAAGCATTCTTCAATAGATATGAATATTAAGGCCAAGGGTGATACACACATTGATCTTCATCACACTACAGAAGACACAGGTATTGCAATCGGTGAATGTTTAAAAAAAGCGTCTAAAAAGTTTGTTGGCATTAAAAGATATGCACACGCAATGATACCAATGGACGAAACGCTTACTCGTGTTGCAATCGATGTGTCTAATAGACCTTACTTAATTTGGAAAGTGAAATTAAAAGTCGAGAAGCTTGGGGAAATGGATACAGAGCTTTTCAAAGAGTGGTTCCAAGCTTTTTCACAAGCAGCTGGAATTACTTTACACGTTGAAAATATTTATGGTGATAATAGTCACCACATAATAGAGTCTTGTTTTAAAGGCTTAGCGAGATCTTTAAGAGCTGCATTGGAAATGGACCCAAGGAATAAAAATACTATTCCTTCCACTAAAGGCTCTTTATAAAATTAATGAATGTCACAATTGTTGACTATAACTCAGGCAATATAAGCTCAGTAATTAATTCTTTCACTGAGGTTGCAAAAGGGAAAGTTAATTTAGAAGTATCATCAGATTTAAATAAAATAAAATCAAGTGATAAAGTCGTGTTACCAGGACAAGGCTCATTTAAGAGCTGTATAGATGCTTTAAACAGCATAAATGGACTAACTGATACTCTTAGCGAATTTGTGATGATCGATAAAAAACCACTTTTTGGAATATGTGTGGGGTTACAAATGTTTGCTAATGTTGGCTATGAAGAAACCGAGACAAAAGGATTAGGGTGGTTACCTGGAAAAGTATCAAAAATCGACAATAAAAATGGAAAATATAAACTTCCACATATTGGCTGGAACCAAATAAGTATAGTTAAAGACAGCAAAATTTTTAAAGATGTAGAAAATAATTCACATATGTATTTTGTACATAGTTATGAATTTATCCCTGAGGATAAAGGTGTGATTTCAGCAATAACAGATTATTCTTCAAACATTGTTTGCTCAGTTGAAAAAGAAAATATCTTTGGGACTCAATTTCATCCAGAAAAGAGTGATAAGATTGGACTTAAAATAATTGAAAATTTTATACTTATTTAATAGAGTAAAGTTGTGAAAAAAATAATCTTTTTAATGATAATGATACTTTTTTCAAATGCAGCATTATCCAAAGAATATTATTTTATTACTGGTATTAATAATAATAAGATTGAAACTGGTATAACCGTAAGCACAGCCTCTTTAGACGAAGATGACGAGGATATGTTCTTTACTATAGGTTATAATTATTCAGATAATCTGGGAATTGATATTTCTTTTTTTGAAACTGGAGAAGCAACATTATCTGGAGACAATGGCGATAGGTTTACTCTAGCGGGTACAGAATATGAATTTATAGTAAATAACGCAAAAATATCGGTTTCTTCAGAAAACATAGCCGTCGGTTTGAGGCCAAAAGCAAAACTTTCAGAGGAGTTTGATGTGTTTGGTAGAATAGGATATCATTTTTATGAGGCTACAGCTACCGCTTCGGGTGATGGAATTACAACAGCATCACTTACTGATGATGATAGTTCAGACTTTTTCTACGGCTTTGGATTAAGTTATAAAGTTGATAATTTTTACTTGAATGCTGGATTAGAATATTATCAGTTAGATTATGATTACATAGATGAAATAAAAACAGAGTTTATTTCAATCGGCTTTGTCTCAGAATTTTAAAAAAAATAATTTTATTAATTGTGAAAATTTTTCCAGCAATAGATATTCAAAATAAAAAATGTGTCAGGTTAGTTAAAGGGGACTTTGGTAAAAAAACTGAATATGAAATGTCCCCAGTCGAACAAGCTGGCAAATATAAGGATCATGGTTTTAAAAACTTACATATTGTTGATTTAGATGGAGCTTTGACTGGTGAAACAGTTAATCTTGATATAATTCAAGAAATTGTAAGTAAATATGATCTTAAAATAGAAATTGGTGGAGGTATAAGAAACTTTGAAAGCATCAAAAAATATACTGATGCTGGTGTTGAAAAGGTTATTTTGGGAAGCGCGGCTATTAAAGATAAAGACTTTTTAAAAGGTGCTTGTGAAAAGTTCCCTAATAAAATTGCATTAGGCCTAGATGCAAAAGATGGATATTTGTCAGTTTCAGGATGGAAAGAAAACTCTAATCAGCTGACTTTGGATTATTTAAAAGAGGTTAATAAATTTGGAGCAAGTAGATTAATTTATACAGACATTAATAGAGATGGGATGAAGCAAAGCCCTAATTTTGAGGAAACTGAGAGAGTGGCCCATACTTCAAATTGTCCAGTAATAATATCTGGAGGGGTATCAAATATAAATGATATTAAAAAAGCAAAAGAATTAAATAACAAAAATATTGAAGGTATAATTGTTGGTAAAGCTATATATGATGGAGATATTAAATTAGAGGAACTTGCAAAAGAAATAGATGCTTAAAAATAGAATAATCCCTTGTTTAGATGTTAAAAATGGAAGAGTTGTAAAAGGCATAAATTTTGTTGATCTAAAAGATGCTGGAGACCCAGTTGAACAAGCAAAGATTTATAGTGATGGCGGTGCTGATGAAATATGTTTTTTAGATATTACAGCATCAAACGAAAATAGAGATACTATTTACGATGTGGTTAAGGAAACCTCAAAAAAATGTTTTGTACCTTTAACAGTTGGAGGAGGTGTGAGAGGTGTTGATGATATAAACAAACTTTTAAACTGTGGTGCAGACAAAGTTTCTATTAATACAGCCGCAGTCCAAAACCCAAGCGTTGTTGAAGAAAGCTCTAAAAAATTTGGTTCGCAATGCATTGTTGTCGCAATAGATGCAAAAAAAAAAGGAGACACATGGGAAATATTTACTCATGGTGGGAGAAAAGAAACAGGAATTAATGCAATTGAATTTGCACTTAAAATGGAAAAAAGTGGAGCAGGGGAACTACTTGTTACCTCTATGGATAAAGATGGCACTCAATCCGGATATGATATTGAATTAATGAAAACTATTTCTGAAAGTGTAAATATTCCTGTCATTGCATCCGGTGGAGTTGGAACTTTAGATCATTTGGTTGATGGAATAAAATCAGGCGCTAGCGCAGTTTTAGCTGCATCAATATTTCATTATGGTACATACTCAGTTAATGAAGCAAAGCAGTATTTGGCTTCAAAAGATATACCTGTTAGGATTTAGTATGCTTAAAATTTTAGAAGATTTAATTATTCTTGCAAGAGAAAGAAAAAAGAATCCAGTTGAGGGATCTTATACGAATAAACTCTTAGAAGACAAAACTTTAGCAAAAGAAAAGGTTCTAGAGGAAATAGATGAGTTAATTGATTCTGTAAAAAAAAATACAAATAAAATTCATGAAGCTGCAGATGTTCTTTATCATTTAGTAATATATTTTGAAAAAAATGGTGTTATGATAGAAGATGTAATGAATGAATTAAAACAGAGAAAAAAATAATTGAAAAAAAAATTTCTTTATAAACTCATAATAATTTTTACTATAATTTTTTATCCTTTGACCAACGTCTTTGGGATCGTTAAAACTTTTAAATATGGAAAAGGTCCATTGATACTCAATGAAGATATTGCAAATGTATTAGAATATTATTTCAGCGGAGGTAGAATGGGCGTGTATGCAGAAGAACAATCCACGGCATGGTTCCCAGGAGCTATAGTTATAGCAGAAGATGGATCTGAATTTTCATACATAAGAAGGCCAGCACATGTGGATGCAAGCAATGTGGATACAAAAAATTATGTTGGAATGCTTCTTAAAGATTGTCAAAAAAGATCTGGTAAAGAATGTTACTTGTTTGCGAGTGGTTATAAAATTCTTTGGGATAATGGAAGTGATAAGAAAAGGAGAAAACTTAAGAGAAAAGAAATTAGAGCTGGAAAAACTAAAGCAATACTGCAAGAATTAGGATTTTATAATCCAGCGTATTCTCAATCTTCGAGCAATCTAAGTGCTAGCAAACAAGAAAACTCTAAATCAACAAATGATCAAGATAGCAAAAAAATATTTGTGTCGGGAGAGAGAGCAATGGCAATTCAATGGGAAGGTTATAAAGATTTAATAGTAGGGAATATTAATTTTAAAGTTTCTGAAAACGTTGGAGCTTTTAAACTAAGACTTCCAAAAAACGATGGAATTTGCAATGGCACCTATGCATTATCTGAAAGTAAAGGCACTTGGTCAATAATGTGTGATAACAAAATGAGCGCTTCTGGTACACTTCAATGGAATAGCTCAGATGACTCAGTTACCGGGTCAGGCAAAGATACTAATAATAAATCAGTGAAGTTCACTGCATCTGGAATAAACTAATTTAATATAATTAACTAACCATCGTAAGGTAGAACTCTTATTGTTTTACCAAAAATTATTACAACCCTATCGTTATTACTTAATTTTGTTTCACTACCTTGAACGATTGCAACATCATCCTCACTATCATCAATGTTAATAATATATTGATGTCCATCATGGTTCCCCAACAAGGCTTCTGTTACATACCCAAGTGCAGCCCCACCTATTGTTGCATAAACAATTGCAATTTCCTCACATTTTGCCCCTGCAATTAGTTCTTTTCCACAAACCTGAGTTCCCAAAAGACCACCAATCATTGCGCCTGTAGTAGCACCAATTAAACTTCCTTCACCTTTAACTTTTACTGGTAATGAGGAAACAATATTTCCGTATTTAATTGATTTAATTCTTTGTGTATCTGATTTTTTAACATCAGTTGGATTGGTCGTATTACACGAAACTAAAAATAGAGATAAAAATAAAATAAATATATATTTCACATTTATTTGATTAGATTTAAAATTAGCCATAAATTAGGCATTAAATATTATATGTAATCCGCAAATGGACACTGTAAAATCATTAATAGAATATCACAAAATGATACCTCATCCCGAAGGTGGACATTACGTTGAGGTATTTAAAAATAAATTTGTGAGCCACATTTATTTTTTATTGGAAGGCCATGAACATTCTCATTGGCATAGAATAACTAAAAATGAAACAGTTCACTTTTATTCTGGAGATCCTTTAGAAATATATACTTCTGAAGATGGAGAGGAGTTTGAAACTAACCAAATTGGGTCAAATAACAATTTTATTTATAGTATTAAAAAAAATACTTGGTTTGCAATGAAACCTAAAGGAAAATACAGCTTAATCGGTTGCACAGTTGCCCCAGCTTTTGAGTTTGAAGATTTAGAACTTGCACCAAAAGATTGGAAGCCGTCTAAATTTAATTTATCTCTGAAGTAGAATTAAGTATTCACATTAATTAAATCCAGATATACTTTTTTAATAAAAATGAGCCATAAATTTTATAAACCTGCAAGATCTAGACTTCAAAGAAGCGAACTAGCAGTTCCAGGCTCGTCTCCGAAAATGTTTGAAAAAGCATTAAATTCTGACGCTGATTATATCTTTTTAGATTTAGAAGATGCTGTTTCTCCAAATGATAAGATCACTGCAAGAGCAAATGTTATTAAAGCTTTAAAGGAAATTAATTGGAGTGAAAAAGGAAAAACAATATCTGTTAGAATTAACAGTTTAGATACTCATTATATGTATAGCGACCTTGTAGAAATTGTTGAGCAAGCTGGAGAAAATGTTGATACAATTTTAGTACCAAAAGCAGGTACTGCTAGCGATGTTTACATGGTTGACTGTATGCTAACACAAATTGAGACAAATAAAAAAATCAAGAACAAAGTTGGAATTGAATGTTTAATTGAAACTGCACTAGGAATGTCCAACATTAAAGAAATTGCAACATCAAGCCAAAGACTTGAGGCTTTACATTTTGGAGTAGCTGATTATGCAGCAAGTCTTAGAGCAAGAACAGTTGTTATAGGTGGATTAAATCCTGATTATCCTGGTGATCAATGGCATCATGGTTTATCAGAATTAGTAATGACCTGTAGAGCATACGGATTAAGGGCGATTGATGGTCCCTTTGGGGATTTTAATGATCCAGATGCATATATTGCTGCTGCAAAAAGAGGGGCAGCTATCGGAATAGAGGGAAAATGGGCAATACACCCCTCTCAAATAGAGTTAGCAAATAAAGTATTTTCACCTCCAGAAGCAGAGGTGAACAAAGCGAAAAGAATTCTAGAAGAACTTAAGAAAGCAGCCTTGGAGGGCAAAGGTGCGGCCCAGCTAGATGGTAGAATGATTGATGCAGCATCTGCTAAAATGGCAGAAAATATTGTCAATATAGACAAGTTAATAAAAAAATAATTATGGACATACATGAATATCAGGCAAAAGAAATTTTATCTAGTTTTGGAGTGACAATTCCAAGAGGAGGAATTGTTTACAGTCCAGAGAATGCAGAAAATAAAGCTAGAGAAATAGGTGGATCTAAATGGGTTGTAAAAGCACAAATTCACTCTGGTGCTAGAGGAAAGGCTGGAGGAATAATAGTATGTAATTCTCCTTTAGAAGTTGCCCAGGCGACGGATAAATTATTAGGAAAAAAATTAGTTACAAATCAAACAGGACCAGAGGGAAAAATTGTAAATAGAATTTATATCGAGGAAGCAACTGATATAGAAAAGGAGCTTTATTTGGGTTTAGTGTTTGATAGAAGTTCAGAGAGCATAATGGTTGTAGCTTCAACAGAAGGAGGAATGAGTGTTGAAGAAATCGCTAAAGAAAAACCTGAAACAATTATAAGATCTAAAATTGAAGTAGCAGTTGGAATTCAAAGTTTTCAAGCAAGAGAGCTTGCATTTGGATTAGGAATAGACTCCGATTTAATTGCTAGAGCATCTGATACAATTATTGGATGTGCTAAAGCGTTTAGCGAGTTAGATGCTACAATGGTTGAAGTTAATCCATTAGTCATTTCAAAGCAAAAACAAATATTAGCTTTAGATTGTAAAATGAGCTTCGATAACAATGCTATGTTTAGAAGAAATAAAGTATCAGAACTAAGAGATAAGTCACAGGAAGATGAGAAAGAAGTATATGCATCAGATAGAGGTTTAAATTATGTAAGTCTAGATGGAAATATTGGTAATATTATTAATGGAGCTGGACTTGCTATGGCCTCGATGGACATGATTAAATTGGCTGGAGGAGAACCTGCAAACTTTTTAGATGTTGGTGGTGGAGCAACACCAGAAAAAATCGTAAAAGCTTTTAGGTTAATAACAATGGATAAAAAAGTAAAAGTAATTTTAGTAAATATTTTTGCAGGTATAAATAGATGCGATTGGGTTGCAGAAGGCATAGTCCAGGCGCTAGAAAAAATAGAGGTAAAGGTTCCATTAGTTATTAGATTAGCTGGGACTAATGTTGAAAAAGGCAACAAAATTTTAAAGGACAGTAAAATAAATTATATTGAGGCAAGTACTCTAGAGGAAGCTGCCAATAAAGCTGTGGCGGCATTATAATTGATGTCAGTAATTATTCATAAAGACACAAAAATTATTATCCAGGGCTTTACTGGAAAGATGGGTACTTTTCATGCTGAGGAAATGATTAAATATGGATCCAACATTGTTGGAGGTGTAACACCAGGCAAAGGAGGTCAAAAGCATTTAAATAAGCCAGTTTTTAACACTGTAAAAGATGCCGTTAAAGATACAGGTGCTACAGCATCAATATTATTTGTACCCCCAGCCTTTGCAGCAGACTCAGCAATGGAGGCAGCTGATGCAGGAATAAAAACTTGTGTAGCTATTGTAGATGGAATTCCATCACACGATATGATCAGAATCAAAAGATATATGAGACGATATTCTAAAACAGAAAAAATGACTTTAGTTGGACCTAATTGTGCTGGAATAATCAGCCCAGGAAAATCAATGTTAGGAATAATGCCTGGACATATTTACAAAGAGGGTAGAGTTGGAATTATAAGCCGATCAGGTACATTAGGTTATGAAGCTGCTCAACAGATGAAAAATTTAGATATAGGAATTTCAACAAGTGTTGGTATTGGTGGTGATCCTATTAATGGAAGTTCATTTAGAGACATAATTGAAAAATTTGAAGCAGATGATGAGACTGATGCAGTTTTAATGATTGGTGAAATAGGTGGACCTCAAGAAGTTGCGGCTGGAGAATTTGTAAAAGAAAACATGAAAAAGCCTGTTATAGGATATATTGCTGGTTTAACAGCTCCAAAAGGAAGAGTAATGGGTCATGCTGGGGCGATAGTCTCAGCATATGGAGAAAGTGCAATTGAAAAGGTTGAAATTTTAAAAGAGTGTGGTGTTACAATTTCTAAAAATCCTTCAGTCATGGGTGACACCGTAAAATCAGTTTTGGAAAAAATATAAATGTCTTACGATAATCAAAATATCTTTGCAAAAATTTTAAGAGGAGAAATACCATGCAAAAAAATTTATGAGGATGATTTTGTATTATCTTTTTACGATATAAATCCACAAAAGAAAGTTCACGCATTAGTAATTCCTAAAGGAAAATATATTAACTTAGATGATTTTAATAAAAATGCATCTAAGGATGAGATAATAGGACTTATTAAAGGAATATCTACTGTTGCTGAAAAACTAGGTATTTCCTCCGAAAAAGGAAATGGGTATAGAACTTTAGCCAACATCAGTGAGGATGGGGGACAAGAAGTTCCACATTTACATTTCCACTTATTTGGTGGTGAAAAAGTGGGTAAAATGGTTTCGTGATAACAAAAGTAAATCGAAATTATTTAGAGATTAGCTCTATTAAAGAATTAAATTATTCTCAAAGTCCAAATAATAAATGTGAATTGTTTGAGATAAATCCACCAAATTTTCAAATAAATAAATTTTTTTATAAAAAAATTGGTAATGATCACAGATGGATTGACCGTTTAGTTTGGGATGATCAAAAATGGATATCTTACGTGAATAATCCAAATGTTAAAACCTATGTATTGAAAGAGAATAATGATTTAGTAGGATATTTTGAGCAAATAACAAACACAGAAAAAAATGATTGTGAAATTGCTTATTTCGGAATTTTAAAAGAGTTCTATGGCAAAAAATATGGAGCCCATCTTTTGTCTTTAGCAATAACAAAGTGTTTTGAGAAAAAAATTAATAAGATATGGCTTCATACTTGTTCCCTAGATCATGAAAATGCACTTAAAAATTATTTAGCCCGTGGAATGAAAATATTTAAGTCAGAGACAATAAATTTAGATGTTAATTAGTATAATTTTTAATATCAAAAATATTTTCATCAACTTGAATGTTTTTTTGAACAATTGATAGTTTTGTTTCAACTTTATTTTGGTAAATGTCAATTGTTGACCAACCTACCAGGTTAAGATTGAGACTATCGAAGTAAATAATTATTTCTAAATTTTCATAAGATAATTCGAATTTATAATACTCGTTTATAGAAATTTCGTTTCCAAGCTCTCCAATCTTATTAATTATAAACTCCTTATCCAAAATCAAATTAAGGGGAGTTTTATCTAAAGAATATCTAAAATATTGATTATTTTTGTTGGAATTTATCAACAATGACTTCCCGTTAGAAACTAAAACTTTTTTATAGAAGTCATTGTATTCGCAAAAAATTTTTTTTGGGTAATGAATGATGCAGCTCCCAGTTTCGATTTTTTCACCAATTTTTTGTTCAAATTTAAACTTGAGACTATCTGTTGAAATAAGATTTGATATTATTTGAGATTTAACAGATCCATAAACAATTGTAGTTGATAAAAAAAAAAATATAAGAATTAATTTTTTCATTTGAGAACTTCCCTTTTACCTACATGATTGGCTTTACTCACTTCTCCATTTAATTCCATTTGATCAATTATTCTTGCTGCACGGTTATATCCAATTTGTAGTTTTCTCTGTAAGAAAGATGTTGAAGCTTTTCTTTCACTTTTGATGATCTCTAGGGCAGTTTCATACAATTCATCTAAATTTTCATCATCTTTGTTAGATGATTTTACATCTTTTTCATCTGCAAAATTTAAAATTTCGTCAACGTAATTTGGTTCAGCTTGATTTCTTAAAAAATTATTTATTTTTTCAATTTCGTTTTCAGATACAAATGGAGCATGAATTCTTACAATTTTATTCGCAGAGGACATGTAAAGCATATCTCCCTTTCCAAGTAATTGCTCAGCACCTTGTTCTCCAAGTATTGTTCTACTATCTATTTTAGATGTTACTTGAAAGGATATCCTAGTTGGAAAATTAGCTTTTATGGTTCCTGTAATTACATCTACGCTAGGTCTTTGAGTTGCCATAATAATGTGAATTCCAGCAGCTCTGGCCATTTGAGATAACTTTTGAATATAATTTTCAATTTCTTTCCCAGCAACCAACATAAGGTCGGACATTTCGTCAACAATTACAACAATATATGGCATCGATAATTTATGTTTCTCGTTATAACCATCTATGTTTCTAACCCCAACTCTTGTCATTAGTCTATATCTGCTTTCCATTTCTTTGACGACCCATCCTAATACAGATGCAGCTCTTTTTGCCTCGGTAATTACAGGACATAATAAGTGGGGAATTCCTTCATAAGTAGATAGTTCAAGCATTTTTGGATCGATCAAAATAAATTTGCATTTTTCAGGAGTGTGCCTGTAAAGAAGAGAAAGTATAATTGTATTTATACAAACCGATTTTCCAGAGCCTGTAGTACCAGCAATCAATAAATGTGGCATAGAACTTAGATCGCCTGTAATAGGCATACCAGAAATACTTTTTCCAAGAGCAATAGGTAACTTTATTTTTTTTTTTGAAAATTCATTACTAGATATTATTTCACTTAAATAGACGTTTTCTCTTGAAGATTTCGGTAATTCTATTCCTATAGAACTACTGCCTGGTATGGTAGATATTCTTGCTGACTCAGAACTCGTATTTCTTGCAATATCTTCTGACAAATTAATTATTTTAGATACCTTTACGCCTGGCGCGGGTTCAAATTCATTTAATGTAACTACTGGACCATTACTAATTTTATTTATTTTTCCTTCCACGCCAAAATCTAATAAAATTTTTTCAAGTGTCTCCTCATCAACCTTAAATTCTGATGAATTCTCCCTTTCTTTTTTTGTTGGTTTTTTTAAAAATTCCAATGTGGGTAGTTTAAATTTTGCAGGTTTGATTTCTGTCTCAAGTTTTTTATCAAAAGAAAAATTTTCTTGAATTGATACTCGGCTTACCTCAGCTTCTACATTTTCCTCTATTTCTGTATTTATTGTAACATTTTCTACTTTGTCTTTTCTTTTAAATAATAAAGATAATTTCTTAATGATATTTAATATGTATGAAATTTTAAAATTTATACTTTTTAAAAAAAATAATAATATCAAAAAAATTAATAAGTAATATGAAATTCTTTCTGAACTTTTAATTAGTTTTAATATAAAAGTTTCTTTAAATAGGTTACCTAAGAAACCATTATTACCATTTATTATTAACCAATAAGAATTTTCATAAAACACAGAAAAAAACAATGAAGCTAATAAAATATAAAGAATTATAAAAAATGAATTTTCGATTATTAATAAAAATTTTTTTGATATAGCAATACCTAAACCTGTAAAAAAAAATGTAAATGGTATAAGTAAAGAGACTAATCCAAAACTTTGGAATAATATATCGGATAAAAAACTTCCTTTAGATCCCATTAAATTTCTAATTGGGGTATTTTCTGGGAAAATAAAATTAGGATCTTCTGCGGAATAAGTCACTAAGGATATAAAAATAAAAATTGATACTAAAATTACCAATATACCAACTAATTCTGCCAATCTATTAATACAAAAAGTGCCAATTTTATTAATTAATTCTTTCATATTACGCAAATCAGATTTGTCACTTTTACCATTATACTATTATTGTTAAAATTAAATAATAAATGAATGCATGTTTAATAGGCTTTAATCTTACAAATTTTTTATTAGCAATATTGCTTAGTAAAAAAGGTTTTAAAGTAGATATAATTTTTGAAGATAAAAAAACATATAAATTTACAAATAGAACAATAGGTGTATCAAAAAAAAATGTTGAATTTATCAAATCTTTTTTACAAATTCCCAATCAATATCTTTGGCCAATTAAAGAAATTGAAATTTTTAATTTAAATAATAATCCATCCAAAAAAATTAAATTTAAAGATAATAAAAATGAGAATTTTTTTATTATAAAGCAAGATTATTTTAACAATCTATCTGAAAGAAAATGTAGAAAGTTAAAAAATGTTTATTTTAAAAAATATAAAGAAAACGAAATTTTAAAATTAGGAAAAGATAACAGTTATAATTTAATTATAAATTCTCAGTCAAACAATATTCTTATGAAAAAGTTTTTTTCAAACAGCATTAAAAAAGATTATGAGAGTTCAGCTTTTACTTCGATAATAAACCATAAAAAATGTGATAACTACAAAGCTGTTCAAGTTTTTACAAAATATGGACCACTTGCTTTCCTACCGATATCAAGAGATAAAACATCAATAGTTTATTCTGTCCAAAAAAAATTTAGGCTTAATTTAGATCAGATTAAAAATGAAATACTAAAGTATTCAAAAAAATATGATTTAAAAAAATTGAATGATCTAGAAAAATTTGAGCTTAAATACAACTTCTCTAGAAAATTTATTCATAAAAATATTGTCTGTTTTGGTGATGCCTTACATAAAATTCACCCTTTAGCTGGTCAAGGATTTAATATGACATTAAGAGATTTAAAATTACTTTTAAATATAATTGAAAATAGAATAAATTATGGCTTAGAAATTGATAGATCAACGCTAATAGAGTTTAAAGATAAAAGTAAACATTTAAATTATATTTTTGGTGTTGGAATAAACCTTATCAATGAATTTTTTAAATTAGATAGTAGATTTAATGGTAAATTATCAGATAATATTTTTAGTTTCTTAGATTCAAATGAATTGTTTAAAAAAAATTCAATTTTAATTGCTGATAAGGGTATAAACTTTGCTACTGAATAGTTTTGTTTGTGAAACTAAAATTAGTGTAAGTAACTAATATTTCTTCTAACTTCTTTTTTCTATCAACTAAGTTCTTAGTCTCTAATAAGATCTGTTTTTCCTCTAATGTAAATGGTGAAGCCATAGATAACGTATTTATTGTTTGTCTAACGTTTTGTTTCTCAAGATCATTCCAATTAATTTGGTAACCTTGTTGCTCAAATAGTTTCTTAAGGTCATTAAAGACCTGTTTTAAATCAGAAAATTTTACTTGCTCATTGTTTTCAATTAAGTCATTAGAAAATTTTTCAAAATTTACCTCACATTCTCTATAAAGTTTATCCGAATTTATTTCACTAATTGTTTCGTATCTACATACTCCATTTAAAACTATTAGATATCTGCCATCTTCTGTTTCATTAAAACTTGTAATTTTTCCAACACAACCAATTTTATGAAGATCGGGTTTTTTTAAATTTCCAGTTTTCTTAGGCTGTATCATTCCAATATATCTGTTGCTTTTCATACTATCATCTATCATTTGTATATATCTTGGCTCAAAAATATTTAATGGGACTGTAGTTTTAGGAAAAATTATAAAATTAGACAGCGGAAAAATGGGAATTTTTTTTGGTAAATCTTTATTTAACATCATAATTATTTAATTTAAAATTGAATATATAGTATTAAACCATATTATTTCAATGAGAGAAAATAATTTAAATTTTAATAGATCAAAAATTTTCAGACTTTTTCAAGATAAAAAATATTCCAAAATATCTAAAATTTCTAAATCGGTGCTTAAAACTTTTAGTAAAGATAGAGAGATTTACAAAATTGTTATATTTAGCGAACTAAGCGAAAAAAATTTTAACAAAGCTAAAATAGTATCCGAAAAACTACTTGACTTGAGTGATGATGCTGAAACCAATTATATACACGGCAATGTTTTAAAATCTCAAAAAAAATTTAAAGAGGCAATAATTTTTTATCAAAAAGCAATTGATTATAAAAAAGATTATTTTGAAGCATATAACAATCTCGCAACATCACAAAAGCATATTGGTTTAAAAGATAAAGCATTTGAGAATTACAAACATGCTATTAAATTGAAAGAAAACAATTTAGAGGCACACTATAACCTAGCGAATCTATTTTATGATGAAAAAAGGTTTGATGAGGCTTTTGAAAACTATGAGAGAGTAATTAAAATTAATAATAATTTTCCACAATCATATTTATCAATAGGTCTTATTTATTCTATTCAAGGAAAATTTGAAGAAGCGAAAAATTATTTTTTAAAAGCTATTGAGAGAGATAAATTTTTGACCGAGGCATATGTTTATTACGTAACTACAAGGAAAATTGATAAAAATGATAATATAATACCAATTTTAAAGGAGCTTATAAAAAATAATAATCTCCATCCTAAGTACGAGCAAGACATCTCATATGCACTTAGTAAAGTATATTTCGATATAGAAAATGTTGATCTTGGATTTAAATATTTAACAAAAGCAAAAAAATTATACTTAAAAAAAATTGACTTCTCAATTGAAGGAGAAAAAGATTCGTTTAAAAAAGTAAAAAATTACTTCTCAATAAATAAATTTAACATTATAGATTTTAAGGATACTTATAAAGTTAGTCCGATATTTATAATAGGTATGCCAAGGTCAGGCACAAGTCTAATAGAGCAAATAATATCAACACACTCTGAAGTTTTTGGCGCTGGAGAACTAAAGATTATGCCCAGAATTTTCTATGATGCTAATTGGAACGAAAAAACTAATCCAGAAGAGCTTTTCAGATTTGTGAGAAAAGAATATTTATCAAATATAGAAAAAATTGATACTTCAAAAAAATTTATTGTGGATAAAATGCCTTTTAATTTTTTTGCTGTGGGTTTCATTCTTAACTCAATTCCAGAGGCAAAGATCATTCACATGTCAAGAAATCCGATGGCTGTTTGTTGGTCAAATTATAAGTCTAATTTTTTCGATAACACCGGCATGGATTATGCTCACAAATTAGAAAGTATAGCAGAATATTATATAATTTATAATGAAATGATGAATTTTTGGAGAGATAAATACCCCATGAGACTTATAGAAATTGATTATGATAAATTTGTTTTAGATTATGAAACTAACTCAAAATTAGTCATAGCGAAAATTGGCCTTAATTGGGAAAATGAAATTTTAAAATTTTATAAAAATAAAAGAGTGGTCGAAACAAATTCATTGTTGCAAGTTAGAGACAAAGTATATCAAGATAGTTCACAAAAGTGGAAAAAATATAAACAATACTTAACCCCAGTTATGGAAATACTTAAAAAGAATAATATTAAATTCTAAATAATGATTTTTTGGATAGCCTCTTACCCTAAAAGTGGAAACACATGGATAAGATCACTTCTTTGCTCTTATTATTATACAGATGATGGAGTATTCACAGATGATGTATTATTAAAAAATATAGGACAATTTCCTGAAAAAAAATATTTTAAAAAATTTGATTACAATATTTCAGTTCCTGGTGATACAGCTAGATTTTGGATTAAAGCGCAAGAGTTAATTAATCATGACAAAAAACTAAGATTTTTTAAAACACACAACTTTTTAGGAATGATTAATAATACCCAGTTTACAAATGAAAAATATACCTTAGGTGCAATATATATTTTAAGAGATCCAAGAAATATTATTACTTCACTGAAACACCATTTTGAAATGAGTTACGAAGAATCTTTAAAGTTTATGCTAAATGAAAGAAAATTTACTTACGATTACTTTAAAAAAAATGATTATGGAGATTTTCAATTTATAAGTTCTTGGGAAAAAAATTACCAAACTTGGATAAATAATAAAATTTTTCCAACTTTAGTTATTAAATATGAAGACTTGATTAATAATACTTATGATGAGTTCAAAAAAATTGTTAATTTTATAGATAATTTAATAAATAAAAAAAATAAATTTAATAAAAAAAAAATTTTAAATTCTCTTTCTAGTACTAGTTTTTCAAACTTAAAAAAAATTGAGAATACAAAAGGTTTTTCAGAGTCTTTGAATTCCAAAACTGACAATAAAAAAATACCTTTTTTTCACTTAGGCCCTGAAAACAATTGGAAAAATAAGTTGAACAAAGATTTTAAAATTAAAGTAAATGAAGTATTTAAAAAGAATTTAGTAGAATTACGTTATCTTTAATTTTTTTAGCAAATTTTCCCTATTGCTTAATAAAGAAAAAACTACTACCTTTAAAATAATGTATTAAGCGGGCATAGCTCAGTGGTAGAGCGTCTCGTTGCCAACGAGAAGGTCGTGGGTTCGAGTCCCATTGCCCGCTCCAAGAACATTAAAAAAATTAAAAATACTATCAAATAATGATTATTTGGATTGCTTCATATCCCAAAAGCGGAAATACCTATTTACGATCATTCTTAAGTTCGTATTACTTTAGTAAAAATGGAAAATTTGATTTTACTTTATTAAGTAATATTAAAAATTTTCCAGGAATACATTTTTCAAAAAATAGATCAGATAGTAATTTTGAAGCGAGTAGGAATTGGCTTATTAATCAAAATTATTTTTTTAAGAAAGATAAATTAAACTTTCTAAAAACGCATAATTCAATGAAACTTTTTGAAGGAAACAGATTTACCACTAATGATCAAACTATTGGTGCAATTTATATATATAGAGATCCAAGAAATATTATTACATCATTTAAAAATCATTATTCAATGACTTACCAAAGTGCTTTTGATTTTATGATAGATGATAACAGCTTCATTATTCAAGATTCATATGACAATGACAAAAGCAATTTTACCTACTTAGGATCTTGGGCTAGTCATTACAAATCGTGGTTCTCTATTAAAGATTTTAAGATAATGTTAATTAAGTATGAAGATCTCCAAGATAAAAAATTTGAAATTTTCTTTAATGTAATAAAATTTATAAATTCTTTTGTAAATAAAGATGAGAAAGTTAATGAAGATAAATTAGAAAATTCAATAAAAACAACTAATTTTTCTGTTTTGAAAAACAATGAGAGAAATTATGGCTTTGTTGAGTCTGTTAAGTCTAAAAAAAATGGTCAAAAAATAAGTTTTTTTAATTTGGGTTTTAATAATAGATGGAAAAAAAATTTACCTCAAAATTTTCAAACAAGTATGAGCGATTATTTTAAAGAAGACTTGAAATTTCTGGAATACTAGGGATAAATAAGAAATGGAAGATTTAGCTGAAAAAAAATGCATACCCTGTGAGGGAAATATTCCTCCTTTTAAAATAGAGGAAATACATAAGTATTTAAAAAAAGTTGACGGTTGGTCAGTTAAAGAAGATGGTCTCGATGGGTATCACTTAATAAAAGATTTTAAATTTGAAAATTTTTTAAAAAGCCAAGAATTTGTTAACAAAGTTGGTAAAATTGCTGAGGAAGAAGGCCATCACCCTGATATATGGTTTGGATGGGGCTATGCCAAAATAAAAATCTATACCCATGCTATTAAAGGTTTGGCTGAAAGTGATTTTATATTGGCAGCAAAAATTGATAAAAATTCTAATGTTTAAAGTGACGTGTTTTTGAAAATACAAGAACAGTCTCTGTTTCATTAGCATATTTGATAATTTCTTTATCCCTAATTGAACCATAAGGTTGAATAACTGCGCTTACGCCTGCTTGAACTAGAGTTTCAATCCCATCTATAAAAGGAAAAAAAGCATCAGAAGCAGCAACTACTTCATCAGTATTTTTAATTTTTTGAAAGTTATTCATTTTATCAATTGCAATTTTACAACTATCTAGGCGGCTTGGTTGACCTGATCCTATTCCAACAGTTCTTGCATTCGAAGTAAGTACGATTGCATTGGACTTAACATATCTACAAACATTAAAGGCAAAGATTAGCTCTCTAAATAATTTAGATGATGGTTTTTTTTTAGAAACTATTTTAAAGTTTTTACTTTCAAACTTTTTATTATCAGGAGATTGTACAAGTATAGAATCAAAATTTGAGATAATACTACTTTTGTTTTGTAATCTAATTTTTGAAGAGTCTATTATTCTTAAATTCTTTCTTTTTTTTAAGATTTTAACAGCACCTTTTTCATAACCATTTCCAATTATTACTTCAAAATAAGTTTTAGATAATTCAAATGCTAGTTTTGTATTGATCTTAAAGTTACAAGAGACAATTCCACCAAAAGCACTTATAGGATCGGAAGTTAGTGCTTCTTTAAAACTTCTAACCTTGTTTTTATTTATTGATACACCACAGGGATTTGCGTGTTTAACAATTACTGTTCCAATTCCAGCTGGTAAAGATTTTGATGTGTTAAGCGCTGCATATATATCGTTATAGTTATTGTAGCTTAGTCTTTTTCCATGCAACTGATTTAAGTTAGTTGATAAAGAATAGCTATATATTGATGCAATTTGATGGGGATTTTCTCCATATCTTAGTTTTTCAACTAGATTTGTTGATATCACCTTCTTAACTGGAAAATTTGTCTTATTTTTCTCAATAAAGTAATTTGAAATCATAGCATCATAAGATGCGGTTTCAGTAAAAGCTTCCTCAGACATTTTTTGTCTAAAAGATAACGAGGTTGATCCTTTATTTTCATTTAATTCTGTTATTAAATTTTCGTATTGATCCAATTTTGTAATAATTACTACATCTTTATAATTTTTTCCTGCCGCTCTAGCCATTGTTGGACCACCAATATCAATATTTTCTATAATTTTATTGTGGTTTTTACTTTCCTTAAGTGTTTTTTCGAATGGGTAAAAATTTAATATTATTAAGTCTATATTTTCAAAATTATAGGATTTCATTTCAATTTTGTGAGATTTTTTATCTCTTTCATTTAAAATTCCAGCATGAATTTTTGGGTGCAAAGTTTTCACTCTTCCATCAAGAATTTCTGGAAATTTGGTAAAGTCTGAAACTTCATTACATCTATAACCAAGTTTTTTTATCTCTTTAAATGTTCCACCAGAGCTTATAATTTTAATCCTAAATTTTTTAAGAACTGTTAAAATTTTTTGAAGGTTATGTTTATCTGAAACCGAAATTAGAGCCTGTGAAATTTTTTTCATTCAATCTTAGTTATTTCCCATTTTATCACTTGATCATCTTTTTCAGACAAACCAGAGATAAATATATTTTGATTTTCTAAATAATTGTTTTTATTACCAAAATATAATCCAGTTTCAACATCAATAGATCCATTTCCTGAATAAAATTTCCACGCAGAATTTTCAAGTTCTATTAGTATTGTATTTTCATCCTGAGCTTTGGTTACTTTCGTTGTCGGCATCAAATGGAATCTAATTTCAAAACTTGTAGGTATGAAATTTTTATCTTTGATAATTTTATCTGTACCTACAAATTTATTTTTTTCTGGAAAAAATTCTAGTGACCTTTCATGAATAGTTCCATAGTTTTTCAAATATCCATCGTGTGAACATTTAATTAACCAATAATTTTTTTCGTATACTATTTTTCTATCTAAGATATTGAAATTTAATTTATTTAAAGTTTTACCTTTAAAATTTTTCTTAAAAGTTACAATAGAATTATTATTTAATATTAGAGTAGAGTGTGCTGCTGTCGATTTTGAAATTAAATTTAATTTGTTTTTCGTATTTTGATAATATCCTGAATTACAAATTATTTTTGTTCCTTTAAATATTGCTTCAAACGAAAGAGGTCCACTTTGGTAATTTTCAGAAAATTTACTTTCTGGAGCAGGTCCAATATCCATACCTAAAATTACGTTTTTATTCTTTAAAATGGCATATCCACCTAAATCTATGTGGTCACTTTTAAAAGAGTATTTTTGATTATCAAGATAAACATCAAAATCTTCTAAGTTGCTATTATGATTACCATTAAATAATAAACTTTGCTTAACTGAACCCCAAACAAAGTTATATCCCCTGCCTAAGTGAAAAATCATTTCATCAAGATATTCAGGGATTTCATTAGATGACTCTTTCAAAAACTCTCTTAAAAGAATAAAATATTTTAAGTAGAATACTAGTTGTCTAATATTTCTAGATTTTGGAAAATATTCTGTATCAAAGGATGTTGTTATTATTTTTTTTAATAGTTCTATTCCAAAATCTAAATATTTTTCTTCATTATAAGATACTCCAGTTAAAATAATTGCTGTACATCCTATTAATTTATCATGGTAATTATCTGATCTTTTAATTTCATTAATTAAATGATTTGCCTGTTTAAAAATCATCTTATTAAATTTCTCTTTGTGTATCTTGTCTCCCTCTTCATATGTTAATTGTGAATTTGTGATCCATGAAATTATTCTTCTCGACAATGTATCGATTTCCCATAAATCATCATTATATTTTTCGTTACTTTCAATCCATTTATTAATTATTGATAGACAAGTTTTTCTTGAAGATTTTAAATCCACCGAAAAAAGCCAAAAAAAATTATTTAATTTTTTATAGTCCTTGTAAGAAAGTTTATTTACATCCCAAATTTTGTCTGTTTCAAAATCTTCAATTTTATTTTTTATTTTTTCATATTTTGCAATAGAACCCAAAATGTTTAAGGAAGGTTTATAAATTAATGCTTTAAGAATTTTTGATGAGATTTTATTGTCGTAAATAGAAGAATTTAAATAAATTTTTCTTATTTTTTTTATAACTTGATAAAGCGATTGATTGATAATCAACGTGTAATTATTCAATTTCATTTTACACTAATCTTAGTGTATCAATATTTTTTTTAATGTTCCCTCTATTTTCTTTAAAAATTGTAGTGCCAGAGACTAATATATTTGCTCCAGCATTTAGAATATCTTTAGAATTTGAAAAATTAACTCCACCATCAACTTCAATATCAAAATTATAATTATTTTTATCTTTTATTTCTTTTAGTGATTTTATTTTATCCAATACCTTTGGTATAAACTTTTGGCCCCCAAAACCTGGAAATACACTCATTATTAATACTAGATCAATACTTTCTAAGTAATCAGATATTGTTTTGATTTCTGTATCAGGATTTAATGAAACTCCTACTTTTTTATCTAAGCTTTTAATTAATGATATTGTTTCTTTCATATTTTCTGTTGCTTCTGGGTGAAATGTAATAATATCAGCCCCAGCGTCTGAAAAGTCTTTTATATATTTATGTACTGGGGATATCATTAAGTGCACATCAAACTTCAATGAACAATGTTTTCTAAGAGCTTTAATTACCGGTGGACCAATTGTGAGGTTAGGAACGAAATGTCCATCCATCACATCAACGTGGATCATGTCTGCCCCGCCCTCTTCAAGTCGTTTTATTTCATTGGCCAATTGACTAAAATCTGCTGATAAAATAGATGGTGAAATTTGAATTTTTTTCATTGATACCAAGTTTACTAGTACCAATTTTTAAAATTTAATTGAATTAAAAAATTGATAAATTTGCCTTGAAATTTCGCTTTCAAGAGGAAATGACAACATTCCCATTACAGAATAACCCAAAATCCAAGGCATTAAATAAAATCTAATCATATAAAAAAACCAAGCGACGTATAACGGTACTAATGGCCCAATTATAAAAGAAGGTGTTATTGGTTTAAATACATTTATTAAAGGATTTGTATATTTAACAAAGACTTTCATAAAAAAAAATTCAGAGTCTTCTCGTTGAAAAATGTTCATTGCTACTCTCCCAATTAAGGTCCACATAATTATTCCAAGCAAATAATCTATAAAATAAATTAAAGGATGAAAGTTTGCTGACATTTAAAATTTATATTGGAAAATTTGTTGAAATTAAAGGGGCGAAATTAATCGCCCCTTGAAAGTATTTATTTAGTGTTGTTTACCAAGAATTGTTTTACCACTTGGCACACGCACATTATCAACCATCTTTTGTGTAGCTTTATCTGGTTCTTGTGTCATTAAACTTACGACAACCATAGAAACCAAACTAACAGCTGATCCAAATATACCAAACGTTAACTGAGTTATACCTAGGAAACCACTTCCACCACTTCGTACCCAAATCAAGTACCAAGCACCAGAAACTAGACCTAATATCATTCCGGCAATCGCACCTTGTCTGTTAGCTCTCTTCCACCATACACCTAGTACAAGTGGGAAAAACAATCCAGACATCGCAAAGTCAAATGCCCAAATAACCGAACCTAAGATACCTTGTATCTCCATGGCTGCGATTGTTGCTCCCGCAAAACCGATTACTACAAGTAATACCCTTGCAACAACTAGTCTTTTTGCAGTTTCCGCTTTTGGATCAATGATTTTGTAGTAAACATCATGTGATATAGCGTTTGCAATCGCTAGAATTAAACCATCAGCCGTTGACATGGCAGCAGCCATACCTCCAGCAGCAACTAGACCTGAAATTACATATGGTAATCCTGCGATTTCTGGAGTTGCTAATACAACAGCTTTACCACCCATGAAGAACTCGTTTAACTCAACAGTTCCATTTCCGTTAAAGTCGCTGATAAACATTAAGTTTGCTTGGTTCCAGTTTTGATACCAATCTATCGCTTGAACTTCTGCTATTGATTTACCAATTATACCAGTTGATAAAGTTGGATCAATCAATGACAACTTAGATAGTGTAGCTAACATTGGAGCAGAAGAATATAGTAAGAAGATAAAGAATAATGACCAACCTACTGACTTTCTAGCTGCTTTTACACTTGGAGTAGTGAAGTATCTCATCATAACGTGTGGTAATGAAGCTGTTCCCATCATCATCGCCAATGCTAATGAAATAAATGCCCAAGGTGTAGCGTTAACTGCAGAGTGAGCTTTAGTTATTCCTGCTAAGCCTTTTGGTACCAAAGCAAGATCTTCCTTAGAATTTGCAATGAAACCAAATTGCTGTTCAAGTTCACCAATTCTAGCAACCTCATCAGCTAACATAAAGTGAGGGAAGAACCCTGCACCCATTTTGTTACTGATCCAGAATACTGGAAGTAGGTAAGCTATAATTAGTACGATATATTGTGCAACCTGTGTCCAAGTTACTCCTCTCATACCACCCAACATTGAACACAATAAGATACTTATTAGTCCAATATAAACAGCGTACTGAAATGGAATATCAAGTGCAACAGACGCAATAGTACCTGTAGCGTTAATTTGAGCTGTTACATAAGTAAACGATGCAACAGTTAAAACAACTACTGCACAGAACCTAGCCAAATTACCACCGTATCTTGTACCTATAAAATCTGGAACAGTGTAACAGCCAAATTTTCTTAAGTATGGTGCTAATAAGGATGCAACAAGCACGTAACCACCAGTCCAACCTACAAGTAGGGCCATATAACCGTAACCTTTAAAGTAAATACCACCTGCCATTGCAACGAATGAAGCACCAGACATCCAGTCTGCTGCTGTGGCCATTCCATTGAATACCGTTGGTACTTGCCTTCCAGCTACGTAATAAGCATCTGCTTGGGCTGTTCGTGATAGATAGCCAATTAATGCATAGATGAATACTGTAAATGCAACAAAAGCTATACCTATCGCTTTTGCAGTCATACCCATCTGTTCAGCAATTGCCATAATGACTATGAAACCTATAAATCCACCAGTATAAATTCCATAAACTTTTGGCAAATTATCTATAAAACTACCTTTCATTATTCGTCCTCTCTTTCGCTAAAGCCGAACTCTTCATCGATTTTTTCTTGCCTGTTTGCAAACCAAAAAATCAAAATTACGAAGATTCCAAGAGATCCCTGGCATGTAAACCAGTATGTCCAAGGATATCCAAAAGGTCCTTTGACCTCGTTCATTTCAGCTCCAAAGAGAAAGATGCCAATTGAGAAAACAAACCAGATAGCAAGTGTTATAAATAACAAGCCACGGGATTTTTCCCAATGTTTTGTTTGATTTGACATTTTTACCTCTCTATTAAGTTATAACTTAATAAAAACATAACCATTATGAGAGCTTTGAAAAGACTAAAAATTGTACATATAAAGTACTTATTTACTTACTTTTTTGAGGTATAATTGACTCACCTCACATAAATTATGGGAAAATACAAATTAACCTGGAAAGATCTCACGCTAAGAGATTTCAAAATATATTTATTCGCTATGTTTAAAGCGTTTATTCCAAAGAAAAAAATTAAAAATTTAGATCATTTGGAGGAGTTTATTCAAACAAAATCTGCATGGGTTACGCAAGTAACTTTGTATAATTATTTAAAAACTAGAATGGGAACAAGATATGTACTTCATTTTGAAAATGATGTTTTTATGGGATCAGTAAACCTCGCAAAATGGAATATATATTCTGTATCCCTGCAGGACTTAACATTTTTTACGTTCTCATATCTAAATGTAAATTTTAATTTTCAAGAAATAAGTAAAGCTAAAGAAATATTTAACAAGATTTTAGATGATGAAATTTCAAACAAGATGCCATTGGACATTATCGAGACCGCTAGAAAAAGCTTTGATGAAAGGTTGGAGAAAATTAATTGGAATGAATATTATCAGGATTTGCCATTCAACCCTAGCGCTCTGTCATTATATAAATGGGCTCCAATAGCAGAAGAGTTAAAAACTTTAGATCGTCAAATTGTTCTTAACTCAATGATCTTAAAATGGGATATTATAAAAAAAGAATTTGTAAGTTTAATTCAATTTTAAATATTTTTTCTATTTTCAACTAAACTGTTTACGACACTAGGATCTGCCAAAGTGGTAGTATCACCCAATTGTTCGTGTTCATTAGCAGCAATCTTTCTTAAAATTCTTCTCATTATTTTACCAGATCTTGTTTTTGGAAGACCTGGAGTAAAATGAATAAGGTCTGGAGTTGCCAAAGGTCCAATTTGTTTTCTTACCCAAAGTTTTAAATCTCTTTCAAGTTCTCCTGTTTCTGTTTCACCGGCGTTCAGAGTTACATAACAGTAAAGACCATTCCCTTTGATATCATGTGGATACCCAACTACTGCCGCCTCTGCTACTTTTGGATGGGCGACAAATGCACTTTCAATTTCTGCAGTTCCCAAGTTATGCCCTGACACTATAATTACATCATCCACTCTACCTGTTATCCAATAGTAACCATCTTTATCTCTTCTACATCCATCTCCTGTAAAATATTTTCCATTGAACTGAGAAAAGTAAGTATCAATAAATCTTTGATGATCTCCATAAACTGTTCTCATTTGACCAGGCCATGATTGAGCAATACAAAGTCTTCCCTCTCCAGCGCCTTTAATTTCATTTCCATTTTTGTCAACGAGGACAGGTTTAATTCCATAGAAAGGTTTTGTTGCTGAACCCGGCTTAAGTGGAATAGCACCAGTTTGAGGAGCAATCATAATTCCACCTGTTTCAGTTTGCCACCATGTATCAACAATTGGGCATTTAGAATTTCCAACAGTTTTATAATACCACATCCATGCCTCAGGATTGATTGGTTCTCCAACTGTACCTAAAAGTTTTAGTGTTTTACGTGATGTTTTTTTAACTGGCTTGTCTCCCTCTCGCATGAGAGCTCTGATTGCAGTTGGAGCAGTGTAGAATGTATTAACTTTGTATTTATCAACTATTTGCCACCACCTTGAACTGTCAGGGTAATTTGGAATTCCCTCAAACATAATTGTAGTTGCTCCATTAGAAAGTGGCCCATAAATTATATAGCTATGACCTGTTACCCACCCAATGTCAGCGGTGCACCAATAAATATCTTTTGGTTTATAATTAAAAATATATTGGTGTGTCATTGAGGCATAAACCATATATCCACCAGTTGTGTGAAGAACGCCTTTAGGTTTGCCTGTTGAACCTGAAGTATATAAAATGAATAAAGGATCTTCCGCATTCATTTCCTCTGGTTCACATTGATTTGAAACATCTTTAATTAAATCATGGTACCAAACATCTCTTCCATTGTCCCAGTTGATATAATTACCCGTACGTTTAACCACAATACATTTTTTTACATTTGGACAATTTAAAAGCGCTTCATCAGTCGTGTATTTAAGTGGAATTGTTTTTCCACCTCTCACCCCTTCATCTGCAGTAATAATGTATTCTGACTCGCAATCGTTAACTCTTCCAGAGATAGACTCAGCAGAAAATCCGCCAAAAATAATTGAATGAACTGCTCCGATTCTCACACAAGCAAGCATTAAAATTGCAAGCTCGGGTATCATTGTTAAGTAAATTGTTACTCTGTCTCCTTTTTTAATTCCTAATTTTTTTAAACCATTTGCTGCTCTAGATACCTTTTGATGGAGTTGTTTGTATGTAATTTTTTGACTATCTTTAGGATCGTCGCCAACCCAAATTATTGCATTTTTATCTTTTTTATCTTTTAAATGTCTATCGATACAGTTTGCAGATGCATTTAAAGTTCCATCTTGAAACCATTTAATTCTTACTTCTTTTGTACTGTATTTTACATCTTTGATTTTTTTATATGGTTTAATCCAAGTAATTCTTTTTCCTTCTTTTCTCCAAAATTCATCATTACTTTTTATAGATTGAGAATATTTTTGCTGGTATTTACTTTTATTTGCTAAACTACTTTTTATCCATTCAGGTTTTGTTTTAATTATTACTTCTGATACATCATTTGTCTCTTGTTTTTGTGTTATAGATTTCTTTATTATTTTTTTTGAAGCCTTCTTTTTAATCTTCGACTTTCTTTTTATTTTTTTAGAATACTTTTTTTTAGTTTTTGTTTTTTTCTTTTTTTTCTTAGGCATGTAATAATTTAAATTTAAATTTTACCCATGTTATTTATGATTTTCCAGCTTTTATAATCAACAGGAATTACTGAGAGTCTGCTTTGTTTGATCAAGGCTAAATGGCTTAAATCCTTATTTTTTTTAATATTTTCAAGAGTTACTGGGGTTTGTAGTTTATTTTTAAATCTTACTTTAACTGCAACAAACTTCTTTTTTTTATCTGTTGGGTCTATAAAGGCAGTTTTGATTACTTCAACTATACCAACAATTTCTTTACCAATATTCGAATGGTAAAAAAAACAGAGATCACCTTTCTTCATGCTTTTTAGATTATTTGCTGCTTGATAGTTTCTAACTCCATCCCAATTCGCGCCTTCTGATCCAGCTTTGATTTGTTGATCAACAGACCAGACGTCTGGTTCTGACTTTAATAACCAGTATTTCATTATAATTCTACTCCTGCTCCTTTAAGGAATTTAGCATTTGCATCGAGAGGAAGTCTTGGATCTGTGGGTAAATCTAATTTATCAAATTTTTTTTTTTTAAATTTTTCTAATCCTACCATTGCTATCATTGCAGCATTATCACCACACAAATGTAAATCAGGAAAAATAGGTTTGAAATTATTTTGCATACTTACTTCAATTAATTTTTTTCTTATACCTTTATTTGCAGCCACTCCTCCAGCTACTACGAATGAACCTTTGCTCGTTGAATTTAATTTTTTAAACTCATCAAATGCAACTTTTGTTTTTGTAAACAATATTTCTTCTATTGTTTTCTGAAATGATGCTGCAAGATCAAATTTTTCCTGATCACTTTTAATATTTTTTACAATTCTTAAAATTGCAGTCTTTAGACCTGCAAAAGATAGATTACATCCACCTTTATTAATTATTGGTTTTGGTAAATCATATTTTTCTGGATTTCCTTTTTTAGCAAACTCTTCAATTTTAGGCCCTCCAGGAAAATCTATACCCAACAATTTTGCGGTTTTATCAAAAGCTTCCCCCAATGCATCATCTATTGTAGTACCAAGTCTTTTATAATCTCCCAATCCATTTACGGATAGATACTGACTGTGGCCTCCAGAAATCAATAGTAGAAGATAAGGGTAATCAATTTTATCGTGGAGTTTTGGACTTAATGCGTGTCCTTCTAAATGATTTATCCCTATAAAAGGAATGCCCAAAGTTGATGCTAATCCCTTACCAAAACTTAGTCCAACTGAGAGACAAACTATTAAACCAGGACCATAAGTAGCCGCTATCGCAGAAACTTTATTTAATTCAATTCCACTATCGCTAATTGCTTTTTTTGCTATAAGATCGATTTTTTCAACATGTGATCTTGCAGCTAATTCAGGAACTACACCACCAAACTCTTTATGAATATCAAATTGACTTGAGATTATGTTTGATAGAATTTTCGGTGTTCCATTTTGATTATCTTGAATTAATGAAACTGCTGTTTCATCACAACTAGTCTCTATACCTAATATTATTGGTTTTTCTGACATAAAATTTTTTTTTTAATTAATACAATTAAATTATAAGAATGTAATAGAAATTAATTTTATGAAAAGAGATAACATCATAATTGGATCAAGAGGAAGTAAGCTTGCTATGATTTATGCAGAAAAGGTAAAGAGCGAGATATCAAAATTCTATTTTGGAAAAATTGAGATGAGAAAAATTATAACCACCGGTGATCAAAATCAAAATGAAAGACTTTCAAGTATGGGTGGAAAAGGAATGTTTTCGACAGATATTGAAAGAGAACTATTAGAAAATAAAATTGATATAGCCGTACATGCTCTAAAAGATATGCCATCTGCTGATACTAACGGACTAACAACAAATTGCTTTTTGAAAAGAAATTCACCAAATGAAATACTAATCAGTAAAAATTTAAAATTTAATGATCTTAAGCGAGGATCAGTTATTGGCACGTCCTCATTTAGAAGAGAATATCAGTTAAGAAATATTAGAGCTGATTTGGTATATAAATTAATAAGAGGAAATGTTGATACAAGAATAAAAAAATTAGAAAACAATGAGTACGATGCAATCATCTTATCAAAAGCAGGAATAGACTCTTTAAATTTACAAAATAAAATTACAGATGAATTTGATGTTGCAAAACTAGTTCCTTGCGCTGGACAAGGTATAATAGCAATACAATGCAATCAAAATAATCAAGATATACTTAGATTAATAGAGAAAATAAATGATAAACAAACTCGAATTATTGCAAATACAGAAAGAGAAGTTCTTAAAATATTAGAGGGAGATTGTGATACAGCCATAGGCGTTTTTGCAATAATAAAGAAAAATAAAATTGAACTCACAGCAGAATTATTCTCTGTTGACGGAAAAAGCAGATTTTTTATCAAGGAAGATGATGACATAGAAAATCACATGATTTTAGCAAAAAAGATTGCAGGAGACTTGAAGATTAAATCTAAAGGATCATATAAAGGTTAAAATGCACATACTATTAACAAGACCTCTAGAAGATTCCAAAGATTTGATTATGAGGTTTAAAGAACTAGGTCATCAAGTTTCACATTTGCCAGTAATAACAATTGAAAAAAAAGATTATGAGGACCCAAATTATAATGAATTCAAAGGAATAATTTTTACAAGTTCTAACGCAATTAAATATTTAGACATTTCAAAAATAAATAAAGATATATTTTGTTTTTGTGTAGGAAATGCAACAGAGAAAATTGCAAAAGAAAAAGGTTTTCAAAATATTTTTACTGCTGAAGGAAATGTTTCAAATTTGAAAGAAATAATTTTACAAAACTTCGATCCTAAAAATGGGAATTTAATTTATGTAAGTGGAGAGTTAGTTTCTTATGACTTGGACAAAGAGTTAAAATTAGAAGGTTACTATGTGAAAAGAATTATCAACTATTCTGTAAGTTCCAATGAAAAATTATCTGATGAATTTGTAGGGCAATTAAAGAATTCTATACCAGAGATAGTTTTTATTTATTCAGAAAATAGTGCTCGTAGTTATCTAAACTTGCTAAAAAAATATAATTTAATTGATAATTGGATGGATACAAATTTAATGTGTTTAGGTGAAAAATCATCAGCTGTTCTTAACGAAATAAAGTGGAAAAAAATATTTTTATTTAATCCTGGTGAAGAAGAATATTTACTATATAAAATTTAAATTATGGAAGTCTTAAACAATTTTAAAAGCCTATTCTTATCAGTATGGGAAAAAGGTATCCTTGGGATAGATTTTTTTCAGATCCTGGTTGGTTTGGGAATTTTTCTTCTTTTTCTTATTTTTAGGGGCTTAATAAGCAGATTAATTATTAAAAAACTTGAAATAATTTCCAAACGTACAACTAATAAACTTGACGATACATTTGTTAAATCAATGATGGGGCCTGCAAGGTTTCTTCCAATTGTGTTAGGAGTTTTTTTTGCAAGTTATTATATGTCATTTTCTGAAGACATGAGAGATTTTGTAGACAATCTAAACAGGACACTAATAACCATTTTAATATTTTGGATTATTCATCAAATAATAGAGCCAATTTCTTATATTTTAAGTGGATTAGATAAAATTTTAACAAGAGAACTAATAGGATGGATTATCAAATCTTTAAAAATTCTAATTTTTATTTTAGGTGCTGCTGCGGTTCTTGAGTTATGGGGAATTAAAATTGGACCAATTATTGCTGGTTTAGGTTTATTTGGAGTTGCTGTTGCATTAGGTGCGCAGGACTTATTTAAAAATTTAATTTCAGGAATTTTAGTTCTAGTTGAAAAAAGATTTAGGATGGGTGATTGGATCAGAGTAGATGGAATAATAGAGGGTGTTGTTGAAAAAATTGGATTTAGATCTACAGTGATAAGAAAATTTGACAAATCACTTGCAATAATTCCAAATTTTCAATTTGCTGAAAATGCAGTAATAAATGTTAGTCAAACTACGAACTGGTTAATAAGTTGGATAATTACACTTCAATATGACACCACAGTTGATCAACTTAAAACTATTAGGAATCAAATAGAAGAACATATAAATAAAAGTGAGGATTTTGATCAATCCATTGGAGTTGCTGTGAGAGTGGACAAATTTGCAGACAGTTCTATAGATATGTATGTAAGATGTTTCAGTAAAACAAATAGTTGGAACGAATGGTTAAAAGTAAAAGAGAATTTGGCGCTTTCTATAAAGCAAATAGTTGAGACAAATAAAGCTTCTTTTGCATTTCCAAGCCAATCAATTTATGTAGAAAAAAAATGATAGCTATTTATTACTTAGCTCTTCAAGTTTTGAAATTGTATTCTTATGTGGTAATTGGCTATGTAATATTAAGCTGGTTGGTCGGTTTTAATATCATAAATACTTCAAATAGATTTGTTTATTCCATATTACAGTTTGGTTATAGGTTTACAGAACCAGCCCTTTCAAGAATTCGAAGATTTCTTCCTAATTTAGGTGCTTTTGACATTTCCCCTATCATTCTTCTTTTGTTGATATGGTTTGTAGAAATGTGTATGAAGCTCTACTTAGCACCAATTATATTTAATTAATTTATGATTTTAATCGATGGAAAAAAAGCTGCGGCTGAACTTAGACAGGAACTTAAAGAAGAAGTTTCTGAATTAAAAAAAAAATTTAAGCAGGCCCCTGGTTTAACAGTAATACTAATAGGAGATTTAACTCCTAGTCAAATTTATGTGAGAAATAAGGAGAAATCAGCAATTGAGGTAGGCTTGAAATCTGATGTAATAAGGTATCCAGACTCAGTCGAAGAAAAAACTGTTTTAGAAAAAATTGAAGAGCTAAATAAAGATAATAGTGTTTCAGGAATTTTAGTACAGCTTCCACTGCCAAAACATATTGATAAACAGAAAGTTATTGAGGCTATTGATCCAGCAAAAGATGTTGATGGATTTCATCCTATGAATGTTGGTAATTTATCTTCCGGATATGAAAGCTCAATTCCATGTACACCTCTTGGATGTTATCTACTTATTAAAAAAATTGAACCTAACTTAAACGGAAAAAAGGCAGTTGTAGTTGGTAGATCAAATTTAAACGGAAAGCCCATGACACAATTATTATTAAAGGAAAATTGTACTGTAACTATCACTCATTCAAAAACAAAAGATTTAAAAGCAGAGTGTTTAGAGGGGGATATTATAGTAGCAGCAGTTGGTATCCCTGAATTAGTAAAAGGTGACTGGGTTAAAAAAGATGCAATTGTTATAGATGTTGGAATTAATAAAACGGAAAAAGGTATAGTTGGAGATGTAGCATTTGATGAAGTTTCAAAAGTTGCAAAAGCATTAACACCCGTTCCTGGAGGTGTTGGCCCAATGACTATCGCGTGTTTACTAAAAAACACAATAGATTGTTTCAAAAGATCACAAAAAAATTAAATTATTACTGTGAAAAAATTAGCAATTTTTATTGTTATTTTTTTAACTTATAATTCATTCACAATAAGTATGGAAAATAAACCTTATCATCACTTACCAGATGGGACATTTAGAAATCCAGAGGGATCCCCTGAGAGAAATAAAAATTTTAATTGGTCATTTAAAAAGTTTAGACAAGAAAAAAAAAATTTGGATATGACTGTTCCAAGTGATCATGTTGTAGAAAAAAGTAATGTAATTAAAGAATTTAATACCCTAAAAAATGACGATTATATTGGTTGGATTGGGCATGCTACTTTTTTGATTAAATTAGGTGAGACCACGATTATTACAGATCCTGTTTTTTCTAAAAACGCTGGACCACTTATATTTGGGCCCAAAAGATTTACTGAACCAGCTTTAAATTTAGATGAATTACCAGAAATTAATTTATTCTTACTAACCCACAACCATTATGATCATCAAGATATGAGTACAATAAGAAAATTTCCATATAAGCAAGCAAAGGTAATGCTTCCTCTAAAACTAGGAAAATATTTTAAACGGTATAAGGACGTTAATGAAATGGATTGGTACGACGAGATCACAGTGAATAATGATTTAAAAGTAACTTTTTTACCTGCAGTTCATTGGTCTAAGAGAAGCTTGACGGATACTAATAAAACTTTATGGGGAAATTTTTTGATTAATTACAAGGGCAAAAAAATACTTTTTGCTTGTGATACAGGTGTTGGAAATATTTACAAAGATCTTGGTGAGAAATATGGACCAATAGATTTAACAATTTTAAATATAGGTGCTTATAACTTTTACCCAATGGCACCCTATAAAGATAAATCAACTTATCACACAAATCCAGAGGAAGCATTGAGCATAGCCAGAAATCTCAAAAGTAAAAAGGTTTTAGGAATGCACTGGGGAACTTTTGTACTTTCCTTAGAACCAATTATGGAGCCAAGGAAAAGATTTAAAGATAATGCACAAAACTACGGATATAAAAGTGATGAAGCGTTAATTTTTAAAATTGGAGAGTTTCAATCACTTAAAAAACTTCTTAATTATAATTAATTTTTTTTCATTAACCAGAGCCCATTTTCATTTAGAAAATAAATTTTACCAGATACAGGGTGAACTTGAATATCTCTAATTCTTCCAATTTCTCCTTTAAAAATAATCTCTTCGTTTACTTTATTTAAGTCATCAAATTTCAATTTCCTTAAAGATTGATCTTTAAGAGATGTAATTAACGCATGACCATTCCATTCATTAAATTCCTCACCCTTATAAATAGTAATTGCACTTGTTGCTATTGAAGGTACCCAATATTTTATTGCTTTTGTAAATCCTGGTTTCCATTTAGGACCTATAGGTAAACCCGAATAATTCTTTCCTCCCCAACCAAGAATTTTCCAGCCATAATTTTCACCTTTTTTTGCTTCACCAAACCAATCTCCACCTTTAGCACCGTGATTACTCATATAAACTTTACCGTCAAAAGGTGAAACAGTCAGTCCTTGGGGATTTCTAATACCAATTTGATAAATTTCAGGTAACCAGTCGGGTTTTCCATCAAATTTAGGATTATCATTTGGAATACTTCCATCTAAATGAATTCTGATTATGCTACCTGGATGTTTTGATGCATCTTGTGCAATCATTCCTTTGCCTCTTTCACCAGCTGACGCATAAAGATATTTACCCTTAATAGCTAATCTAGAACCAAAGTGATAGCCAGAATCTATTGGTGGATTAGCTTGGAATATATTTTTAAAAACTAAATTTTTTTTATCTAAATTTGCTAAAGCTATTGAGGTACTAGTCTTCCTATTTCCTCTATTTTCTGTATATGAAATCCAAACTTTATTTTCTTGATGTAGAATATCAAGCAGCCCTCCTTGTCCATCTTCCAAAAAATTAAGATTGTGCTTAACATCGTTAACTTGATTATTAATAATATTTACAATTTTAATGAGACCACTTTTTTCAGTTATTATCATTTCATCATTATTTAAAAAAGAAGAGCCCCAAGGATTATTTAAATTAGCGATCTTTACAAATTTAAAGTTTTCTGAATTAGCTTTTGAAAATGAAAGTATAAAAATAAATAGAAAAAAAAATTTTTTCACTCTAGGATAGCTTTGATCTTCCACCATCAACTGCAATTATTTGACCTGTAACCCAAGAACTTTCCTCAGTAATCAAAAATTTTGCTAGTGAAGCAGAGTCTTTCCCCTCTCCAATTCTTTTAAGAGGATGTGCTTTAGCAATTCCCTCTGCTAAAACTTTATTTTTTAACATTGGTTCAGCTATTTTTGAATTTGTTAAACTAGGTGCAATACAATTGACTCTGATATTTGGAGCAAATTCAGCAGCTAATGACACGGTAAGTCCCTCAACAGCTGCTTTTGTTGATGCAATTATTGAGTGATTAGTAAAACCTCTTTGAGCTGCAACTGTTGAAAATAGTACTACTGACCCCTTATTTTTTTTTAATGACTCTTGGTACCCTTTTATTAAATCTATCGCAGAGTAAAGATTAAGCTTCATACATTTATTTAAATCAGCTTCAGTTATCATCCTGAATGGCTTTAGATCTATTGAACCCACACAGTATGCTATACCTTTAACATCCTCTATGTCTGACTTTAATTTTTCTACAAAACCATCATTTAATACGTTGACTATAGAATAATCGCAGTTAAATTTTTCAGATAAAGATTTGGTCTGATCTTCATCTCTACCAACTAGGTGAATTTCTTTACCTGCTGAGTATAGCTGTTCTGCTAAATTAGATCCTATTGATCCTGTTGCTCCAACTACTAAATATTTATCTGACATATTTTTTTTGAAGAGTTATATATAGGTTATGAAATTATTTTTTCTACTAGGAAACCAACTATTTGACGAAAAATACTTAGAAAAGTTTAAAAAAGATCATATTTTTTATATGGCTGAGGATTTTCAACTTTGCACTTATGAAAAACACCATAAAAACAAAATTTTACTGTTTCTTTCGTCCATGCGGTCGCATGCCGATAGATTAAAAAAAAGTAAATTTAAAATTGAATATTCAACAATAGAGGAAAAGACATTTAAACTAGACTACACAGAAAAATTAAAAAAAATTATAAAATCAAAAAAAATTACCGAAATTTCTAGCTTCGAAATTGAAGATAAATTTTTTGAAAAAAAAATAAGTAATTTCACCAAAAAAGAAAATATTAATTGGAATATTGTCCAAACACCGATGTTTTTGAATTCAAGAGAAAACTTTAAAAAATATCTATCAAAATCAAAAAAACCTTTTATGGCTGTCTTTTATAAAGATACACGAAGAGAATTAGACATTTTAATTAAAAAAGATGGAACCCCCGAGGGAGGAAAGTGGAGTTTTGATGAAGATAATAGGAACAAACTACCAAAAAATATTTCAATTCCAAAATTTCCAAAAATAAAAGAAACATCTCATACAAAAAAATTAAAACTTATTATTGAAAAATACTTTAAAGATCATCCTGGAAATGTGGAGAACTTTTGGTTTGCAACGGAATATGAGGATGTCATTAAGCTATTAAATTTTTTTATTAAGGAAAAATCTAATTTATTCGGTGATTACGAGGATGCTGTTGATCAAAAAGACAATATATTATTTCATAGTGCATTGAGTCCTTACATTAATTTAGGATTAATTACCCCTGAGCTTATAATAAAAAAAACCTTAGATTTTCATAAGAAAAATAAAATTAGATTAAATTCATTAGAGGGATATATCCGACAAGTTATAGGGTGGAGAGAATTTATGAGAGGTATTTATCAAAGTTATTCTAATGAAATGGAAACGAGAAACTTCTTTAAACAAAATAGAAAAATGAAAAAAAGTTGGTACGATGGATCAACTGGCCTTCCACCATTAGATTACGCAATCAAGAACGCGTTAAAATATGGATGGTCACATCACATAGAGAGATTAATGATTTTGTCTAACATTATGAACCTTTGTGAAATAAAACCTAACATCGTTTATAAATGGTTTATGGAAATGTTTGTTGATTCATCTGATTGGGTAATGGTTCCAAATGTTTATGGTATGGGCTTGTTTAGTGATGGAGGTATTTTTGCAACCAAACCTTACATTTGTGGATCCAGTTATTTTATGAAGATGATGGACTTTAAAAAAGGAGAATGGTGCAACACAATGGATGGTTTGTACTGGAGGTTTATCAATAGGAATAGAAATTTTTTTTTAAAAAACCCAAGATTGTCGATGATGGTGAGAATTTTTGATAAAATGAAAGCTGAAAGAAAAAAACTCATATTAGCAGAGGCAGAAAAATTTATAAAACAAAATACAATCCAGTGAAAAAACAAAATCTACCTTCTAAAATATGCCCAATATGCAAAAGATCATTTGCATGGAGACGAAAATGGAAGTTGAACTGGGAACGAGTTAAATATTGTTCTAAAAAGTGTTCGAGATCTTAAGTTAGCAGCAAGAGCAACTACTTTTTTTTTCTTTTTTTATCTTTTCAGGATTATCTTTTTCTATTTTATTTTGAATAACTTTAGACTCTTCAAAAACTTTTTTCTTTAAAATTTTATCCTCGATATAGGCATACAATGAACTAAAACCTAGTTTAGAAGCTCTTTTTTCTTCATAGGCTCTTCTTCCTTTTAAGTTTTCAATAATTTCTAATATTTGAGGATTATTCATAGAAATAATTTATATCACATAAAATTTTTATTACAAAACATGCTCTATAATTTTGGGAATATATTTTTTAAAATTAAAAAATCCTTTGTTACAATATTTCCATGCGTTTTGATCAATATTTCTATATAAAAAATGAATTCCTAAATTATTCGAATTTAAAAAATCTAAATTCTCACCTATTGTTGGGTATAAACCACAACAATTTTCAATATTTGTTATTTCACTAATGTTAATAATTTCACATTCAATAGATTGATCTTTTAATCTTTTTTCTTGATCCTCAATTAACTGAGATTTAAATTTCAATAATTTCTCACTAAGCTTTATAGATCTATTATCATTTTTATTAGAAACTAAGTAAATTTTCTTAAAGTGTTTATTTTTAAAGTCAGTAATTTCAAACGAGAGATTATTTTCAAAAACCAACAGGTTTTTTTCTTCAAAATTTTGTGGGTTAGTAAAATTTTGTTTTACTACATTATAAGATTTTTCAGATACTTTTGGAGGAGCATTTTCATTTAATTTAACTTTTTGAAATCTATTGTTAGTAAATTTTTTAATATTCCATTCACTCGCTAAGTAATGTTTACCTTGAGTTTGAATACCCGCAACCCATCTCCATCCAAGTGTATTTGAAGCAGCATCTCCATCAAAAAGATGTTGCATAAAAAATTCCGCACCTAATTGCCAAGGTAATTCTAAAGTAAAAATCCAAATGCTAGCAAACCACATTCTTGTGTGATTATGTAAATAATTATTCTCTTTAAGCTCGTTTACCCATTCATTGAAGCAATCTATATTTGTTTTTCCATCAATTGCAGACAGATAATCTTGATTATTTTGAAATTCTTTTTTTATCTTATCTAATTCTAGAAGATAGTCTGTCCAAACATTAGGTCTTAATTCTAACCAACCTTTCCAATATGTTCGCCATAAAACTTCCTGAATAAATTTTTCATTTTTTGAGAAAGAAAACTTACTTAGTGATTTTTGTATCACTTCTTTTTCATTAATTATCCCATGAGTTATGTATGGTGATAAACAAGACACATTTAACCTTTTTTCAGGTCCAAAATCAAAATTTCTTAGTCTAGAATATTCTGCAAGATTATTTTCAACAAAATTATCTAATTGATTTATGGCCTTAGCTCTTGAGGCTTCAAACATTGCTTTTAATTATTTCGATTTTTTTTTCTTTAGACCTAATTTATCACTGTGTCTTAACCTTAAAACAACAATCGCTCCAGCAATTAACAAAATTGCAACTGCTTCGTAAACGAGTGCAGTAGGATCCATCTCTTTACCTTGTAAAATAATAAACCGGGCAAGAGCCGTTATCGCAATAAGCAATGGAAGTGTAATACTAATAGACTGTTGGTTCCAAAAAACTCTAACCATAGCTAGCACCTCTAAGTAAAGAAACATTAAAAGTAAATCAGCTAATGTTACCAACTGATTGGTGAACATATTTTTAATTTCTATGCCAACAGCAATAACAGTGCTTACTAAAATAATACACATTAAGGCAAGTTGTAAGTTTTTTGTAATATTGTCCATTATTTACCTTTAGTAAATGGTAACCATTTTTCAAATGCTGATTTTAAAGGACCATCATATGGAATTGAATAAGAATTTGGATTCGGACTAGTTAAAACCTCAATACCTTTTGAAAAAATAAAGATAAATACTATTACAAAAACAATTACCATGATTTTAAAAGGATCAAAATTTTTTGTTTGAAAGACACTTGCAGACCTTGCTTCTGCTTTATGAAATTGTTTAAAAGTCATATAGACGGCAAATATTAATCCTACATGAGCTAAAAAAAGACCAGCCCACCCAAATGCAAAAGTTGTATATGAAAAAACATATAAACTAAAAACTGTAGTCCAAATAAAACTTAAAACTAATAAAATTTGTAGTCTAACTGTTTTAGGAAGTGCACGTAAGTCATTTTTACTATCATCAAATAAAATATTTGCAGCATCTCTCATCCAATTTTTAATTGATTCCATATATTGAAGATATAATTTTTTAAAATTTAAACAAATGCTAATTTGCCCTAAACTTTACTGTTAACGAAGCTTTTTTTTATGAAAATTGATAAATCTTTCAACGTTAGATTTATTAAATGACTTGTTCTCTTCAAACGAAACTTTCTTCATTGAGTAAGCACTGCTATTAGTAACTCTTGATTGAATTGTAATATTCCCTTTATATAATTTAAGCTTGACTGCGCCGTTAACTTTACTTTTTTTTAAATCAACAATTTTCTGAAGTTTAAATCTTTCGTTTGAATACCAGTAACCATTATAAATCAATTCTGCATATCTAGACATAATTCGATCTTTCTTATGCATGGTTACTTTATCTAAAGTAACAGACTCAATTGCTCTATGTGCATTAATTAAAAGAGTGCCACCAGGTGTTTCGTATACACCTCTAGATTTGATGCCTAAAAATCTATTCTCAACTAAGTCAACCCTTCCAATTCCATTATTACCAGCGAGATTATTAAGTTTTGACAGTAATTTAGCGGGTGACATTTTTTTTCCATTAATTCCAAAAGGATCACCATTTTTAAAATTTATAGTAACATAAGTTGGTCTATTTGGTGCTTTTTCAGGTGAAACAGTTCTTTGAAAAATAAATTCTGGAGCTGAATTTCTAGGGTTCTCCAAGACCTTTCCCTCTGTCGAGGTATGAAATAAATTATCATCCACAGAAAAAGGTGGTTCTCCTTTTTATCATTTGGAATTGGAATATTATATTTTTTTGCGTAATTAATTAAGTCAGTTCTTGATTTTAATTTCCATATTCTCCATGGAGCAATAATTTTTATATTTGAACCAAAATAATGATAACCTAATTCAAATCTTATTTGATCGTTGCCTTTTCCTGTCGATCCATGCGAAACAGCATAGGCTTTAAATTTCTTAGCAACTCTTATTTGGTCTTTAGCAATTAAGGGGCGTGCAATTGATGTACCAAGTAAATAGACACCTTCATAAATTGCATGTCCCCTAATCATTGGGTAAATGTATTCTTTTACAAAAATATCTTTTAGATCGTTTATAATTATTTTTTTTACACCAAGTTTTTTTGCATTTTTAATAATTTTATTTTTATTTATCTCTTGTCCAATATCGGCAGTGTAGCATATTACTTCTGCATCATAATTCTCTTGAAGCCACTTTAAAATTATAGAAGTATCTAACCCTCCAGAATAGGCTAGCACTATTCTTTTTTTTGACTTCATGATTTTATGTGCAATTTTTTTTTGCTGAATTGTATGCTTTGGTAAAACCCATCAACGAATAATGATCAATTGTTTGAGATCCTGATTTATTGTATGCAGTAACCATAATTCTTGATGCTTTTTTCATTCTTTTTATAATTCTTTTCTCAATTTTATTGCTTGAAATCCAAGCAAAGTCTTCTTGTGCAATGTCAAATTTATATTTAGATTTTCCAGATGATGCTATGATTGAATTTTGGCTATTATATTCGTAACCTGATGTAGTGCTCACCTCGTCTGAAATTTTATCAGTTGGCCTAAATGTAACAAATAATCTTGCCTCTCTATCTCCCTTTTTTGGAGATTGTAAAACAGGTTTTGATTGAGCAAAACAAATTTTTCCACTTGTGTCTAATACTTGAATTACTTCCCAGTCTTTAAACTTTCCAATTTTTTTAACTTCTTCAGCAAAACCTGATGAAAATGTAAAAAATAAAATAATAATTGAGTATCTAATTATGGACATGGATTTGGAAAAATTTTTTGAACATTATTTATATCGTTTATTACTTCTTGATCTAATTTGACTTTTACACTTTCTATATTAGTTTTCAACTGATCCATGGTTGTTGCGCCTATGATCACGCTTGTCATAAATTCTTGTTCTTCACAAAATTTAATAGACATTTGACTCATATCTAGACCATATTTTTCACTTATTTTGAAATATTCCTCTACTGCTTTTTCAGTATTGGGCTTTCTATATCTGGTCCAAAAATCATAATCTCTTTCCATTCTCGAGCCCTTTGGCAATTCTCCATTCCTATATTTGCCTGACAAATATCCACTTGCCAAAGGTGAATAGGAGAGACATCCTATCTGTTCTCTTATAGACACCTCTGCAAGTCCGACTTCATAAGATCTATTCAGCAAACTATAGGGATTTTGAATAGACATCATTCTTGGTAAATTTTTATCTTTAGAAAGTTTAATATAATTCATCACTCCCCAAGGAGTTTCATTTGATAGCCCTACATATCTAATTTTACCCTTATCAACATATTTTTTTAACCCATTAAGAACGTCTTCGAATTGATTCCATTCATTTTCTTTATGCTCATAACCCAATCTTCCAAAGTTATTGACATTTCTTTCTGGCCAATGAAGTTGATACAAGTCTACATAGTCAGTGTTCAATCTTTTAAGACTATCATTAAGCGCATTTTCTAAATTTTTACCTACAAAACTATTTTCACCTTTTCTCAAGTAATCCCTAGATGGTCCAGCAACTTTTGTTGCTAAAATAATATCTTCTCTTTTTTTGTTTTTTTTTAACCAATTGCCTATGATTTTTTCAGTATGACCGTAAGTTTCCTTTTTTGGAGGAACTGCATAAAGTTCAGCTGTGTCCCAAAAGTTTACACCCTCATTTAATGCAAAATCCATCTGTTCAAATGCTTCTGCTTCAGTATTTTGTTCTCCCCAGGTCATTGTACCGAGACAAATTGTGCTTACTTTAAGGTCTGTATTTCCTAATTTTTTGTAATTCATTCTTTAAAGTTATTTTTACTTATATTTTGGTGGCTTGAAAATATAGAAATATGATATTATATAAATTCCATGGAATTCAATAAAGAAAATATTTTAAATAAATCTACAACTGCAAAACAGGCAGTTGTAATGGATGAAGGTTTAAGAGCCTATATGTTAAAAGTATATAACTATATGGCTACAGGAGTTTTATTAACTGGAATTATAGCACTATTATCTTTTAAAATGTCGGTTGTTACAGATGCTAATGGTTCTATTGTTGCATTAACTGAATTTGGTAATGCTATATATTTGTCAGGATTAAAGTGGATAGTAATGCTCGCACCTCTTGCAATAGTTTTTTACATGAGTTTTGGAATAAACAAAATGAGTTCATCAAAAGCTCAAACTACCTTTTGGATATTCGCAGCTTTAATGGGTCTTTCTTTGTCCTCAATACTTTTAGTTTACACAGGTTTAAGTGTTACTAGAGTATTTTTCATATCTTCAGCAACTTTTGGTGCAATGAGTATTTATGGTTACACAACAAAAAGAGATCTAACTAAATTTGGATCTTTTTTGATGATGGGTTTAATTGGAATTATTATTGCTTCACTAGTTAATATTTTTCTTAAATCTTCTATGATGTATTTTGCAATTTCTATAATTGGAGTTTTAATTTTCGTGGGCTTAACTGCTTATGATACTCAAAAAATCAAGAATATGTATGTTGCTTCAGACTCTGGAGAATTAATGGGCAAAAAAGCAGTTATGGGTGCTTTAACTTTGTATTTAGATTTCATTAATTTATTTATAATGTTGCTAAGACTTTTTGGTCAGAGAAGATAGTTAATTTTTTAGTTTTTTCCAATTAGTACTCTTTAATAGATTTTCAAGATCAAAAGAATTTTTTAAGATCTTACCATTTGTATCAGTGATCAAATATCTTAAGTTTTTGTTTGATGGTTTAAAGTTTTTACAAATTTTATAAATGGCATTTTCAGCAGCATTTTTAAAAACACTAAAACTTACTTGTTTGCTAGAAATAGAAAGCCCGTAGTCTCTCCAAGATCCTTCAGATACCATTTTAGCATAGAGATCCAAAATAATCTTCAACTCATTCTTTTCAAAAAAATACTTTATTTCTTCATCTTTTTTTAAGTTATTTACAACAAGTTTTAAGTTTCTATTCATTTAGTTTGTACTTGTTAATAAGACCAATTTGAAAGGCAGTAAAAATAAATGTGATTGGAAGCATTCCCCAAACTTTGAAGTTAACCCAAAACTCCTCTGTTTGCGTTCGCCAAATTACTTCATTTAATAATGCAAGACCAAAAAAGAAATACATCCATCTATTATTTAAGATTTTCCAGCCTTCATCACTTAATGGTAAAGATTTTCCTAAAATTTTTTTTAAAACAGGCTCATCTGTAAAATATTTTCCGAAAAATAAAGCTAAAGCGAATAAAATATTAATTATTGTGGGCTTCATGTAGATGAAAACTGGATTATCAAAATATATTGTTAAACCTCCAAATAATGTAATTAACACTCCACTTATCAGTGGAACCATTGGAATTTTTTTCTCTAGTATCCAAACTATAAGAACTGCAATTATAGTTGCAACTATGAGTGGAGGTATAGCTATTTTTAAATTTTTATCGTTATTATAGTAAAAGAAAAAAAAAATTACTAAAGGTCCAATATCTGTAATAAATTTAAGGAAAGATTTATTCACTGCTACATATTATCAGATTAATAAAACAATCATATTTTTTTTATTGATTTTTTTTTTCAAATATCCATATTTGTTTAGTGAGCATTCAAAAAGCTAAATTTTCAATAGGTGATGTAGTAAAGCATAAGCATTTCGAATTTAGAGGTGTGATTTATGATGTGGATTTTGAATTTAATAATTCAGAAGAATGGTACCAATCAATACCCAAAAACGTTAGACCTAGAAAAGACCAGCCTTTTTATCACCTACTCGCTGAAAATGATGAAATAACGTATGAAGCATACGTGTCGGAACAAAATCTTTTAACGGATGACTCGGAAGAACCCATTAAACATCCATTGATAAATGAGATTTTTTCGGGGAAAAAAGGCTCAAGTTATTTTAAACCTTCAAATTAATCGAAAGCCTACTTTTTAACACATTTTATACAAACAGAAGTCATAACTTATAAATATTATTAACTTATATCTGGCTGAGAATGCTTATTAATTCCATTTTTATCTCCCTCAGTATTCTCGGTCAGACGATTTATCAAAATTTATATCGATTATTTATGTTATAAATAATCATGTTAAATTATTTTAATCCTAGTAACACTTTAAAGGTTATTAATAAGATTCAGAAATTTATTTTTGCGTTATTTATTGCAGTTTTAATTCTTGGATTGTTTGAAGCTTTGGTACTTTCTCCTGAGGATTATAAACAAAGTGACTCTGTAAGGATAATGTATGTACATGTTCCTGCAGCTTGGATTTCACTTAGCATATTTTCTGTTATATCAATTTTATCATTTGGAATTTTAATTTTTAAAAATAAAAATTTTATTTTAATTTCTAAAAGTTTAGCACCATCTGGCTTTGTATTTAATATTATTGCATTGGTTACAGGCTCAATCTGGGGAAAACCCACATGGGGTACCTGGTGGGCTTGGGATGCTAGAATTACATCAATGTTACTTCTCGCAGTATTTTACTTGATGTTCATGCTGAGTTGGAAAATTTTTGAGGATGAAAAGAAATCAATTAAACTTAGTTCATACATTGCAATTTTTGGATTAATAAATGTTCCAATAATTAAATTTTCTGTCGACTGGTGGTCAACTTTACATCAACCGTCTTCAGTAAATGTATTTAAGGAAACCACTATTCACTCAACTATGCTCATGCCATTAGGTATAATGACTGCGGCATTTGCACTTTTCTCAATTTTAATATTTTTAATGAAATATCATACAGAACTGCTAAAGATTAAAAATAAAGGATTAGATAGATTATGATTAGTGAAATTTTAAACATGAACGGATACGGTTTATATGTTTGGTCATCTTTCGTGTTTACTTTGTTAAGTTTTGGTACTTTATATTTTGTAACTAAAATTCAGCTAAATAAAGAGTTAAGGAACTTTCAGACTAAATTTAAAAATTTAGATATTGAAAAAGCTGAAATTGCAAAAAAGCAAGAAATTTACAGAGGAATTTTATCAAGTACTTCAACATCTAAAATTTAACTTTAGATTTTCATGTATGGTAAAAAAGTCAAGATACGAGCCTTTTTTATTATTTTAGTATTCACTTCAGCAATTCTTATCACTTTTTTGGTGATAAATTCATTAAAAGAAAATGTAGTATTTTTCAAATCACCGACCGACATAAATAATTTAAATCAAATAGAAAGTAAAAAGATAAGAGTTGGTGGGATGGTTAAAAAAAACTCAATAGAAATTGAAAATAAAAATTTAAAATTTGTAATTACTGACTTTAAAAATGAGATAATTGTAACTTTTAGTGGAGCTGTACCCAACTTATTTGAAGAGGGAAAAGGAGTAGTTGCAGAGGGATATTTAGAAGATAGAAAATATTTAAAAGCAGAAAAAATTTTAGCAAAACATGATGAAAATTATATGCCTCCAGAGGTTAAAGAGGCAATGCAAGGAAATTAGAAATGATTAATCAAATTGGAGCTTATTCACTATACATCTGTTTATTTGCATCTGTATACTTAATATTTAAATCATATATTTTCTCAAAAAATTTTGACAAAAAAATTGATCAAAAATTTTTTGCAACTTTGTCAGTACAACTATTTATGACAATTTTAAGTTTTTTTGCCCTAGTTTTTGCTTTTGTTTTTTCTGACTTTTCAAATATTACAGTGTTCAATAATTCTCATACGTTAAAACCTCTTTTTTATAAAATATCTGGTACCTGGGGTAATCATGAGGGAAGTCTACTGTTATGGTTATTAGTTCTAACTTTCTTTTTGTTCATTTTTTTTGTTACCTCAAAAAAGATGAATGTAAGATATAGAATTCTAACGATTTTATTTCAGGAAATTATTATTTTAGGTTTTTTACTCTTCATCCTTTTTACTTCAAACCCATTTTTAAATATTTTTCCAATACCTGATGAAGGTTTAGGTTTAAATCCAATTTTGCAAGACCCAGCGCTGGCTATTCATCCACCGCTTTTATATGTGGGTTATGTTGGAACCTCTATAATTTTTTCTGCATCATTAGCAGCTTTAATTACTAAAACTGTAGACAATGTTTGGGCATCTCATATTAAAAATTGGATTTTAATATCTTGGATATTCTTATCAGTGGGTATACTTCTAGGATCTATATGGGCTTACTATGAATTAGGATGGGGTGGTTTCTGGTTTTGGGACCCGGTTGAAAACGTTTCGTTGATGCCTTGGTTTTGTTTGACTGCATTACTTCATTCAATAATAGTTCTTAAAAATAGAAATGTTTTTCATTCTTGGACTGTAATTTTATCAATCACAACATTTTCATTAAGTATGAGTGGAACATTTTTAGTAAGATCAGGGATACTCAATTCAATTCACACATTTGCTAATGATCCATCCAGAGGAGTCTTTATACTAACATTCCTATTATTTCTTGTTTTACTGGCTGTTTTTATTTTCTTTTTTAATCAAAAAAATTTTCCAGATACATACCAAAGATCATTTTTAGTTAGTAGAGAG
>CACPMF010000002.1 GCA_902634935.1 uncultured Pelagibacteraceae bacterium
ATTTTTTTAATCCTTTTGCTTTTACTGATTTTTTATTTTTCAACCTTCACGTTGGTTAGAGGAAAACTTTTAAAAAATAGTAAATCTATAGCCAATCAGGAAATCTCACTTGTAAAACAAATTCAAGAGAGTTTTGGGGGTAAAAAAGAAATTATGATAAATAATCTTCAAGATTTTTATTTGAATAATTTTAAGGTTTCAAACAAAGATCTCAGGAATTCGCAAGCTTCAAACGCATTTTTAAACATTTTGCCAAAATATATTATTGAGACAATTGCAATAGTATTGATTTCTTTTATAATTTTTCAACTTGTATTCAATGAAAGTTCTAATGAAGCAAATACAGATATTTTAGCCTTAATTGCACTATTAGGTTTTTCAGCTCAAAAACTTATGCCATTGATACAACAAATCTACGCATCAACTGCTAGAGTAGTTGGGTCATATGATTCACTAGTTAGTGTTGATAAAATTTTAAAACTAAAATCAGAATTAAAGTCTTTAAAGAGAGCTAAAATTTCACACCTGGAATTTCAAAAATTTATATATTTGAAGAAAGTTTTCTTTTCCTACCAGAACAATAATAGAGCATATGATTTAAGTAATATTAACATAAAAATTATTAAGGGACAAAAGATCGGAATAGCTGGCAAAACTGGATCAGGTAAAAGCACTTTGGTGGATATAATTAGTGGCGTTTTAAATCCTAACAAGGGAAAAATTAAAATTGATAAAAATTATTTAAATAGTTCTAATTTAAAGTCTTGGCAAAAAAATATATCCATTGTACCACAAAATATTTTTTTAAATGATGATACCATATTAAATAATATCGCTTACTCAATTAATAAAAAAGAGATAGATTATAAACTAATAAATTATTCGATAAAAATTTCAGATTTAAAAAAATTAATAAATTCCAAAAAAAATAAAATTCATAGCAAGGTTGGAGAAAGAGGCATATCTTTATCAGGTGGACAGAGACAAAAAATTGCAATTGCTCGAGCATTTTACAAAAAAGCCAAATTAATAATTTTTGATGAGGCAACAAGTGCACTTGATCTAGAGACAGAGCGAAACTTAATTAAAACTTTAAAAAAATTACCAAGTGATATTACGTTGATAATGATTAGTCACAGAATAGAAACATTAAAGTTTTGTGATAAAATTGTTGAAATGGAGAATGGTAGAGTTAAAAATTATAATAGCTATAAAAAACTTGTTGCCAAAAGTAAAACATTTAGAGATCTAATCTACAAAAAAAATGAGAAAGATTAATATTCTTTTAATAGGTGGATCAGGTTTTATTGGTTCAAATATACTGAATATTAAAAATAAAAAATTTAGTATTTATTCAGATAAATCTCATTTTAAATTAAAAAAAAATAATTTAAAATTTAAATTAAGTAACACAAATAAAATATTAAAAATAATTTTGAAATATAATATAAATGTAATTTTACACCTAGCCTCAAAAATTTATCCTTATTCAAAAATGTCAGATTATAAAAATGAAACTAAAAATGTAATAAAACCAACCATAGAATTATTAAAGCGATTAAATAAAAATTTAACATTCATTTTTGTTTCTTCTGGAGGGACAGTATACGGTAATAGAAGATATGCTACAGAGAGAGATAAGCTAAAAGTGACAAATTATTTGTCAAAATCTAAAATTCAAATTGAAAAAAATATATTAAAATATTCAAAGCAAAACAAATTTAATTATATTATTTTAAGACCCTCCAATGTATATGGCTTTAAAAAAAAAATGACTAGCGAACACGGAATAATAGAAAATACAATAAAAAAACATATGACTCAAAAAAGAATAATATTAAGAAATAATGGCCAAGATTTAAGGGATTATATTTACATAAGTGATTTTATAAAAATTGTCAGAACTTTGATTTATAAAGGAGTTAAAAACATAATTTTAAATATATCTAGTAATCAAATTTACAAAACTTTAGATGTGGTAAAGAAAATTGAATTTTTATTATGCGATAAAATAAAAATAACATTGAAAAAAAAAACATCGAAAGATAAAATTTCAAATATTTCACTTTCAAATAAAAAATTAAGAAGTATGTTGAACATTAAATTTACTATGTTTGATAAGGGGCTGAAAAAGACTATTAATTCTTATTTAAATTAAATTTTTTTGCTAATTTAATACTTTTATATATTACATCATCCATATCTAAATATTGATAAGTCCCAAGTCTTCCTATAAAGGTCATATTAGTTATTTTTTTTGCCTCTTGAATATATTTTTCTAATTTGACCTTATCTTCTTTTAATCTTTTTGGATAAAATGGTTCATCATTTCCAAGCGTTTCTCTACTGTACTCATAAAATATGATTGACCATTTATGTTTTTCGTTTGGCAGAAAATGCTTGTGTTCATAAATTCTTGTGTGTTTTACATTAATATCAGGATAATTCACTCCTGTAACACCTTGAAAGTCCCCATTATAATATTTTTTTTTCCAGAACACTGTCCTGTAAGATAGTCTTCCATGTTTAAATTTAAAAAACTTATCTATTTCTCCTGAGTAAAATATGTGGTCAAACTTACTTAACATACTAATTTTTAAATTACTTTTTAATCTTACTTTTATATTTTTATGATTAAGAATTTTTTTAATTATATTCGTATACCCGCTTAATGGTATGCCTGTATAAGTTGCCTTATTATAATTATCATCATAGTTAAATCTCATTGGTATTCTTTTTGCTACCGATGCAGGTAAACTTTTGGGATCAACTCCCCATTGTTTTTTTGTATAACCATAAAAAAATTCTTTATAGAGTTCTTCACCAAACATTGATAAGGCCTGCTCCTCAAAATTTTTTGGATTTTTGATTTTTAATCTTTTTTTTTCTATAAATTTTTTTGCCTCTAATGGTGAAAATTTTTTTTCAAAAAATTGATTAATAGTATGTAGATTAATTGGGAAAGAAAATATACCTTTCTTGGTATTAGCTTTAATTCTGTTTGTAAAATTACTAAACTCACCAAAAGAATTCACGTAATTCCAAATTTTCTTATATTTGGTGTTGAAAATATGAGGTCCATAGACATGTTCCATAATTCCTGTCTTTTTGTCTCTCTTTGTATGGCAATTACCACCCACATGATCTCTTTTATCAATAACTTTTACTTTAATATTTTTTTTTGCAAGTTCTCTTGCTAAAACTGATCCAGAAAAACCAGCTCCAACAATTAAAGCATTTTTAATTTTCATAATTAATTATTTTCATAAAGCGTATTATTTGTTTTGTCATTTTGATTTTATCTTTAACAATTTTTTTTCTGTAATTATTAAATTTGAATTTTTTATTAATTAATAGGATATTTTGTAAAATTTTAAAATGCGTAAAAAAATTTACTTCATCAAATTTATATTTTTTTTTTATAGGTAGATCCTTAAAAAAAGCTGCAGCCCCTTTATTTAAAATCAAAATATTGGTTTTTGATGTCACGGTTTCTCTTGGCATTCTGTCTCTACCTGGGTGATTTCCAAAATCTACAAAAATTTTAGACTTTGAAAGCATTTCTTGTGACTCTTTGAGATTAAGGTCCTTTAAGAGTTTAAATTTTAGAATATCACTATAATTTTTTATAAACTCATTATTAAATTTTTCACCTTTGTGATAATTTAAAGCAACATCGTATTTTTTGTTTTTTACTTTTTTGTTATTTATCCTGTTATGTATATAGTCACACAAATAATAAATTCTTTTAAATTTTCTTTTTTTTAAAAAATTAAATGCGTATTGTGACTGACAAAGATTAAAGATATTTTTATCTTTTATATCATTTAATTCTAACTGATATTCATAGTGGAAGTCTTTTCCACTAATAAGATTATTAAAAATGAAGTTTATTAGTCTTTTTAAAAATAATTTTTCACTTTTTTTTTTTTTAAAGTAATTATCTACACTTAGCCACCAGATAGCCAATTTACTTTTCTTGAAATAATTAACATATCCAGTAAATGTCTCAGGAATTATTGTTAATATATTCTCTTCATCCAAAATCTCTTTTGATAAATTAATTGAGTAATTATTTAGGTTATTGTTTTTTTTAAAATTGTTGTCAAACCCTAATCTGTTATTAACTGGCACATAAATCACTTTAGAATTAAATTTATTTTTTTTTAGTAAATGTGCTAGCTGGTGTAAGCTTTCTATGCCACCATAGAAACCACCACCAGGAATCAAAATTTGTATTTTATTTATTTTCAAATTATAAAATATTTTTATGAGTAATTTTCAAAAACTAACTATAGTAATTTTAAGTTATAATAGACCATACAATTTATCAAAGCTTATTTTTAAAATTTATCCACTAGTTAAAAAGTACAAGATTCGACTAATAATATTAGATGATGCATCATCTTTTAAAATAAAAAGTATAATGAGAATTTTTTCGAAAAATTACAAATATTTTCAATATATAAGAAATAAAAAAAATATAGGTCATGATAAAAATTTTTTAAAAGCATTGAATTTGTGTAAAACAGATTATTTATGGGTAGTTAGTGATTCATTGAATTTCAATAAAAATAATTTCATAGGTTTAGAAAAATATTTAAATGGTAAAAACGACCTAATTATAATCAAATCAAAAGAAAGAGATTTAAATATATCCCAAGAACAAAAGAAATTTGATAAAAATCTGTTTTTAGAAAGTCTTGCATGGCATTGTTGCCTTTTAGGATCATCATTAATTTCAAAAAAACTATTTAAAAATAAAACATACTCTAATTTAAAATCTTTTAAGAACTTTCCTCACATTGGTTTAATTTTTTCATTTGCAGCGGAAAATAAATTAAATTTTAAAATTTACTCAAAAAAAATCTTATCATCATTTAATAAAGAAAGTTACTGGGTAAGGTCGATATTTGATGTCTTTTTAAATGACTGGTCAAATTCAATTATGCAATTAAAAAATTATGACTCTTATAGCAAAAGAAAAGCAATTATAAATCATGACAAATTTGTTAGACTTTTTAGCTTTAAAAACTTAATTATATTAAAAGCTAAAAATATATTAACAATTAAATCCTTCATCAAAAATTTTCAAAAATTAAGAAAATACACACAAGCGAATTTAATTTTAGTATTTTTCATAGTATTAATGCCTCAAATTTTATTATCTCAATTTATTAAAATTTATTACAGATATATTAGATAAACCATGGAAACACTTGATGTAGTAATTGTTAATTGGAATACGGGTAAATATTTAGAAGATTGTATAAAATCTATTTTAAACCAAAATATAAATTTAATTGGGAATATAATTATTGTTGATAATAATTCAGATGATAACTCAGCTAATAACTTGCAATATTTGAGCCCAAAAATTAAAATAATCTTCGAAAAAAAAAATAATGGTTTCGCTCGTGGTTGTAATATTGGGTCTAAATTTTCAAAAAATAAATATTTATTATTTCTCAACCCTGACTGTCAAATACTAGAAAACACATTAGAAAATGTAGTTAAATTCATTACAAAAAACGAAAACCAAAATATTGGAATTTGTGGAACAAAAATGGTTGATAACCTTGGACGCACGGTCGCTAGTGTATCAAGATTTCCAACATTGAAAAATCTCCTGTTTAAAATTTCAGGTTTTGATTTTTTATTTAAGAAACAAGGAATGTTAATGAGAGATTTTGACCATGAAAAATCTGGTTATGTAGATCAAATTATAGGAGCCTTTTTTCTAATTAAAAGGGAATTATTTCTTAAGTTAGATGGATTTGATGAAGACTTTTTTTTATATATGGATGAGGTTGATTTATCATTACGAGTAAAAAAACTTGGGTATAAATCATATTATTATGCAGATGGAAAATGTTTTCATGAGGGTGGCGTTTCATCAAAAAAGAATATGGTACAAAGAAATATAAATGTTTTAAAAAGTAGGATTATTTATGCAAGAAAACATTTTAGTAAAACTGATATTCTAGTTTTGATTTTTGCTTCGGTATTTTTTGAACCTTTATTTAGAGTTATGTTTTATATTTTTAAGTTATCACCTTCTAATATAAAAATTACTATAGCTTCATATCTATATTTTATAAAATGGTTAATCAAGTGATATCAATATAAAAAAATAAATGGACAAAAAAATTACTTTAATTTTATCATACGTTATTTTGTCAATTTGCTTATTGGCAATAATGCATGAATATTCCAGAGATATTGATTCATATAAAGTATTGTATGATCAATCGAATCTATACAATTTTAGTTTTATTCATGAAAAATTTTATTATGAATATGTATTTCTTTTTCTTTTTTTTATTTTTTCAAAACTTTTTGGTTTTTTACAATTCTTAAATTTCTACGATCTATTCTTTATACTTGGATCAATTTTAATATTTTTAAAATTAAAAATATTCAGCCAGTATCACTATTTTAAGATCGCAATATTTTTATATTTAGCTCTTCAACTAATTTCTATGCATGAAGGGAGCCAATTAAGATCAGCTATAATAACTTTTTTTTTGCTATATGCTATTTCAATAGAAAATAATAAAATTTTGAAAGTTCTTATTTTATCGGTTATTTCAATATTTTTTCACAAAGTTGGTATTATTTTATTAGTAACGATATCATTTAAATTTTTTTTATTTTTTTCAATTAGTTTGATAGTTTTTTTCTTTCTTAAGGATACTTTTATTTTAGCGGTTTTGAATTTTTATGACTTTACGGAGTATTTATCGGCTAAAGCTTATGCTGATTATTATAAACTAGAAAATGTAGTGCAAAATCCTTCTTCAATTACAAATTCTATATTTTGGGCTCAATTGATAATTTCTGTTATTGGTTTTTTTAATTATAGAAACTTATCAAACATTCAAAAAAGTGCACTATATGTTGTTACTTTTTCAGTTATATCTTATTTGATTTTCCTTTATACACCAAATATATCCTCTAGAATTATTGAGCTATCTTTAGTGGGTTTAATTCCTCTTTTTTGCTCTAGTAAAATTAAATTGAATATTTTCTGGTATACTAAATCAATTTTTTTATTTTATATTTTGTTTTACCAATCTACATTATATACAATTCTTTTTTATTCAAATTACTCAAAATAAATTTTATATGAAAAAACAAAAATGTGTGGAATAGCAGGCATTATATACAAAAATTTAAGTGAACAGGACATTAAATTAAATATCTCCAAAATGATCTCACGTATAATTCATAGAGGACCTGACTCCAACGGCCACTGGATTGATAAAAATAATAGAATTATTTTGTGCAGTACTCGTTTAGCCATCCAAGATTTATCTAAGAATGGGGAGCAACCTATGTCTTCAAAATCTGAACGGTATAAAATAGTTTTTAATGGTGAAATTTATAATTTTAAGGATTTAAAAACTCAGTATCTTCAAAAATTTGACTTTATAGGAAATTCTGACACTGAAGTATTCTTAGAATTAATAGAAAAATTTGGTATTCACAAAACTTTAAGTTTAATTGATGGAATGTTTGCTTTTGCATTGTGGGATAAACTTAATCAGAAACTTTATCTATGCAGGGACAGATTTGGTGAAAAACCTTTGTACTATGGAAAGGTATCAGGCAATTTTGTTTTTGCTTCTGAATTGAACTCTATTAGCTCTCTCAACTTTTTTAACAAAAGTATTTCTAAAAAGTCAATTGATCTATTTTTAAAATATTCATTTGTACCAGCCCCTGCTTCTATTTTTGAAGATATATACAAGCTTGAGCCAGCAAAATTACTTACATTTGATATTAAAAATTCGGAAATTCAAAAAAGTGAGTATTGGTCTGCAATTAAAAGTCATAATGTTAATGCAACAAAAAAGCTTACTGAAAAAGAGTCTATCCAAGAATTAGATAATGTGCTGAATAATACTATTTCTAATCAAATAATCTCTGATGCACCTATAGGCACATTTTTATCAAGCGGTGTTGACTCTGGCCTGATATCAGCAATAATGTCTAATCAATCAAAAAGAAAGATTAATACTTTTACAGTTGGATTTGATGAGGATTATGATGAAACATTAGATGCTAGAAAAATATCTAAAATTATTGGATCGGAACACCATGAGATTAATATAAAAAAATCATCCTTGTTAGATACTGCAAAATCAATTTCAAAATACTATGATGAGCCATTCTCTGACTCTTCACAAATACCAACATATTTTATATCAAAATTTGCAAGCAAAAAAGTTAAGGTAATTTTATCAGGCGATGGTGCTGACGAATTGTTTGGAGGTTATAATAGATATTTGTTAAGTAAAAAATATTATAAATATTTGAGACTTATTCCACAAAATATAAAAAAATATTTACAAAATTTTATATTCACTAATAAATATATTATTAGCAAAATTACAGATCAAAATAATGGATTATTAGGTAGAAAAGTAAATATAAATTCCAAAACTCTTGATAAGATAAAGCAAATTTTATTATCAAAAGATTTTTTAGAATATTATGATAGGTGCGTTTCAACTGTTTATTACCCTGATAAGTTTGATATGAGTAGAAAACATTTAGAAAAATGTAATGAAGAATTACCAAATCAAGATCCACTCATCAAAATGATGTTATTAGATATAATTTTCTTTTTACCTTCAGATATGCTTTGTAAAGTAGACAGGGCTTCGATGGCCAATTCTTTAGAAGTAAGATGCCCATATTTGAGTAAAAATGTTTATGATCTATCGTGTGCGATACCTCAAAATCAAAAAGTTGATCGAAATTACAATAGCAAGGTTATATTAAAGCAATTAATAAAAAAATATATACCAGGTATTGACTATAATAAAAAAAAAAAAGGATTTGGAGTTCCAATAGAAAAATGGTTAAGGAGCGATCTGCTCAATGAAGTTGAAGAAACATTTAATGATAATAATATATCTAAAGATCTTGAAATAGATAAATTTAATCTTCATAAATTATGGACAGATTTTAAATTATCTAAAAATAATTATTCGGACAAAATTTGGTCATTTTATGTATTATTTAATTGGTATGAAAATTTTAGAAATAGAGATTAAATGTCTAGTATAATATTTAATAATGAAGGTATTAAATTAAAATATAAGCTTAAAAAAAATTTGCGTTTGAATAACATTTCGTCGATTAAAAACCCAAAAAACAACTCTTTAATTTTTCTTCTTAAATCAGAGTATAAAAATATTCATAAATTAAAAGCTATAAATAAATCATTAATTATTATTGAGGACTTTAAGATTTTACCAAGCAACATAAAAAAAAATAACTTTTTAGTAAAAAGTAGAAATCCTAAAATGGAATTTATGAAAATATTAAAAGATTTCGAGCTAATTCAAAGTACAGATAAAATTTTAAATCCAATTAATTCAAAAATTCCAAAATCTGTTAAAATAGAACCCTTTGTTTTTATCGATCATAATGTAGAGATTGGGAAAAATTGTGTAATAAAATCTGGGGTTAAAATTTATCAGAATGTAAAAATAGGCAATAACACAACAGTTGGTCCAAATTCTGTAATTGGTTACAAGGGGTTTGGAATAGATAGGGATAAAGAAAATATGCACAAAAAAATCCCTCTACATGGAAAACCACTTAAAATGAAACACTATGGAGGAGTGCAAATTGGCAAAAATGTTGATATTGGTGCTTTCAATACAATTGCGAGTGGCACTATATCAAAAACAGTTTTATCAGATTACGTGGTAACTGATGATCATGTACACATAGCTCACAATTGTAATATTAAAAAAGGTGTTGCAATAACCGCATCTGCGCAATTAAGTGGGGGTGTTGAAATTGGAGAAAACTCTTGGATAGGACCAAATTCATCAATAATGCAAAAAGTTAAAATTGGAAAAAAAAATATCGTAGGTCTTTCAACAGTAATTTTTAGAGATACTGAAAACAATACGACATGGCTTGGAAACCCTGCTAGAAAAGTTTTTAAAGGAAAATGAAACATAAAATGTTCTCTTACAGAGAATATATTAATATAATCAAACATTTTAAATTTCTTATTAAAGATTTTAAAAATGTTAACAAAAAAACTAAACAATTCTGTATAATTAGACATGATGTAGAATTTTCGTTAGATAGAGCTCTTATGATTGCTCGGTTGGATTATAATCTAGGTATTAAATCATCTTTTTTCATTCAAGTTAAAAACGATTGTTATAACGGAATTTCAGATAGAGGCATTTTAATAATCAAAGAAATCTTAAAATTAAAACATTTTATTGGGCTTCATTTTTATTTTTCGAAAACACAAAAAAATTTAAAAGTATTAAAATTTGAGTTTAAAAAACAAACAAAAATTTTAGAAACAGCAATTGGAAAAAAAATAGATAGATTTTCAATTCATAGACCATCAAAATGGATATTGAAACAAGATAGTAAAATATTTAAACCTTATATCAATACTTACTCTAAATTATATTTTGAATTCAGAGAAGATCCAAAAAATATTAAATATTATTCTGACAGTAATCATAACTGGAAATATGGATATCCCAAATTAATCAACAAATTTCAAAAGTATCAAATTTTATTGCATCCTGATGAGTGGTCAAAGGAAGGTGGTGGTCAAAAAGAAAACCTTAAGAAATTAATTCAAGAAAATAAACAACGTTTCATTAAAAATATGGATGGTGAATATAAAACTTTTAAAAGGTATTTTAAAATTTAAAAGTGAAAAAAATTTTGTTTTTAAGCTTATCGGGCGAAGGTTTTTATTCTCATAGATTAAGTTACGTAAAACATTTAATTAAAAAAGGCAATGAAGTAGTATTAATTTCAGAAATTAAAAAATTCAAAAAAAAGTTTAACAATGTGGGAATTAAAACAATAAATTTACCTATAAAAAAAAGATACGACTTTAATCCAATAAGAATAATAAAATTAATATTTAAACTTAACAAAATAATTAAAAATATTAAACCGGATATTTTAAATAATATAGGAATTCTTCCAGTTTTAATTGGATCTATTGCGAGCTATGGTATTAATTTAAAAATATTAAATTCTTTAACAGGCTTAGGCTCTTTAATAATTAATAAAAGTATAAAATATTCATTTTTAAAAGTAATTTTAAAAATATCTTTTTTTGTATTTATAAGAAAAACATTAATAATTGTACAAAATAAGTTTGATAAAAAATTTTGTCAAAAGATTGGTATTGATGAGAACAAAATTTTTTTAATACCTGGATATGGCATACAATTACGTAATTATAAAAAGTCAAAACAAACTAATAAAATTCCAAGGGTAATACTTCATTCTAGAATGTTAAAAGTCAAAGGTATTTTAGATTATTATTATGCAGCAAAATATTTAAAAAAAAAAAAAGTTAAAGTAAAATTATTTCTTTATGGACCTTTGGATTATAACAATCCGAACAAATTAACTTTTAAAGATATTTATAATTTAAATATTAAGGGTTATTTAAAGTATATGGGAAATTCAAAAAGTATAAGGTTCTCACTTAACAAATTTGATATTGGATGTTTGCCATCTTATAGGGAGGGATTGCCAAGATCTGTATTGGAATGTATGGCTTCAAAATTGCCAATTATTACAACAAAAGTGCCTGGAAATTCTGAAACGGTAATAAATAAATACAATGGTCTTATAATTAAGAAAAATAATCCAAAAGAATTAGCTTTAGCCATAAATAAACTGGCTAGTGACAAGGCACTTAGATTAAGAATGGGTACAAATAGTCTTAAATATTGTAATAAAAAATTTTCAACAAAAACTATTTTTAATAAATTAGATAAATTATTTATTTTATGAACGATAACAAACTTTTTTTTACGTATAGAGGGAGATCTGCACTTCAAATTATCCTGAGAGCTATGGGAATTAAAAAAAATGATTATGTTGCACTACAAGGTTTTACATGTTCGGCAGTTATTGAGGCAATAATGTCCTTAGAGGCGAAACCTGTCTTTATAGATATATTAAAAAAAAACTTAATGATCGATATAAATGATTTAATACAAAAATCTAATATAAAAAAACCCAAAGTTGTTATAATACAATATACTTTTGGTTTATATACCAGCCAATGTATTGAAAAAATAAAAGATTACTGTGATAAAAATAAAATTTACTTAATAGAGGACTGTTGTCATATTAATCCAGTAGAAACATTTAATAATAAAGTAGGAAATTACGGCGATGCATCATTTTTTTCATTTGAGTGGGGTAAGCCCGTTGTTGGTGGTATCGGTGGAGCTTATAAAATAAATAATAAAAAAATTTTTTTATCGTCAGAAAATATATATGAAGGATTAAAAAAACCAAGTTTACTTAAAGAGATAATTATCCTATTACAATATTTAACATATAAATTTTTTTATAATCCATCGAGATATTGGATATTAAAAGACCTTTTCAATATGTTGTCAAAGAATAAAATAATTATTGGTAATTTTAGTAGCATAAATTTCAAAAAAAATGGTTCGAACAGTTTTCAATTGAAAAGTTTAAAAATAACAGAAAATATTGTAAAAAAAAAAATCTATAATGAAACGTATGATTACAAAAAAGTAGAAAATATTCTTAATTTAATAAGGGAAGGGAATGATTTTTTTAATTTAATTGAGTATCACAAAAAAAATATAAAATTTTTAAGAATACCTTTGCTTGTACGAAATAAAGAAAAAATTCTAAATTTAGCTAGAAAGAACAATATTGAGCTTGCAGGATGGTATACATCAGTAATTCACCCCTATAATGAAAATTTATTAATTAATTTTGGTTACAAAAATGGCTCTTGTCCGAATGCGGAAGATTTATCATTGCAAGTTGTTTCAATACCTATTTCAATAAATTTGTTAAAGCTTAAAAAATTGCTAGATATAATAAAGCAGAATGACTCTTAATATAGAATTGAATACTCAAAATATATCTAGAGACGATATTAAAGAATGTGTTAAAATTCACCGTAAGGAGATTAAAGGGGGATTATTAAATACTTTTGGAGATAAATTTTTAATCAAAATTTACAATTATATATTGATAAATGATTCATCATTTTTGATCGTTGCAAAAAAAGATGGTGTCGTTATTGGTTTTTTTGCAGGCTGCATTAATCAGTCTAACTTTTTTTTAAATTTTATATTTAAAAACTTTTTTTTTATGATTCCTTACATTTGGAAAATCGTTAAACAAAATTTGTATAACAAAATTCTTAAAATAAAAAATTTTTTTTTAAGTAACAAATATTTATTACCTAATGCATCAATTCTTAACTTTTGTGTCAAAAATGATTTTCAAAGTATGGGAATTGGTAAGCTTTTGTTTAACAAAGCTATTGAAACTTTTAAAAAAAACAATATTAAATCAATAAAAATTTCAACAGGCAAAAATCAAGAAAAAGCAAAAAAAATGTATTTGTCTTATGGAGCAAAATTAATAAATAATAATTTAAATTCAAATAACAATAATCTTGAAGTTATATTTATTTTAAATATCTAATTATGAAAAAAAAAATACCCTTTTTTGATTACACATATAATTATAAAAAAAATTCAAAAAAGCTGAAAAAAATTTTTCATAATGTTTGTTCAAAAGGTGCATATATCTTACAAAATGAATTAAAAATTTTTGAGGATCAAATTAAAAGGTACACTAGATCTAAATATGTGATTGGAGTAGCAAATGCTACAGACGCGATGCAAATGTTTTTAATGGCTTCAAACCTAAAAAAAAACTCAGAAATAATAATTTCTTCACACACCATGGTAGCAACAGCGTCTGCAATTTACTTCTCTGGCCATATTCCTGTGCCAGTCGATTTCGGTGAAGATTTGTTAATTGATGCTGACTCAATTGAAAAATCTATAACTTCTAAAACAAGCGCTATACTAATTACTCACTTAAATGGCAGAACTTGTGATATGGATAAAATTAAAAAAATCTGTAAAAAACATAAATTAGAACTATTTGAAGACGCAGCTCAAGCACTAGGCTCAAAATTTAAAGGAAGGTTTGCTGGTACTTTCGGTAAAGCTTCCACTATAAGCTTGTATCCAGCAAAAATATTAGGCTGTTTTGGTGACGGCGGATTAATTCTTTGTAATGATAAAAATTTATTTACTCGATTAAAAAAAATAAGAAGCCATGGAATAAATGAGAAAAATTTTAATATTGATCATTGGGGATTTAATTCAAGACTAGACAATCTTCAAGCCGCGTTCTTAAGTTATTTTTTTAAAAACCACAATAAAAATATTTATAAACGAAGATATTTAGCAAAATTATATAATCAAGAATTACAAGGTATTAAACAAATTAAGCTTCCACCATCTCCCTCTGAAGGTAAAAATTTTGACATATATCAAAATTATGAAATTGACTGTTTAAATAGAGATGGATTAAGAAATTATCTTAATAAAAAAAAAATTGGAACATTAATTCAGTGGAATGGAATAAGTACAAATAATTTAAACTTACCAGGTATAAAAAAATTTAGCCTTGTTTCAGATAAAAAATTTAAAAGATTATTACTTTTACCTATGAACGTGTCTTTGAGTAAAAGTGATATAAAAACAATTTGTGTTGAAATTAAAAAGTTTTACAAATTTTAAATGATAAGTAGAAAATTTGCTAAGAAATTACGAATAGAAACTTTGAAAATGACTCATCATGGCAGGAGCTCACATATAGGATCTATTCTTTCAATAATAGATATTGTAGCAGTTTTATACTGCAGAATATTAAAATTGAGACCTGGAAATTTAAAAAACAACGATAGAAATAGATTTATCCTAAGCAAAGGTCACGCGGGTGCTGCTGTTTATGCAGCGTTGGCATTTTTAGGTTTTTTTTCCAAAAAAAAATTGATGTCACACTGTAAAAATGGATCGAATTTATCTGGACATATTTCTCACATAAACTTACCTGGTGTTGAATTTTCAACTGGTTCATTAGGACATGGCTTATCAGTGGGGTGTGGGTTTGCTTTTGCTTCTAAGTTAAAAAAAGAAAAATCAAAAACCTTTGTGCTTTTAAGTGATGGTGAGTGTAATGAAGGCTCAACATGGGAAGCAGCTATGTTTGCAGGACATCATAAGCTTAAAAATCTAGTTGCTATAATCGATTATAATAAACTTCAAAGCCTAACAACAACAACTAAAACCCTTAATTTAGAGCCATTTAAAAAGAAATGGGAAAGTTTTGGATGGGATTGTAAATTGATCGATGGTCATAATCATAAAATTTTGGAAAAAAACTTTTCAACAAAATCTAAAAACAAACCAAAGTGTTTTATTGCTAGCACAATAAAAGGGAAGGGAGTTTCTTTCATGGAAAATAAAGTGTTATGGCATTACAGATCACCAAACATCCTGGAGCTTAAAAAAGCTTTAGAAGAGGTAAAAAATGCGAGATAATTTTTTGAAAGCACTTTTAGAAGTTACAAAAAAAGATCAAAATATTTTTCTAATAACTGGAGACTTAGGTTTTAAAATTTTTGATAATTATATTAAAAAATTTAAAAATCGTTTTTTAAATGTTGGTGTTGCTGAGCAGAATATGATTGGTATTGCATCCGCAATGTCTTTAAGAGGATATAAAGTAATCGTTTATTCTATTGCAAATTTTGGAACATTAAGATGCTTAGAACAAATTAGAAATGATGCCGCATACCATAATTCAAATATTACAATAGTTGCTTCAGGTGGTGGCTATACTTATGGCTCTTTAGGAGTATCGCATCATGCCACTGAGGATATTGGAATTTTAAGATCACTACCAAATATTAAGGTATTTGTACCAAGCTCTGGTGTTGAAAGCTATCTCACAACAAAAAAAATTATTAATTTAAAAGGTGTTAAATATTTAAGAATTGAAAAAACATCAAATATAAAACCATTAAACAAAAAAATCGATGTACTTAAACCCATCATCTACAGAAAAGGAAATGATGGAATAATTTTAACATCAGGAGGAATTTTAAGTGAATGCATTGACTCAGCTGATAAACTATTCAAGAATAAAAAAATAAATTTAAGCATTTATTCTTTAAACTGCATTAAGCCATTTAATAAAAATTTTTTTAAAAAATTATTAAAAGTAAAATATATTATTTCAGTAGAGGAACACAATTATTCGTGTGGAATAGGTTCTTCAATTCTAGAAAATTTAAATAAATTAAATATAAAAAAAAACATCAAGATTATTGCGATCAAAGATCGATATTCGAGTATAGTAGGCGATCAAAACTATATGAGAAGAAGCAATAACTTAAATTCTAAATCAATTCAAAATGAAATTTTAAAATTTTTTAATGATGCTAAAAAACACTTTTGATTTTTTACTATCATTACTAATGATTATTATTTTTTTACCAGTGATGTTGTTTTTCTTAATTTTAATTTTTCTGCAAGATTATTCTAATCCAATATACTTTGGCAGCAGAATAGGAAAAAATGGCAAAAAATTTAATTGTTATAAAATGAGAAGTATGATTAAAAATGCAGAAAAAAGCGGCGTTTTTTCAACAAGTTCTGCTGATGAAAGAATTACAAAATTAGGAAAGTTTTTAAGATCTACTAAACTGGATGAATTACCTCAAATTTTTAATGTCCTAATGATGGATATGAGTTTTGTAGGGCCAAGACCAAATGTTGAAAAAGATGTTAAATTATATACTGAAGAGGAAATGAAACTTTTAAATGTAAAACCCGGTATAACAGATTTAGCGTCTATAGTATTTTCAGATGAGGGTAATATTTTGAAAAATTCAATAAATCCAGATAAAGATTATAATGAACTTATTAGACCATGGAAGAGTAGACTTGGAATTATTTATATAAATGAAAAAAATTTTTTTTTTGACGTTTGGATAATTATTTTAACAATTATAAATTTCGTGAAAAGAGACATAGCTTTAAAACTTATAAAAAAAAAAATTGAAAAAATAAATAATGTAGATCAAAATCTTTTAAAAATAGTTTTAAGAAATACGCAACTATTTTCATATAGCCCACCAGGAAAAAAAAAATAAAGAATGTTCAAAAAATTAGTTTTACTGCCTAGAAAAACGAAAATAGTTTTATTAGTAATAATTGATATTTTTCTATCGTTTGTGGCACACTATATGTCTGTTTTTTTAAGATATGAGAAACTATTTCTACTTAACTTTGAGCAGATAAAACCTTTTTTACTTGCCTTGTCTTTATATTTAATCATTTTTTTTTATTCTGGTATTTATGGAAATATTAATAGAGTAAATAATTCAAAGTATTTCTCAAAGTTAATAAGTATTTTCTTAATTTATGGAGTGATTTACTTTACATTGTTATTTATTATAAAATTTGAAAATTTTCCGAGGTCCTCTGGTATTATACAACCAATTATATTTTTTGTTTTCACTGTAATAACTAGAATCTTTTATTTATTTCTCATATCTGAAAACTTAAAAAATACCAATTCGAATTCTACAATAATAATTTTTACTAATTTAGATTTTATAATTAATAATAATTATTCCTCCAGTTTATCATCTAATAACATATGTGCATATATTGATTTTACCAATAAAAATATAGACAGAAGAATTAACAATATTAAGATAGTCGGCTTATCTGAATTGGAACAAATTATAGGCAGATATGATATTTCAAACCTAATTATTCAAGATGAAAGTTTAAACGAAAAAGATAAAATTAAAATATTTAATAAAATAAAAGATAAACATATTAGATTCAAATTTATAAAAAAATTGAAAAATTTTAGTGAACAAGATGAAACATCTAAATTAGATATTAATTTATTTTTAAAACGAAACATAAATACAAAAACAGGCGAGGTTAATACTCAAATAGTTAATAAAAATATACTAGTAACAGGTGCTGGAGGTAGTATAGGTCAGGAACTTTGTAATCAACTAGCACTTTTCAATCCAAGTAACTTAATATTATTAGACCATAGTGAATATAATTTATACAATGTAATAAAAAAATTAAAAAAAATACAAATTAAAGAAAATTTTAAAACAAAAATAATACCGATACTAGGGTGCATTAAAGATATAAGTGTGCTTAATGATATATTCAAAAAATATTCACCAGAAAAAGTATTTCACTCTGCAGCTTATAAACATGTTAATATTGTTGAAAAAAACCACATTGAAGCATTAAAAAATAATTTTTTTGGGACAATCAATCTGCTCGAATTATGTGAAAAATTTAAAACAAAAAACTTTGTACTTATTTCTACAGATAAATCTGTTAACCCAAGAAGCTTTATGGGTGCAACAAAAAGATTAGCTGAAATGGCTTTAGAATGCTATGCGGGTTTTACAAATCATACTATTTATAGTGCAGTAAGATTTGGAAATGTAATAGACTCATCAGGATCTGTTATTCCTCTTTTTAGAGAACAAATTAAATACGGAGGTCCAATCACAGTTACTCATCCTGACGTAAAAAGATATTTCATGCTGATCTCAGAGGCGGTCTCATTAGTTTTAAATGCTGACTATTTGTCAAAAGGGGGTGAAATATTTACTCTTAATATGGGTGATCAACATAAAATTTTAGATCTTGCAAAATTAATGATACGTAGTAGCGGACTACTTTTAAAGGATAACAACTATCCCGATGGAGATATTGAAATAAAGTATATTGGATTAAGTAAAGGAGAAAAGCTTGAGGAGGAACTAAACTACGAGTCCAACAAATTAATGCAAACTGATAATCCAAATATCTATAAAACTAAAACAAATCCGATAAATATCAACGAATTTAAAAAAATTCAAAAAAAAATAGAAATGTTTTGTGATGAGGGTAAAGAAGGCCAAATTATTGATATTTATAAAAAAAATATTGAAGGGTTTAATATAAATTAATTTACTCTAAAAAATTTTAATAGACTTTTTTTTATTAAATTCATATTTTCTGGTGTACTTATTGATATCCGAACATAATCATTCATGAATTTAAGATGGCCAAGATCTCTAATGTAAATGCCTTTTTGCTCCATATACCGCAAAAGTCTCACTTTTTTTTTAGTTTTCAATAAAACAAAATTTGCTGGTGTGTTGATTACATTTATTTTTTTTTTATTCAAATCACTTACAAATTTATATTTAGTTTTCTGAATTATTTTAATTTTTTTAATGTAATAAGATAAATTTTTGAGTGTTTCTATTCCAGCTATTTGCGCAATCGAATTAATAGATTTATGATTTTTGTATTTATTTAAAGTATTAATAATTTGTTTTGAGGAAATACAATATCCTAATCTTAATGATGCTAGTCCAAAACATTTAGAAAATGTTTTCATAATAATAAGATTTTGTACCTTATTGAGTGTATATTTATTTGCTAAACTTTCTTCTCCTGAATATTCAGAGTAAGCTTCATCTACTATAAACAACGTTCTAGGAAATAATTTCAATATTTTAATAATTTCATCTCTTTTAAAATGATTACCAGTAGGATTATTAGGATTGCATATGTAAAAAATTGCTGGTTTTATAATTTTTAATTCATAAATTAATTCTTCTATTTTAAAGCTAAAAATATTTTTAGGAAAAACTAACTTAAGATTTGCATCATTTAGAACACACTCAATTCTAAATTGATCATACGTAGGTGACAAAATTCCAACTTTATTTTTGCTTTTTATGAAAGTTTTTGCAATTTGATCAAGACCAGAGTCTGATCCTGCAAATAAACAAATATTTAATTCACTTACTTTTATATATTTACTAATTTTGTTGATAAGTTCTCTTGGATAGGTATTTGGGTACCAATTTAAGTTGTAAGTATCTGAACTTATTGATTTTCGAATTTTATTAAGAACATTTTTACAAGGTTTGTATGGAAATTCATTCCAGTCAACTTTAATAAATTTTTTTTTGTTCTTTTTGTTATAAATTGCTTGCGAAGTTAATGGATATGGTTTGTCCACAATTTTTTTTTTAAAAAAATTTTTCATATATGTTGATAGCTTTTTTCCAATTTCCATCAAATAAAATAAACTTAATTTTAAGTCTTTTTAGTTTTTGAATAAATCTTGTCATCTTTTTTGGAGCATTGTTGAAGTAGTCATATTTCATATCATCTATAAAAAGTCCAACATCATTTGATTTCAAAATTCTGATTTTTTTTTCATGAGAATCAACAAGATAGAGCCTCTCATTAGGCAATTTTTTTTTTTTCAGCCAAGCTTTTGTCACATCAAATAATTTTTTTGGTCTGGCTGATAACCAATTAATTTCATATTTTTTAGATATTAGCTTAATTGCCTCTCTTGAGTGATTAATTATTCTGTCATTTAAAATTAATTTCTCGTTATTTAAAATCTTATGCATATTTTTACCATTAAAGTGTTTTCTTATTCTTAAATATTGGTCAGCTACAGTATTATCAATATCGCAAAAAACTTTTTTCATGAATTAAATTTTTAAGTTATTCTCGTTTTTGAAAATAATAAAATTTAAAAATCTCAAATAAAACCAGTGGTGATTTTTTTTAATTTTTTTTATCTTTAGGAAATAAATAATTTTTTTAATATTAAATAATTTATCTATTTCACCATTAAGTTCCTTCTTTAATACTTTGATAAAAAAAAGTCTATATTTTAGACAAAAATTTTCATAAATAAATGGAAGATTTTTGTGTTTATATTTCTTCGTTTTATTCATCTCATCTAAATAAAATTTATCATTTTTTACTAATTTTTTGTAAATTTCCCAAAATGGAAAATTTTTATTTTTTTTGAGATAATTAAAATTGTAATTCAAGATATTTGAATTGTGAATAATTGCAATCTTACTCATTTTGTGGTCATTTAAAAAAACTGATTTGTAAAATTGGTTTTTAACTGCCCTATCATATAAATAAAATTTTTCGATCATGTATCTTCCGTAAACCTTATCTAATCTAGCTAAACTTTGATTTAAAACTAAATTACTTAAAGGAATATTCTTAAAATATTCATTAACTACATTTGGTGGTGTAGTATATTTTTTTTTTAAATCTTTTTTGTTTTTAATTTTTTTTCTTAGAAATTCAAATAAAGAAAAATCAAAAAAAAACTCTTTATTTTTCTTTGCCATGGATGAATGAAATTTATACTGTGGAAAGCATGCAATCGTACTAAGTCCACTTAACCTATCACTGATTTTCTTTATCTCTTCAATACTTGGGTATATCTTACTTTCTTTTAATACAAAGTTAATTTTACTGAAAATTTTTATACTTCTAGCATTTGCCCTTTTTACTTCGTTAGAGTTAATATTCCCAAAAGTTGCAGTAAAAAATTTATGTTTTTTTAGTGATTTTTTAATTAATAATGATCCCAAAAGTGAGTCGTTCCCAGAGGTTAGTCCAATATACAATTTATCAGCTTGAATAAATTTGCCTATTTTTTTAATTTCTTTATCAAATAAATTTAAATAGTTTGAATCACTAAATTTTCCTTTTTTAATATAAAATATTTCATAATTGTGTTTGTAAATTTTTAATTTATTTTTAATAATTTTAATTTTAGAATTTGGATTAATTGTCTTGATGTCTTTATAAATACTTTCTTTAGTGCATGGTAAATACCCCCACATAAAATATTCATAAAGCTTATCTAAATTAATCCTTACTGTATCAATTCGATTAATCCATTTTACAGAATTTGATATTACTATTTCGTTATTTTTATTTGTTTTAATAAAAAGTGGATAGGTACCAAATTTATCATTAATTATTTCAATAGAATTTTTTTTTTTATCAATTAATAAATATTCACCTTTTAATAACTTTTTATCTCTATATATGTAACCAAATATAAACTTTTTTAATTTATCAATTTTTTTAAATGATGATTTGGTATTTTTAACAAATAACTCAGTTTTCTCTTTTTTTATAGTTACTAGAAAGTCAGAAATTTGTTGCATTTTAAAATAACAATTATCATAAGATCAGCTTATTGAAATACAAAAAAAATATAATTTAGGTTTGCTTATGACAAAAATTGCATATGTGGGTATGTCATCTAAATTGAATGCACCAGGTGATAGACGAAGATTTTCTGGTTATGCAAAATCAAGACTTATAAAGATTGAGAAATTTAACGAAAAAAAAAAATATGATTTAATAGTTTTATCCCAGATGGCAGATTTAAGTTTTTTCTTAAATTATAACAAAAAAAATTCCAAAATAATTTTCGATTTTGTAGATGCGTACTTAAATGAAGAATTCTCTTTTAAAAAAATTTTTAGGGGCATTGTAAAGTATTTAACTTTTCAAAATAGGTTTCTTTATCTTAATTATTCAAGTTTATTAAAAAGAATATGCAGTAAATCAGATTACGTAATATGCACGACAAATTCTCAGAAAAAAGAAATTCTTAAATATTCAAAAAATGTGGAAATAATATTAGATGCACAGGACGATGATTTTATAAAAGATTATAAATTTGAACACACATTAGGTAAAAAAAATAAAAAATTAAATATTTTGTGGGAAGGACAACCAGGAAATATAAAATCCCTCAAAGCAATTTCAGATTTATTCAAATTCTATTTAAATAGGAATTTAATAAATCTTCATTTATTAACAGATTTTAAATATAATTTATTATCTGGGACAAATTTAAAAGGTAATACAAAAAAGCTAACATATTCAATTTTGGGAACAAAAAAAAATATTTATTTTCATAAATGGAATAAAAATAATTTGAATAAAATGAGTAAAATATGTGATATTGGTATATTACCGATTGTTAATTTCAAAAAAGGGATATACGCAAACAAGCCAGCAAATAAAATACATTTAATGTGGAAACTTGGATTGCCAGTGTTATCAAGTCCAAGCGCAGCTAATAAATTTTCGATTTTATCATCAAAGATAAACCTTGTTTGTAAAAATAAATACGAATGGAAAAATAAAATAGATTTTTTTATTAAGAAAAAGAATGAAAATAAAATATTAATTAAAAAAATTGGTAAAAAATTGAGAAATTATGCTTATGCAAATTATTCAAATAATATTATTTTTAACAAATGGGATAAAGTTTTAAAAAATTTAAATATTAAATTTTGAATATTGTCTTAAAAACAAAATTACTAAATAAGTACTTAAAACCGAAAAAAAACAAGATAAAAAAAACTTTAGTGTTTTTGAAATTGACTTGTCTTTTATTTTCGTGTCTTCAACTGTCCAAAAGTTCTCAAAATTATTCATATCTAAATCATTTTTACTTGAAAGGAGGTTTGTATTACTAATTTTTTTTAAATTATTTTCAGAGTAAAGTAAAATTTTATTTATTATTTGGTTAAACTTTGTTATTTCAAATAGTCTTTTATGTTCTTCATTTTTTAAAAAACTATAACTTAGAAATGGCAAATTTACTCCTGTCAAATTTTCTAACTCCTCCATTTTTTCACTGAATAAATTAATTAATTTTAAATAATTTGTCATTTGAGAAATTTCATTATTACCAATCAAAAGTGATATTTCTTTTTTTAAATTTTCAAGCTCATTAAGAATTTCAAATATCTTAAGAGACCGCTCATCTATATTTTTAGATTTTAAATCTAATTCAAATAAATAATTATAGTTTAATCTATTGAGATCTTTTGTAAGCAATATAGGAAAAAATAAAACATTTTCATTATAATTATCTTGTAATATATTATACTTATCATTATTAAAAATTAGCCATAAAAGACTTACTGGTTGATATTGATACTTTTCTTTAATTTTTTTTAAAATTTTACCTTCGAGGTATTTTGATTTTGTATTCATTAGGTTCTTTACTTGTATATTTACTTCCTCAGCAGATAATTTGTTTGAAAAATAAATAAAATTTAAATATGTGTTGTAATTATAGACTTCATAATCAATTTCACTTATTTTATCACTTTGAAAACTTGAAAAGATAGCTTCAAAAATAAATGTTTCAAGTTCATCGTTGACAGCAATATTTATTTCATCGTTAATTTTAACATTTGTTGAATAAAAATTGCGTGTTGGGATTATATTATCTAAAATGATAAAAAATATTATTAAATGAATTATAAATAAGACAATAATGAAAAATTTACTAATATAATTATTTATTTTTATCATTAAATTAATTTAAAAATAATTTTTTTAGTGTATTACAATTAAGTTCTTATATTAATATTAAAAAAATTACTATGTATCTAATTACTGGTGGACTAGGATTTATTGGTTTCAATTTTGTTAAATTGTGCTTAAAAAAAAAAATTAAATTTGTCGTTTTAGATGCAGGAACTTATGCCGCTAATGACAAAATAAAGTTTTTAAAAGCCTCAAGTGTTAAATTTTATAAGACTAGGATAGGAAATAAAGGAAAAGTAACAAAAATCCTTCAAAAATATCAAATAAAAGCAATTATCAATTTTGCAGCTGAAACCCATGTTGACAATTCCATAAGTAATCCCTCAATTTTTATAAAAACAAATATAATTGAGTTTTACAACCTGCTACAAACATCAAAAATATTTTTCAATAAACTAAGCAAAAATGATAAAAAAAATTTTAGATTTTTAAACATCAGCACTGATGAAACATTTGGATCCTTACGTTCGAATGAAAAAAAATTTACTGAAAAATCAAAATTTTACCCAAATAATCCTTACTCGGCCTCAAAAAGTGCTGGAGATTTAATAGCAAGAGCTTGGTGTAAAACTTTTGATTTACCAATTATAACTACTAACTGTAGTAACAATTATGGCAGATATCAAAATATAGAAAAATTAATTCCAAAAATAATCACAAACGCATTATCAAACTTAGCTATTCCAATTTATGGCGATGGAAAAAATACTAGGGATTGGATACATGTTGAGGATCATTGTCTTGCAATTTATAAAATTGTTAGATCTGGAAAAGTTGGACAAACATATAATATTGGTGGTTCCAATGAAATACAAAATATTAAGTTAGCAAAATTAATCTGTAAAATTTTAGATAATATTTATCCAAAAAAAGACAAATCTTCTTACACTACACAAATTAAATTTGTATCAGATAGAAAAGCACACGATCATAGATATGCTATCAATTCAAAAAAAATAAAAACAGAGCTTAATTGGCGAACAAAAATAAAATTTAATGAAGGAATTAAAGATACAGTTCAGTTCTATATGAATCATTTAATTAAAAAAATTTAAGTTTGATGAAATCATACGCTAAATTATTGAGTCCCTTTATATATCTGTTACCTGTAGCTTTGATTAGTGGTCCATTTTTTTCTGATCTTTTTATTTCAATTATAACTCTAGCAATATTGCCAATAATTATTAAAAATTATAGAGTCTATATTCTTTCAAATGTTTCAAAACTATTTTTTATATTTTTTATTTTACTATGTGTATCAGCTATATTTTCAGATTTTTTAAACGAAACATATAAAAGCTCTTTTTTTTATTTTAGATTTTTTATCTATTCTTTGGCTATAGTTTATATTCTGGAAAATAACCAAGATTTTATAAAAGTAATTACATATATAATTTTAGCTACACTTTTTGTTTTGACTACAGACGCTTTACTTCAGTTCATCTTTCAGAAAAATTATTTAACAGGTGAAAAATTATTAGATTATAAAAGAATAACAGGCCTTTTTGGTGATGAAAAAATTTTAGGAAGTTACGTTATACGTATTTTGCCTCTTACAATTTATTTGATGTTAAAAAATAATTTTAAAAATACAACAATCTTTTTTTTATCACTTTATTTTTCTACATGCATATTCGTATCAGGCGAAAGAACTTCAGTTTTACTATTTACAATTTTTCTATTTATTTTATTTTTCGCTTTTAAAATTGAAATCAAACATAAATTAGTATTTGTAACATCTATGTTCCTAATATTTATTTTGACATTAATATATTCTCAAAATTTATTTGATCGACTCTTTTATGAAACTTTTAGCGATATGATTGAGGTAGATGATAAAGGAAATCTTAATTTATATTTTTTTTCAAAAGGTCATACTTTAATGTATTTAACTTCACTGAATATTTTTTTTGAGAACCCCATGTTTGGAACTGGTCCAAAATCATTTAGATTTTTGTGTATGGATGAATTTTATAATATTTCACAAAGCTATTTAGCTTGCAGTACTCATCCACATAATTATTATTTTCAGCTCTTGGCTGAAACGGGTATATTAGGTTTTAGTTTTATCGTTTTTTGTTTAATCTTCTTAGTTTATTCTTTTATTAAACATTACAAAAATTCAAAAAATACCCCTCCACATCTATTATTATTAGTTGGATTAATTATTAATTTATTTCCATTTGCTCCTACAGGTAATTTTTTTAACAATTGGATGAGTATAATTATTTATTTTCCTGTAGGATTTTTAATTTATGAGTTAAAACTTTTAAAAAAATGATTAACAGAAAAGGAATTATTTTAGCAGGTGGTCTGGGCACAAGGATGTACCCCTTAAATATTACAACATCTAAACAGCTTCTTCCAGTTTACAATAAACCAATGATTTATTACCCAATGACTTTGCTTATTAATTCAGGAATAAAAGATATTTGTATTATATCAAGTATTGAATATATAAATTTATATAAAAAACTTTTCGCAAAAGGACAAGAATTAGGCGTAAAGGTAAGATACCTTATTCAGAAAAAGCCCAAAGGTATAGCAGAATCACTAATTATTGCTAAAAATTTTATTAAAACTTCTCCAATATGTTTAGTCTTGGGGGATAATTTAATTTTTGGTAATAATAAAGAGATTGAGCGTAAACTTGTTGAAGCTAACAAAAATGAAAAAGCAACAATATTTGTATCTAAAGTAAAAAATCCAAATCAATACGGTGTAATTAAAAAATATAATAATTCTAAGAGTCTTGTTGTTGAAAAACCAAAAAAATTTATTTCAAATAAAGCAGTTATTGGCATTTATTTTTACCCTAATAAAGCGATCTCATTTGCGAGAAAATTAAAACCATCGAAGAGAAATGAGCTTGAAATCACAGATTTAAATAACATCTTTTTAAAATTGGGAGAAATGAACATAAAATTATTCTCTAAACAAGTTTTTTGGTATGATGCAGGAACTCATATTAATTATTTCCAAGTTTCTAAAAAAATATACGACTATGAGATTAATAAAGGTTTTAAAGTAGGCAATGTACATATGGCGGCTTTAAAAAAAGGTCTTATTAGCAAAAAAAAATTTAATTATTTAGCAAGTAAATATAATAAGAGCAGTTATTTCAGTTAATAAATATGCCTTTATTTAAAAAGTATCATGATTCTGTATATCTAATTCAACCCGAAAAATTTAAAGATAACAGGGGAGAATTTATGGAGCTTTTTAATATTAAAAATTTAAAACGTTTTGGATTGAAAAATATAGTTCAGATTAATTACGCAAAATCAAAAAAAAATGTTTTAAGAGGAATGCATATTCAAATAGGTAAATACTCTCAAGGTAAACTTTTGAGAGTAATAAATGGATCAATTTTTGATGTTATAATAAATCTAGATAAGAACTCTAGATATTTTAAAAAAAAATTATATTTTAAAATAGATAAAAATAACAAATTATTATGGATACCAAGGAATTATGCCCATGGCTATTTGACTTTGAAGAAAGGCACTGAAATTGAGTATATATGTGATAACAAGTATAATAAAATTTCAGAAAGAACTATAATTTGGAACGATGATAAATTAAATATTAATTGGCCAAAAAAAAAAAATTTAATATTTTCTAAAAAAGATATAGACGGAATAAGTTTGAGAGAATATTTGACCCAACTACTGTAATTTTTTGAAGGATTTATCTCGTTTTGATAAAAAAAAATTCTTCAAAGGCCACTTGATTTTTATTTTTTCATCATTCCAAAGAATCCCACCTTGCTTTTTATTTATAAACTTTCCCTCAATTAAATACAAAATCGTTGAATTCGGCTCAAGTGTTTGGAAACCGTGCGCGAAACCTTTTTCAATTAATACAGCATTTTTTTTCTTGGAGTCTAAAATTTTTGATTTATAAAAAAGTCTTTTATTTTTGGTTTTTTTAAGATTCACGGCAACATCAAAAATTTTTCCAGATAAACAAATAACAATTTTTCTCTCAAAATTTGGAGAATTTTGAAAATGTAAGCCTCTTATTGTTCCAACTTTCTTAGTTAGTGAAATACAAACTTGATCAATATTAAATTTAAGGTTTTTTAAAAATTCACTATCATATACTTTTAAAAAATAACCTCTTTTATCTTTATTGATTTTTATATTTAGATTTTTCATTCTTAAAATAATTAATCATCTCTAACAATCCTTGATCGATAGAGTATTTATATTTAAAATTAATATTATTTAAATAGTTTATATTTATTTTGTATCGATTAGTTTTTAAATTTTTCTTATTATTAAAAACTACTTTTGAAGTATTATTTTTATAATATTGCAAGGTTTTATTTATTAAAGTTTTAATTGAATAATTCTTTTTATCAGCAATATGTACTACCTTATTTTTTTTTAAGCTTATCAATTTTGAGATTACTTTTGATACATCGTAAACATGTAGTATATTAACTATTTTATTTGGATCTTGAATAAAAATATTTTTGTTGTTATTTAATTTTTTAACAATTGTTGGGATTAATCTTTTAGAACTTTCGTTTGGACCATATAGCCAAAATACTCTTGCCCAAATTATTTTTTTATTAAAATAATTTGCTATTTTTTTTGCTTTTATATGAAACAAAATTTTAGTTATATTGTAAAAATTAAGATTTTTTTGATCACCTACTAACTGCATTTCCTCCTTCAAATTCTTTGAATTAAAATTTAATTCCAATCCAGATCCAATTAATATGGCTTTTTGACCACCGTATTTACAAAAAAAGTAAAATAAACTTAAACTCGAGTGTAGCCATTTTAAATTTTTTTTACTATTTAAATATTTTTTTGGTTCTGTTTCCCATGCTAGATGTACTAGTATTTCAGGCCGTTCTTTTTTAATGAGTTTTTCTATTTGAGGTTTATCAAACAAATTTATTTTTACAAATTTAGTATTTTTATATGAATTTTTATTTTTTGTAGATAAACAAATTTTTTTATATCTTCTTAAATCACTTAAATTGACTAAATTTTTTCCAATAAAACCATTTGCTCCAGTTATTAAAATTTTTTTTACTTTATAATTTTTAGCTTTGGAATGCATACTACAAATTGAGTCTTAACTCCCATTTTTTTTAGTTGTTTAATAATTTCGTCTTTTAAGTTCCATGGAAGTATAATTAAATAATCTGGATTTGATTTAATTAATTTTTTTGGAGAAAAAATTGGAATTTTCGATCCAGGCAAAAATTTTCCAACCTTTGTATCAGCCTTATCAACAGTGTATTGGATAAGATTACGATCAACCAAACAAAAATTAAGAAAAGTATTTCCTTTTGCTGGGGCTCCATATGCTGCAACTTTTTTATTTTCTAATTTTTTAAGAACTAAAAAGTTTAAAAAATCCTCTTTTATCTTATTTATATTTTTTTGTAATTTCTCAAAAGTACTAATGGAAAAAATTTTATATTTATTTTCCATTGTAATTATTTTTTTAATCTTTATTTTTTTAACTTTGATTTTATTGTTTTTTATTTTTTTAATATAAACTCTAACTGATCCACCATGAGTTGGAAGTTTTTCAATATCAAAAATTTCTAAGTTGAATTTTTTTAACAAAAAATTTACGGTTTTAATTGATAGATAAGAAAAATGTTCGTGATAAATAGTGTCAAACTGTTTTTGATTTATAAGATTTAGGATGTGTGGAAATTCTAAAGTAATTATTCCATTACTTGATAAGAGTATCTCCATTCCTTTAGTGAAATCTTTTATGTTTGGTACATGTGCAAAAACATTATTACCAATTATAAGATCAAAAGATCCTTTATTTTTTTTTATTTTTTTTGATAAATTCACTCCAAAAAACTTGCTTATAGTTGGTATCTTTTTTTTAATTGCTATCCGAGCTATATTTTTAGCAGGCTCAATTCCCAATATTTCAAATCTTTTTTTATCAAAATACTGAAGTAAATAACCATCGTTACTCGCAATCTCGCAAACTTTAATCTTTTTTTTTAAAAAACCTAACTTTCTTGAGATATGTTTTACGTATTTTTCTGAATGTTTAAGCCACGATAGACTTGGAGATGACAAATAGTCATAATTTGAAAAAATTTTGTCAGGTTTTTCATGCTCAGGGAGTTGAACGAGCTTACATTTTTTGCAGAAATAAACTTTTAAAGGAAAATATTTTTCCTCCTTAAAATATTTTTTTTTATTAATATAAGAATTAGCCAAAGGTGAAAAACCAAGATCTAGAAACTGGTTGGTTAATCTTGTTTCGCAAATTCTGCAATTAATTTTTACCATTTAATCCATGGTGCTTTATTTAATTTTATAAGTTTTTCCAAGTCCTTTTTGTCTCTAACTGTGTCCATTGGCATCCAAAATTTTTCATGCTTAAAAACTGCTAGCTGCCTCTCTTTCGATAGTTTTTCTAGAGGTTTCCTTTCCCAAACTGTTTGATCATTAGTAAGATATTTGAATACTTTGTTTGAAAGTATAAAAAATCCACCATTTATCCAGCCGGAGTCCGTGTTATTTAAAGGTTTTTCCTCGAATTTTATTGCAAGATTATTCCTGATTTTAATGGATCCGAATCTTGCTGGCGGATGAACACCTAAAACGGTAGCAATTTTCTTTTTTGTTTTATGGAAGTTTAATTGTCTATTCAAATTAACGTTTGATAAACCATCTCCATATGTAAGAAAAAAATTTTCCTCATTTTTTAATATATTCTCCACTCTTTTTAATCTTCCACCTGTCATAGTGTTTAAACCGGTGTATACAACATTAATCTTCCATTTCTTTTTTTTGACAGAAGTAAAAATTTTTTTATTTTTTCTAAAGTATTTTTCTATAACTTTTGATTTATATCCAGATAATATAAGAAAATCGTTGTATCCATAGTAAGAATAATATTTCATAATATGACAGATTATTGGCATTTTAAGTAACTTTATCATCGGCTTCGGTGTAGTTTCTGTAAGTCTCCCAAGTCTTGACCCAAATCCTCCGGCAAAAATTACAACTTTCATATTAAGATATCCATCTCAAATCTTTATTGAGTTTTTTACTCTTAATCAAATCTTTCAAAACATTTAATCTCATATAATTACTATCTCTAAAATTTATCACCTTAAAATTATTTTTAAGCAAATTATTATGTAAATCTCTTATAGACCTATCTAAATTAAAAATTGGTCTCAATTTTTTATTTAACGATTCGAATTTTGAAAAATTTACTTTATATGACCTTTTGTCAGGTAAAGCTTTTGAATTAATAGAAACTTTGGTTCCTTTTATTAGCGACCCAACTCTATTTGCTAAGTCTTTGATTTGAAAGTTCATTCTATTACTACCTGTATTTACTGCTAAAAAATTCTTTACTTTTGCTTCTATAGCCCAGTTAATTGCACGGGCCATATCTTGAACATGAATTAAAGGTCTCCAAGGACTTCCATCGCTCAAAACAGTTATTTTTTTTGATGTTATGGCCGATGCAACAAAATCATTTAAAACTAAATCTAATCTAATATTGTCACTGTAGCCACATGCTGTTGCAAATCTTAAGCATATAACTTGAAATTTGCTGTTTGATATTTTTTTTAAGTCTTTTTCTGCCCTTACTTTGGATTTTGCATAAGCTGTTAAAGGGTTTAAATTAGATCTTTCGGATTTGAGCAAATTTTTTGTAAATCCATACATACTACAGCTAGATGCAAAAATGAATTTCTTAACACCTGCTTTTTTAGCCAATTTTGCAATTTTTAAAGATATTGAGTAGTTGATTGTTTTTGTAATTTTTTTAAATTGATTTCCCATAGGATCATTAGATATAGCTGAAAGATAAATCACACAATCAATATCATCTAAATCATTTTTATTAATAGTTCTTACATCTTTAATTATGGTTTTAATGAGATTGTCATATTTATTTTTCAATTTTTTGTTTAAAAAATATCCTGTATCAATACCAATTAATTCATATTTAGTTTTTTGTAGCTGTTTTATAAGAACTGGTCCTACATAACCTAAATGTCCGATTATAAGAATTTTCATAGATTTATTAATAACTTATATTTAATTATTTATAAAATCAAAATGGTATTTAAAAAAAATCTTTTAATTTAAAAAAATTTGAGTTAGATAGATTTACACTTAATTATGACATATTTAATTGTGACAGGTGGCGCTGGTTTTATCGGGACACACTTAATTGAAAAATTACTAAAAGAGACAAATTATAAGTTGATCTCATTAGATAATTATTCATCAGGATCTAAATCAAATCATATTAAAAATAGAAGGGTTAAATATTTAAAAGGAGATACAAAAAACATTCATAGGATTCTTAAAAGTTTAAAAAAAAAAATAAATACAATTTTTCATTTTGGGGAATTCTCAAGAATAGCGCATAGTTTTAAAGAACCTGAAAAATGTTTCTCCTCAAATATTTTAGGTAGTTTACAAGTAATAAATTTTTGTTTGAAAAATAAAATTAAAATTGTTTATTCAGCAACCTCCGCAAGCCTTGGTAATAATGAGAATGATAGACATCTCTCCCCATATGCTTACAGCAAATCATCAAATATGAATCTAATACTTAATTATGAAAGGTGGTTTGGACTAAAAAATGAAATAATTTATTTTTACAATGTTTATGGGCCGAAACAAATAAAAAATTCAAAAATGTCAGCTGTTTTTGGCATCTTTGAACAAAGTTACATTAAAAAAAAACCTATACCAGTTGTAATGCCTGGAAGTCAAACACGAAGATTTACTCATGTCGATGATACGGTACAATCATGCTATAATGCATGGAAAAAAAACAAAAATAGACACTATGCCATCATAAACACAAAGTCATATTCTATCTTTGCTTTGGCAAGGTTGTTTAAAAATGATTTGAAAATGATTCCAGAGAGACCTGGTGAAAGATTTGAATCAAAAATCATTAATTCCATTAGAGGAAAAAAAATTCATAATATTTATACAAGAGATAAAGTACAAAAATACATTAAAAGCTTTAAACAGAGTTTAAAATAATTAAATTCTTGATGTAATATCCTCTTTACATGATTAGCATTTTTGAATATAAGACGCATGCCTGGTGATTATTGCGAAAGGGAAATACCCGATCCCATTCCGAACTCGGAAGTCAAGCCTTTCTGCGCCAATGGTACTTTGTCTTAAGACACGGAAGAGTAGGACGTTGCCAGGCTAAACTATTTATGAAAATTGCAAGTTCTCTAAAATCGCTCAAAAAAAGAGATTTAAATTCTAAATTAGTAAGAAGAAGAGGAAGAGTCTACATTATAAATAAAAAAAATCCTAAATTTAAAGCAAGACAAAAATAATATTATGGATAACGATAGCCATAAATCTACTTGGCAAAATTTTACCAAATTTGTTTTATGGGGGTCCATAGCAATTGTTGTAATATTAACTTTAATGGCAATTTTTCTTTTGTAAATGAAAATAGGATCAATAAAAGAAAACTTAAAAATTGAACAGCGTATTGCCGTTACTCCAGAAATAATTAAAAAATATAAATCATTAGATTTCAATATAATCCTACCCAAAGGATATGGAGAACATTTGGGTATTTCTGATAAGCAATTTATAAATGAAGGAGCAGAAATATTAGATAACGAAGAAAAAATATTATCTGAGGCTGATGTAGTTTTACAAATGAATTTGATTGGCGAAGAGAGCTTTAAAAAATTCAAAAATGAACAAATTTTAATAGGCGTTTTAAATCCTTATTCAAATAAAGATAAACTAAATAAACTTTTAGAAAAAAAAATAAATTGCTTTTCACTTGAGCTTTTGCCAAGAATTACCAGAGCACAATCAATGGATATACTTTCATCACAAGCAAATTTAGCGGGATATAAGGCAGTAGTTGACTCATTTGCTTTTTATCAAAAAGCTATACCTATGATGATGACTGCAGCAGGCACAATACCAGCGGCCAAAGTATTAATAGTAGGGGCAGGTGTTGCTGGTTTACAAGCTATTGCTACAGCAAAAAGAATGGGAGCAATAGTATTTGCGACAGATGTTAGATTAGCATCAAAAGAACAAGTTGAAAGTCTAGGTGGTAAATTTTTAGTTGTTGAGGGTGCAGAAAATTTAGAGACTGAAGGCGGATATGCAAAAGAAGCGTCAGACGAATTTAAACAAAAACAAGAAAATTTACTAAAAGATACATTAAAAAAAATTGATATAGTCATATGCACCGCTTTAATTCCAGGAAAAAAAGCGCCTTTAATTATTAAAAAAGATATGATTGAAGTGATGCAAAGTGGATCTGTAATTTATGATCTTGCAGCCTCTCAAGGAGGAAATTCTGAACTCACCAAAGTAAATGAAATTATAGATCATAATGGAGTAAAAATAATGGGAGATAGTAATATTTTGAACAAACTTCCAAATTCAGCTTCAAATTTGTATGCAAAAAATATGTTCAATTTTGTAAGTAATTTATATGATAAAGAAAATAAAAAGATAAATATAAATCTAGAAGATGAAATTATAGAGAAAACTCAAATAAAATAATTATGGAAATAGACCCTTTTATATTTAGAATTAGTATCTTTATATTGTCAATTTTTGTTGGTTATTATGTAGTATGGAGCGTAACACCTTCTCTCCATACACCTTTGATGTCTGTTACAAACGCAATTTCTTCAGTAATCATTGTAGGTGCAATTGTTGCAGCATTAGCAAGTAATTCGGAAAAAATTTTTGAAACCCCAAGCATATTTGGATTTCTTGCAATTATCTTAGCAGCAGTGAATATTTTTGGAGGATTTTTGGTAACTCAAAGAATGCTTCAAATGTATAAGAAAAAGAAAAAATAAAATAAATTTATGTCAGCAAATCTTTCTGCAACCTTTTACTTAATTTCTGGAATTTTATTTATTTTAGCACTAAGGGGCCTATCTTCTCCAGAAACATCAAGACAAGGAAATTATTTTGGTATTGCAGGTATGGCGATAGCAATAATTGTGACTTTCTTGTCAGTTGGAAATTTTGGCTCAGGCTTTATTTACGTTTTGATATTTTTAGTAATTGGAGGATCGATTGGTGCATTTATAGCATTTAAAATCCCAATGACTGCAATGCCAGAACTTGTTGCAGGATTTCATAGTTTAGTTGGCTTAGCTGCAGTGTTTGTTGCAATTTCAGCATTTCTAAACCCAGAAGCTTTCAATCTTGGAAGTATAGGAAATATAAAACTCGCGAGTCTGATTGAAATGTCTTTAGGAGCTGCCATTGGAGCAATTACATTCTCTGGTTCAATTATAGCTTTCTTAAAACTTAGAGGGATAATGTCAGGAGCGCCTATAACCTTTAAAGGACAGCATTTTATTAATCTATTTATAGGTCTGACAATTATTTTTTTAATTTATTATTTATGTAGAACCCAATCATCAAATATTTTTTGGACAATTGTAGCTATTTCCTTTTTAGTAGGAGTTTTGCTCATTATACCAATTGGAGGAGCAGATATGCCAGTAGTAATTTCTATGCTAAATTCCTATTCTGGTTGGGCTGCAGCCGGCATTGGGTTTACATTAGAAAATACAGCTTTAATTATTACAGGAGCCTTAGTTGGGTCTTCTGGAGCTATTCTCTCATACATAATGTGCAAAGGAATGAATAGATCATTCTTTAATGTTATTCTTGGAGGATGGGGTGCAACTGATCAAGCCTCATCTACCCTAAGCAAAGAACAAAAGCCTACAAAAAGTGGAAATGCAGATGATGCAGCTTTTTTAATGAAAAATGCATCTTCAGTAATTATTGTACCTGGTTACGGTATGGCTGTTGCCCAAGCACAACATGCATTAAGAGAAATGGTAGATGCGTTGAAAAAAAATGGTGTAAAAGTTTCTTATGCAATTCACCCAGTAGCTGGCAGAATGCCAGGACATATGAATGTATTATTGGCAGAGGCAAATGTACCTTATGATGAAGTATTTGAATTAGAGGAAATAAATAATGATTTTGCAAACTGTGATGTTGCCTATGTAATTGGAGCAAACGATGTTACAAATCCTGTTGCTAAGTCCGACCCGCAAAGCCCAATATACGGCATGCCTGTTTTAGATGTTGAAAAAAGTAAATCAGTTTTATTTGTAAAAAGAAGTTTGTCACCAGGTTACGCTGGTATTGATAATGATCTTTTTTATAGAGATAATACTTTGATGCTTTTTGCAGACGCAAAAAAAATGACAGAGGAAATAGTAAAGAGTTTGTAAATTGACTAAAATATTTTGTGATATTGCAGATATAAATCAAATCAAAAAGTTTAATAAAAAAAAAATAGTTAAAGGATTTACTACTAATCCAAGCCTTATGAGGAAAGCTGGAGCAAAAAACTATACAAAATATTCTAAAGATATACTTGCTATAACAAACAAACCTGTTTCTTGTGAAGTATTTGCTGACAATTCAAAGGAAATGATTTCGCAGGGTAAAAAAATAAATAAATGGGGGAGAAACGTTTATGTGAAAGTTCCTGTTACTAATTCTAAAGGAAAATTTATGGGAGCAGCAATAAATTCTTTAAATAAAAACAAAGTGAAACTAAATATCACAGCTGTTTATAACGCTAAACAGACTAAAAAAATATTAAACAAAATAGATAAAAAAACTAAAGTGATAATATCAATATTTGGTGGAAGAATGGCTGATGCAGGAAAAGATCCAGTTCCAGAATTTAAAAAAAGTTTACAAATTTCAAAAAATTATAAAAACGTAGATATACTTTGGGCTAGCACGAGAGAGCCATACAATTATACCCAAGCAAAACAGTTAGGATGTCAGATAATTACTGTGCCACCTTCAATAATTGAAAAAATTGAGAAGTTTGGTAAAAATTTTAAAAGTCTTACAACAGATACCGTTAAAGGTTTCTTAAAAGATTCAAAAAAATCTAAATTTAAGATTTAGAATTGGTTGCGGGGGACGGATTTGAACCGCCGACCTCAAGGTTATGAGCCTTGCGAGCTACCAGGCTGCTCCACCCCGCGATAACTAAATCCTATTTTTGAGTTTGTTAAGCTTTTTTACTCTTTTAATGTTTTCTTGAAGAATTCTCTTTTTCTTCTCTGATGGTTTTTCATAAGTATTCTTTAGTTTTATTATTTTAAAAAAACCATCACGCTGAAGTTTTCTTTTTAAAACTCTCAGTGCTTGTTCAACATTATTATCTTTAACTTCTATTTTAATAACAACCTCCAAAAAATGGGATTTGTTATCACTTTATAAATTATTTGTCTATTCTTAATCATTTGATTATATTATTTTAAGTTTTGTGCTTTTTCTTTCTGTTTTTTCTCTCTCTTAAGTCGTCTTTCAGCTTTTTCAATAGCATCTAAGAGTTCTTTTTGAGAAAATAACCCCATCGCCACTGGGTCTTTTGCATTAAGATTATTAAAGTTCCAATAACTTTTATTTCTGATAGCCGTCACTGAGTTTTTTGTAACCCCAACTAATCTCGCAACTTGAGAGTCCTTTAAGATACTATGTTGTTTTATCAACCATAGAGCAGAATCTGGTTTATCTTGACGTTTTGATAAAGGAACGTATTTTTTTATTTTTTTCTCCGTATTTTCTATTTCAACATCATTAGTTTTCAAATTTAATGGTCTATTATTGTCCACAGATGATAAGTTAATTTCTTCCCTAGTAAGTTGACCAGACATTATTGGGTTATAACCAACTATACCTTTTGCTACTTCTCCATCAGCAATACCCTGTATTTCGACTTCATGAAGTTTACAAAAATCAGCTATTTGTTTAAATGTAAGCGTAGTATTTTCAACTAACCAAACAGCAGTTGCCATTGGCATTAAAGGAGCGTTGGACATTAATTTTTTTTCTCTGATCTAAAAATTTGGAATTTTTTATTGAATTTACTAATTCTCCCTTTATCTAATATTTTTTGTTTTCCACCTGTCCAAGCGGCATGCGAGTTAGGATCTATTTCTAACTTAAGAACTTCCCCCTCCGAACCCCATGTAGATTTAGTTTCAAATTGAGAGCCATCAGTCATTTCGACTTTAATAGTATGGTAATTAGGATGTAAATTCTTTTTCATAAAGCACGGTTTATAGCAAAAGTAATTTTTAAAACAATTAAAAGTTTTTTATTTTTTCAAGCATTTCTTGGTAAATGTTGCTGTTTGATGCCTTGATATCTATTGCTTCATCCTCAAACGCACTAATATCACTAACTTTACCCCCGGCTTCTTCAACAATTAGAATACCGGCAGCAATATCCCAAATATTTATTTTGTTATTAAAAAAACCATCTAATCTTCCTGCTCCCACATATGCTAAATCAAGTGCTGCACATCCAGTATTTCTCATATTTAAATGAGGGGTTGCATGTTTTACACCATCACTGTTTGAAGAAAATAAACACTCTTCTAAATTAATTTTACTAGAGACTCTTACTCTATAATTATTAAAATAGGCTCCACTATTTTTTTCAGCATAAAATATCTCATTTTTTATTGGATCAAAAATTAATCCTGATTTAAGGTTACCATTGATCCTCAGAGCTATAGATATTGCAAAGTGTGGGATCCCATGCATAAAATTAACTGTTCCATCTATTGGATCAATTATCCAACAAGCATCTTCATTTTTATTTTTGATTATCCCACTTTCCTCAGTAATAAATGAATAATTTTTTTTTGCTTTTGAAAGTTCCTCAATAAGTATTTTTTCTACTTTTTTATCTGTCTTAGTTACGAAATCTTTTGGGCCTTTTTTGGATACTTGTAAATTTTCAATTTCACCAAAATCTCTTATAATTGCTTTAGAAGCTTTTTCACAAGCTTTGATCATAATATTTAAATTTGGAGAAATTGAATTCATTAATTAAACTTTTTTTACATATTCAATTGTTCTTGTATCAACAATTATTTCATCTCCGGTTTCTATAAATGGAGGAACTTGTATACTCAACCCATTATCAAGAGTTGCTGGTTTATAAGAAGAAGAAACGGTTTGACCTTTTAATGCAGCATCAGTGGTTTCAATCTTACTTTTTATTTGATTGGGTAGATTAACACTCAAAGGTGTCTCATCATGGAAATTGATTATAACCTCTAAATTTTCAGTTAACATTTTTCCTTTATCTCCAATAATCTCTTTTTTAATATTAATTTGCTCAAAATTTTCTGGATTCATAAAAAAATAATTTGCTTCATCATCATAAAGGTAATTAAATTTCAGCTCTTCCAAAGATGCTTTTTCTACAGTTTCACTCGATCTAAATCTTTCATTAAGTTTTGTATTTTTATTTAAACTTTTCATTTCTACTTGTGCAAATGCACCACCCTTGCCAGGTTTTACATGTTGCGTTTTTAATACTTCCCACAAATCATCTTTATGCTCTAATATCATTCCAACTCTTATTTCAGTTGCGTTTATTTTCATTTTAATCTTTCTATTGCTTCGTAAGGTTTGTATTTATTATTATTCCAAATGTAGCCTGAGATAGCCAAAAAGTTTGCTTTGTTCAACAAAAGTTTTTTATAGTTTTTTTCATTTATACCACCAATAGCAACAACAGGATGGTCACTAAACTTTTTTATTTTTCTCAAAACACTTAGTTTTGCTCTAAATTTTACTTTTTTTGTTTTTGTTTTATAAAAAGCACCAACAGCAATATAGTTTGCCCCATTTATAAGCGCTTTCTTTGCTAATCTAATTGAATTATGGCAAGTAATACCAATTATTTTATTCTTTAAAATTTTTTTTGCTTTAATGATGCTCATATCTTTTTGACCCAAATGACAACCATCTGCATTAACTTTTAAAGCAAGAATTGGATCATCATTTACTAAAAATTTAACTTTATATTTTCTGCAGATCTTGATTATTTTTTTTGAAATTATAATTTTTTTAGAAAGTTTTTCATTTTTTAATCTTAATTGAAAAAAACTTACCTTTTTTGATTTAAAGACGAGCTCTAGAGATTTAAAAAAATTATTATCAGATATTTTTGTGGGAGAGATTAAATAAACAAAATTTTTATTTTGAATTTTCAAGACTTTCTGACCACTTCCCTTGTGCTGCTAAAGTACACATTTTAGCTCTATGATCAAATACTTCTTGAGTTCCTTTGATATTGTTTATGTCTTTAGACCAAAATTTTAAGGCACCTTGTTGAAGAGCTCTTCCATATGAGTAGGTCATAATAAAACTTGAGTCATTTTTAATATTTATTTGATTCAGATTGTTTGTTGCTTGAACTTCTGTCTGTCCACCAGATAAAAATGCAATACCTGGAACTTCAGATGGTACATTATTTTTTAAACATTCTAACGTCATTTCAGCTACTTCGTTATTAGAAATTGTCTCATTTGAATCTGTTCCAGGAAGAATCATATTAGGTTTTAAAATTGTGCCTTTCAAATCAACTTTATTTATATCTAATTGTTCATAGCATCTTTTGATAACCTCAGTTGTTTTATTAAAACAATCTTTAGCCGAGTGTTTCCCATCCATTAAAACTTCTGGTTCTACAATTGGCACCATGCCAGCTTCTTGTGCTAGTGCAGCGTATCTAGCTAAAGCATGAGCATTTGCTATCATTGATAACTTGCTAGGGTATGCTTCAGAGATAACATAAACACCTCTCCATTTTGTAAATCTAGCACCAAGTTGATAGTAATCTTTTAATCTTTCTCTTAAACCATCTAATCCCTCAGTAATTTTTTCTTCTTTAGACCCTGCTAACGTTTTTGCACCTGTATCTACTTTTATTCCTGGTACAGCTCCACTTTCAGAAATTAATTTTGGTATAGATTTATTTTGAAAAGTATTTTGTCTAATTGTTTCATCATACAATATTACACCACCAATACATTCTTTCATTGAGTTTGAAGAAAAAAGTGTTTCTCTGAAGATTAATCTGTTTTTTTCATTAGACTCTACATTTACTGAGTCTAATCTTTTTTTCATAGTCCCAGTGCTTTCATCAGCCGCAAGAATTCCTTTTCCGTTTTGAAGAATTTTGTTTGCTATTTTGTATAATTCAGACATTTAATTAAGCGCCCTTATACCAGGAAGAATTTTTCCTTCAAGATATTCTAAAAATGCTCCACCAGCAGTTGAGACAAAATTAAATTTGTTTTTAATTTTAATGGAGCTGATAACAGAAACTGTATCTCCACCACCAATAACAGAATAAATCTCTCCTTGTTTATTTCCTATGTATTTTGCTATTTCTAAACTACCTATTGAAAAATTAGGATTTTCAAAATATCCCAATGGCCCATTCCATAATATGGTTGAGGAATTATCGATTACACTTTTTATATTTTGTATCGTTTTTGAGCCTACATCAAGTATCATATCGTCATTTTCTATTTGATGTAACGATTTTTGAATACAATCGTCTTCAAGGCTTTTTCCAACTTTAACATCCTCAGGGAAATATAATTTACAACTATTACTTTCTATTTCAGAAAAAATTTCTTCAATTATTTTTTCAGAATTTTTTTCGAATAATGAGGTTCCTATATTGTAACCTTTGTATTTTAAAATATTATTAGCCATAGCTCCAACGATTATAATATTATCAAATTTAGGTATTAGGTTTTTTATAATGTCTATTTTTGTAGATATCTTTGATCCACCAATTATACAAGTAATTGGTTTTTTAATTTCTGTTGTAATTTTTTTAAGAGCTTCAACTTCAGAATTTATCTGAAGTCCACTATAGGAAGGTATAAATTTTGTAATACTTGTAACTGAAGCATGTTCTCTGTGTGAACATGAAAAAGCATCATTTACATAAATGTCCCCAAGTTTTGATAAATGTTCAGAAAATTTTTCATTGTTATTCTCTTCTTCTGGATAAAATCTAATATTTTCTAAAATTATAATTTTTTCATCAGCATCATTAAATAGTTCACTTTTTTTTAAATTAAAAATATTTGCCTTCTCTAGTTTGACATTTTCATTGACTTGTGAACTTAAGTTATCTCTTATTGGTTGAAGGGATAGCTCACTTCGAACTTTTCCTTTTGGTCTTCCGACATGGGAAATTATTATTATTTTTGCCTTTTTTGATAAGAGAAAATTAATTGTTGGAATAATTTTATCTATTCTATTTGTATCTGTTATTTTTCCATCCAAAATTGGAACGTTTAAATCTAATCTTAAAAGTACTATTTGATTATTTAAATTTTCTAAATCTTTTATGGATTTCATTAATTGATTTTGCTTAAATATCTTGCAATATCACACATCCTATTTGAAAAACCCCATTCGTTATCATACCATGCAGAAATTTTTCCCATTTTTGTACCAACAACATTAGTTAAAGAACTATCTAGTATTGCTGACGCACTATTATGGTTGAAATCTATTGATACTAATTTTTCTTTTGTAACATTTAAGATATTTTTTAGATAAGCATTTGATGCTTTTGAAAATGAATTATTTAATTTTTCTTTGGAAATATTCTTTTTAACATTAAATACAAACTCAACCAATGATACATTTGGAGTTGGGACTCTCATAGCAATCCCCTCAAGCTTTCCTTTTAATGAAGGTATAATTTCGTCAATTGCCTTAGAAGCACCAGTTGATGTTGGCACGATTGATTGGCTTGCAGATCTTGCTCGTCTCAGATCCTTATGCGAATTATCTAATATTCTTTGATCTGTTGTAAAAGCATGAATGGTTGTCATAAAACCATTTTGGATTATAAAATTTTTATTTATTACATCTGCAATCGGTGCAAGGCAATTAGTAGTGCAAGAAGCCGCTGAAATAATATTATCATTCTTTCCAATTTTTCTATGATTAACGCCAAAAACAATTGTTTTGTCTGCATTTTTGCACGGAGCTGATACTATTACTTTTTTTGCTCCATTTTTTAAATGTGGTATTAGTTTTTCTTTAGAATTGAATTTACCTGTGCACTCAAATACATAATCGACATTGTATTTTTTCCAATTTATGTCTTGAATATTTGAGAATTGTGAAAATGAAATTTTGTCTTTATTTATTTTTAAATGACTTGAATTAGATTTTATCTCAGCATTGAATTTACCATGCACTGAATCATATTTTAACAAGTTTGCACAAACCTCCGAATTTGATCTATTATTAATATGTTTAATTTGAATTTTGCCTTTATAATTTTCATAAATTGATCGAGCAACCATTCTTCCGATCCGACCCATACCATTTATCCCAATTTTAATTGGCATTTTTTTTGATGTTTAACTTTATTTTTTTATAAATTTTTTCAACATTGAGTCCAAAGTGATCGTATACTTTTTTGTAAGGAGCACTTTTTCCAAAATCATTAATTGAAAATGATAATCCTTTATTGTTGATATATTTTGACCATGATTGATCTGATCCTGCTTCTATAGAAAATATTTTGCTTGTTTCATTTAAAATCTTGCTTTTGTATTTTTGACTTTGTTTATCAAAGATTTCTTGACAAGGCATAGATATAACTTTTGAGTACAATTTTTCTTTGGCTAATTTATGACTTATATTTAAAGCTAGATTTACCTCAGAGCCAGTAGCTAGTATGGTTATCTTTATTTGTTTATTTGTTCTCATTACCTCATAAGCTCCATAAGAACATTTATTCTTAGATGTGAAACGTTTTCTTATTGGATCTAAGTTTTGCCTAGTTAACGCAAGAACACTTGGGGTTTTTGAGTTTTTAAGGGCAATGTCCCAGCATTCAATGGTTTCTGTTTGATCAGCAGGTCTAAGTATATTTAAATTTGGTATAGATCTTAGGCCTGATAACTGTTCAATTGGTTGATGAGTTGGGCCATCTTCCCCTAATCCAATAGAGTCATGTGTCATTACATAAATTACTCTTTGTTTCATTAACGCAGAAAGTCTAATTGAAGGCTTACAATAATCTGAAAATATTAAAAAAGTTCCTCCATACGGAATTAAATTACTGTGCAATGCTAAACCATTCATAATTCCACACATTGCATGCTCTCTCACTCCATAATGAATATAGTCACCATCGAAATTTTTAGCATTTATAACTTTGTTAAATTTAGATTTTGTATTGTTTGAGCCTGCTAGATCCGCAGACCCGCCAATTAAATTATTTTTTAATTTAAATAATGAGTTTAAAACAGCCTCTGAAGACTTCCTTGTTGCCAATGGTTTTAAATTTGTAATTACATCTTTCTTTTGTTTTATAATTGAATTAGAAAAATTATTATTAAAAAATTCTTTTAAGTTATTTTTGTTTCTTGAAAAATCTTTATTCCATTTCGCTTCTGTCTTAGAACCTTTAACTCCTATTTTTCTCCATTCTTTTAAAATATTTTTTGGTATTTCAAACGGTTTAAAAGGCCAGTTTAATATCTCTCTAACTAACTCAATCTCTTTAGGCCCAAGAGGACTCCCATGAGAAGATGCTTTGCCACTTTTGTTAGGCGAGCCAAATCCAATTTTTGTTTTACAAGAGATAACTGTTGGCTTATTCGCTTTTTGCGCCTTATTAATTGCGTTAAATATTTGTCTTTCATTGTGACCGTCAATATCAATATAATTCCAGCCATAGCTTTCAAACCTTTTTTTATAGTTATCTGAGACAGCAAGACTTGTTGGTCCATCAATTGAAATAGAGTTGTTATCAAATAACATAATTAAATTTTTAAGTTTTAGATGGCCAGCTAAACTCATTGCCTCGTGACTTATGCCCTCCATTAAACATCCATCGCCTGCTAGAACATAAGTTTTATGATTAATTATTTTACTTCCTAATTTCTTTTTTAAAACTTCTTCAGCAATTGCAAAACCAACTGCGTTTGCTATCCCTTGCCCTAGTGGTCCAGTTGTTGTTTCTATTCCAGAGTTTTTTTCATACTCAGGATGTCCAGCACAAATAGAATTCAGTTGTCTAAAGTTTTTAATATCGGAAATGCTGATGCATTTATAACCTGTTAAATACAACAAAGAATATAATAACATCGATCCATGGCCAGCAGATAAAACAAACCTATCTCTATTGATCCAACTTGGATTGGATGAATTAAATTTTAGAAAGTTTTTAAAAAGGACAGTTGCAACATCTGCCATTCCCATAGGCATCCCAGGGTGGCCTGAATTAGCTTTTTCAACAGCATCCATTGAAAGAACACGAATTGCGTTCGATAAATCTTTATTTTGTATTCTCAAAAAATTATCCTGTATAGACTTAGATGACTCAATTTAATAGTATGTTTATATATAATGAATTCTATAACTGAAAAAGAGAAAAAATTAAATCTAACACTCGAAAAACTTAAAAATTTAGATTTGGCTAAAAAAGATAATTCTCCAGAATTAGAAAATCTTAAAGAGCAAAAAAATCAATTAGAAATTGAATATAAACAACTATTAGAAAATTATAATTTTTTAGAAAAAGAAAATCTTAAATTAAAGCAGGAGTTTGAGGATTTTAAGTCTAAGGATGAGGATGAAAAAAGAAGAGAGCAAAAATTTACAGAGAAAATAGATGAATTAAATCAAGAAACCGATAGTTTATTGGACGAAATTGAAAAATGGCAAATGTAAATATCAAGTTTAATGGTAAAGAATACTTGCTATCATGTGAAGATGGGCAAGAGGAACATTTAGAGGAACTATCATCACATCTAAGTCAAAAGTTCAGCAGTCTTAAAAATTCGCTTGGCAACATAGGTGAAAATAAGCTTCTACTAATTACTTCAATTACAACAATGGATGAATACTTTGAGACTAAAAAAAAATTGGAAAAACAAAAGACAGAAATTCAAAATTTAATTAGCAAATTTAAGGAATTAAAATCCTTAGTTTATAATTATAAAGATGAAAAAGAGAAAGAAATTTTAAAACTATCCGATAATCAAACTAAGCTTGAGTTTGAAATCCAAAATCAAAAAAATAATTATGAAGATTTGATAGACACAGCGACCAAAGAAATAGAAAATTTTATACATAAAAATAATCCAGATACAAATATTCAGTAAAATTGTCAAAAAAATTATTAAGAAAAAAATTAATTTTTATAAGAAAAAAAAAGTTTAAGAAGTTTGAAAATATAGAAACAAAAATTTTAGATTTAATAAAAAATATAAAATTTAAAATTAAAACCATTGGTGGTTACTATCCAATAAATTATGAATTTGATTGCTTGCCTGTATTAAAAAAATTTGCTGAAAAGAACTTCTTAATCTCACTACCTGTTGTTGGTGACTCTAATCAAATGAATTTTTTTAATTGGTCATCAGATACTCATTTAAAGGTAAATAATATGGGAATTCCTGAACCTGCATCTAAAATAATTGTATATCCTGATCTTATATTGGTCCCTTTAGTTGGTTTCGATAAAAACAAGTTTCGATTAGGATATGGGGGAGGGTATTACGATAGATATATAGAAAAAGTTGGTAAATTAAAAAAATTTAAGACAGTTGGATTATCGTTTTCTTTTCAAGAAATTAAAAAATTGCCTCTGAACAAATTTGACAAAAAATTAGATTTCATCATAACAGAAAATAAAATCTATTCATGAAAATTTTGTTTCTAGGCGATATAGTTGGTGATGCTGGATGCATTGCAGTAAAAAAAACATTTAAAAACAATTATAGAAAAAAATAAAATTGATTTTGTAATAGCTAATGGAGAAAATGCAGCTATAGAAGGTGTTGGAATAACTGAAAATAATGTAAAAGAATTAATTAACTCAGGAGTAGATGTTATCACAACTGGCAATCATGTTTGGGATCAGAAAGAAACTTTTGAATTTATAAAAAAAGAGAAAAGATTATTAAGACCACAAAATTTACTTAATGATGTTCCAGGAAATGGCTATGAAGTTTATAAGTCAAAAAAAGGGTTGAGAGTTGGAGTTTTAAATTTGATGGGAAATATTTTTATGAAAAAGTGCAAAGATGTATTTGAAGTTACAAAAAATTTTATTGATAATCATAAATTAAAAAAAAATTATGATTTTTTAGTTGTTGATTTTCATGGTGAGATTACCAGTGAAAAAATGGCTATTGGTCATTATCTTGATGGGAATGCAACCATTGTGGTTGGTACACATACACATGTACCAACAAATGATGCAAGAATATTAGAGAATGGAACAGCCTATTTAACAGACGCCGGAATGTGTGGGGATTATGACTCCGTAATTGGAATGAATAAACAAAATTCAATAAATAGATTTTTTAAAAGAGACTCACAAAAACATTTTCCAGCAAAAGGAGAAGCAACACTTTGTGGTATGATAGTGGATGCTAACGAGAATAATGGCTTGGCCAAAAGTGTATCTAGTTTTATATATGGTGGTAAATTAAATAATAATACTTAAATCATGGCTGGACACTCTCATTGGGCAGGAATCAAGCATAAAAAAGGAAAAGCTGATAAACAAAGATCTAAAATTTTCTCTAAACTTTCTAAAGAAATAACAGTTGCAGCAAAACTAGGAGATAAAAATCCTGATATGAATGCTAGATTGCGATCAGCAATCCAATCTGCAAGATCAGCAAATATGCCAAAAGATAATATTGAGAGAGCTATAGATAAATCTAGCATAAGTGAAGACTCGAACTTTGAAAATCTTCGATATGAAGGTTTTGGTCCAAATAAAACAGCTGTAATAGTTGAAACTTTAACGGATAATAAAAATAGAACAGCTTCAAATATTAGAACCATTTTTCAAAAAAGTGGCGGTGGACTTGGAACTCAAGGGTCAGCATCACATAACTTTCAACAGTTAGGAGTTATAAAAATAAATAAAGACGAAATTGATGATGAAGGTATGCTTGAGCTAGCAATTGAAAGTGGTGCAAATGAGTGTTTTTCCCACGAGAATTTTCATGAAGTACATACTGCTAATACTCAGATATATGAAGTCAAAAATAAATTAGAAAAAAAAATTGAAAACTTTTTGTCTACAGAAATTGAATGGGTCCCACTAAATACAGTAAATTTATCAGGAGAAAACAAAGATAACATGATTAAATTTTTAGAAACCTTAGATGATGATGAAGATGTACAAAACATTTTTACAAACGCAAAATTTGAGAATTAATTTATGAATTTGGTTGGAATAGATCCTGGGATTAGCGGTGCAATATCTATACTAAGAGATGGAAACATTTCTATGGTTGTTGACATGCCAACTATGGCAGAAGGCACAAAGTCAAAAAAACAAATTAATGCAGCTGAATTAGCAAATATCCTTACTAAAGAAAATATTTCGCATGAGGATAAAGTGATCCTCGAGAGCGTTAGCGCAATGCCAGGTCAAGGTGTAACAGGCATGTTTAGTTTTGGACAATCATTTGGTGTTATAAAAGGTGTTTGTGCAGCATTAAAATTACCAATAATTTTAGTTAGACCAGTAAAATGGAAAAAACATTTTAATTTACTTAATTCTGAGAAAGATGCTAGCAGAACTAAAGTGATTGAGACTTACCCATACATATCATCTGAATTATCAAAAAAAAAAGATGCTAATAAAGCTGATGCAATATTAATTGCTAAATATTATTTTGAAACTTTAGGGAAATAATTTAATTCAGAAATATTACAAAATAAAAGCCAAATTAATGACACAATTGAGTGTGAGAAGAAACAATGGAAACAGATATAGCCTCACAAGCTGTTGGACTTGCAAGTAACACAGACTTTTCTTTAGTTAGCTTATTTTTAAGAGCAGACATTATAGTAAAATCAGTGATGATAATTTTAGTAGTTTTTTCAATTTATTCTTGGGCTATCATTTTTGATAAAATTAGACTATTTAGAAAAATTAATAAAAGTGCAGAGGAATTTGAAGAAAAATTTTGGAAGTCAAAATCTGCAGAAACCTTTTATAATAATTTACCTTCAACCACCAATGATCCAATGGCTGAACTATTTAAAAGTTCAATGCAAATGGTGATGAAATCAAGATCAAGATCAAATTTATCCGAAAGATTAGCAGGTGTTTTGGAAGCAAATATTGAAAAGCAAATGACTAACGTAGACAAAAATTACACCTTTCTTGCAACAGTGGGATCAACAGCTCCATTTATAGGATTGTTTGGAACTGTATGGGGTATTATGAATTCATTTCAATCAATTGCCATTTCAAGAAATACAAGTTTAGCAATTGTTGCTCCAGGTATTGCAGAAGCATTATTCGCAACAGCTTTAGGTTTGTTGGCAGCAATTCCAGCAGTTATTGCGTACAATAAATTTAACAATGACTCTAAAAAATATTCTCAAAAACTAGAAAACTTTTCAAAGAGATTTATTTCTATAATTTAGGAATGGCATTTAATTTAAAACGTTCAAAAAAAGAACCAATGAGTGAAATTAATGTAACTCCTTTTGTCGATGTTATGCTCGTGCTGCTTATAATTTTTATGGTCACTGCTCCTTTATTAACTGTTGGTGTTCAAGTTGACTTGCCTGAGTCGTCTGCTGATACCTTGCCTGAAGAAACCGAGCCGTTAACATTAACTATTAATTCTAAAGGAGAGATTTTTATCCAAGAAACGAAGGTTGAGTATGAAAAAATAATTGCAAAAATTTTAGCAGTTTCAAATAACAGAACTGATACAAGAATTTTTGTTAGAGGAGATAAAACCATTAACTACGGTAGAGTACTAGAAATAATGGGTATGCTCTCCGGTTCAGGATTTACCAAAGTAGCCTTGATATCTGAACCATATAAAGAGAGGTAAACTTGTATAAAAGTTTATTTTTTTCATCTATCTTTCATACAGTTATAATTGTTCTAAGTATTTTTACATTACCTTTTATAGCTAAACAGCCATTGGATATACCTCCGCTTGTTTCAGTCGAGCTCATTCAGATTTCTGATAAAACAAACATACCTTTTGCCCCAAAGGCAAAAAAAATTATCGAGAAAGTAAAAAAAGATAAAGAAAAATTGGTTTCTGAACAAGCTCCACCAAAAAAAATAAAGAAAGATGAAAAAAAAGAGATTAGTCCAGAAAAAAACAAGGAAAACATCACAGAGTTGACCTCAAAAAAAACACCTACACCAGAGACAAAAAAAGAGATTGTTAAAAAAGAGAAATTAGATGCAATCCCACTACCTAATAAAAATAATGAAGAACTCTCAGTTGAGCAGGAAAAAAAACAAAAACCTTCTAAAGATTTAACAGAAGATGAAAATTTAAAAGAGATAATTAAACCAAAAAAACCAAAAACAGATGATACGAAAGTGAAACAAGCATCTGAGTTTGAAAAAAAGGAATTATTTGATCCAAATAATATTGCAGCTTTAATCGATAAATCTAAAGAGGATATTGGTGAAACAAACAAAATAATGGATAAAATTTCGCAATCTCAAGACGACACTATGGATATATCTTCATTAACATTGAGCGAAGAAGATGCACTAAAAGCCCAAATTTTTGGTTGTTGGAGTATTCCCTTAGGTTTACCATACAATGAAAATTTGTTAGTTAGAATAAAATTAAAATTAAAACCAGACGGAACACTTATCAAGTCTGAAATTTTGGATCATGCAAGAATGAATATGCCCGGACAAGGTTTCTATAAAGTGCTAGCCGAAAGTGCTCTTAGAGCAATTCAATTGTGTCAACCTCTAAAAGTACCTACTAGTGGTTATGAGAGGTGGAAAAATCTTCAACTCAACTTTGATGCTAGAGAAATGCTAGGGGGCTAATGAAAAAAATAAAATTAATTTTAAACACAATCTTAATATTATTTGTAAGTATCTCTAAGTCTTACTCACTTGTTGAGGTAGATATAACTCGTGGAAATTTAAATCCACTTCCTATTGCTGTCTCACCATTATTTCAAGATAATAATTCTAATACGTTTTTTGAAAAAGAGTTGGAAATAAAAGATATAGGATCAGAAATTTCAAAAGTAATTGAAAATAATTTAAAACAATCAGGATTATTTAATCCTTTGAGCAAGGATGCGTTTCTTCAAAAACCTGACATTGCTCATCTTAAACCTAGATTTGAGGATTGGGCATTAATTAAATCTCAAGCTTTGATAACTGGAAAAGTAACAGCTGTTAATGAAAAACTCAAAGTTGAGTTTAGATTATGGGATGTGCTAGCAGGTAGAGAAATGCTTGCGCTTGCATTCACAACAGTGCCAAGCAATTGGAGAAGAGTAGGTCATATAATTACAGATAAAGTTTATCAAAGACTTACTGGGGAAAAAGGATATTTTGATACAAGAATAATTTATGTTTCAGAGGAAGGTCCAAAAATCAAACGAATAAAAAAACTCGCTATAATGGATCAAGATGGATTTAATACAAAATATTTAACTCTTGGTAATGAGCTAGTACTCACGCCAAGATTTAATCCTACTAATCAAATGGTAACATACCTCTCGTATTTTAGAAATTTACCTAGAGTTTATTTATTAGATATTGAGACTGGGATACAAGAAGTTGTAGGTGATTTTCCAGGAATGACATTTGCACCAAGATTCTCACCTGATGGAAAAAAAATAATAATGAGTTTTGCCAAAGATGGCAATTCAGATATTTATACCATGGATATTGAAAATAGAATTGTTGAGAAAATTACCAATCATCCATCAATAGATACATCCCCTTCTTACTCACCAGATGGTAAATTTATTACATTCAATTCTGATAGAAGTGGGTACCAACAGATTTATGTTATGAAAAGTGACGGCTCAGATGTAAAAAGAATTTCTTTTGGGAAAGGACTTTATGGTACACCAGTATGGTCTCCGAGAGGAGACTTAATTGCTTTTACCAAACTTCACAAAGGTAAGTTTTATATTGGAGTTATGCGTGTAGACGGTAAAGGCGAAAGGCTCCTAACAGAAAACTACTATCAAGAAGCACCTTCGTGGGCTCCAAACGGAAGAGTTCTTATTTTCTATAGAGAGACAAAATCAAATGATAAAGGCGAGGGTTTTTCAGCAAAGCTCTGGTCTATTGACTTAACAGGATACAATGAAAGAATGGTTGTTACCGAGACAGATGCTTCAGACCCATCTTGGTCATCTTTATTAAGTAATTAGTCCAAATTTTTTAAAAAAAACACAAATAATGTTGATTTTTAGACTTGAAAGATCTAATTAGTTGTGAAAAAGTTCTAAAAAAATTAAGGAGCATTAATGAATTTAAGCAAAATCCTAAAAAATACTTTTCTAGTAATTTTATTAAGTATGGTTGTTTCTGCTTGTGCAACTAAAAAAACAGCAATAATAGATTCTCAAATTCAAGGGGATGTTTATACAGGGACAGATACAGTTGAGTATTTAGCTAAAGGTGTTCCAGATAGAGTATTCTTTGCTACAAACGAGTCTATACTCACGACAATGTCTAGAGACACATTAAGAAAACAAGCAGCATGGTTAAGAGATAATCCAAGCGTGAATGTAGTTTTAGAGGGACATGCGGATGAAAGAGGAACAAGAGAATACAATTTAGCATTGGGTGAAAGAAGAGCTAACGCAGCAAAAGACTACTTAATGACTTACGGAGTTTCGGCAGATAGAATATCAGTGATTAGTTACGGTAAAGAAAGACCTGTTGACTCAGGATCAAATCCTCTTTCTTGGTCTAAGAATAGAAGAGCAGTTACTGTAAAAGCTAATTAATAAATAAAAAAAGTTTTTAAAAAAAGACCCCTTTAATATGGGGTCTTTTTTTTGCCATTTTTATACTTAAAGTTTTGTTATATGTTAAATATCAAAAAAAACAGTTGTTCTTTAATTATTTTTTTTTATTTACTTTCCCCAACAAGCTTGACTGCAGACACATCAGAAATAAAAGAAATGTTGCAATTAATTCAAAAAGATTTGAGGACATTAGAGAGAGCGGTTTATTCAGAGTCTTTTTCTCAATCCTCAAATTCGAATTCAAATAATTCAGTTAAAGAAACTGAAGATGTACTCACAAGACATTTGTTAAAATTATCTGAAATAGAAAAACAGTTTCAACAATTAACAAATAAGTATGAAGAAATTAATTTTAAAATTGATAAATTAAATTCTAGATTATCAAAAGTTCAAGCGGATAATCAACTAAGGTTTCAACAGCTAGAGACTGATAATCTAGGATTTGATAGTAATTCTTTAACTAAGCTTCCTACAGACACTACCGCTGATAAAGAAAAAATTTTACCAGGTTCTAGTCAACCTCAAGATTTAGGAACAGTTTCTTATAAAGATATGACAAATGAAAGTGAAAGCCAATCTATTCAATCAATAGATGCAACAAAAACTGTTGTTACTGAAACTTTTCAAACAGAAGAAAAAATTTTACCAGAAGGTACGCCAGAAAATCAATATGAGTTTGCAACTAGTTTTCTAAAAGTTGGAGACTACAATATGGCAGAAAGAGCATTTAGAGAATTTGTTGATACTAATCCTAAACATAAATTATCTGGAAATGCCCAGTATTGGTACGCTGAAACTTTTAGGATTAGACAACTTTATACGGATGCAGCATCTGCATATTTAGAAGGTTATCAAAAATATCCTAAAAGTGAAAAAGCACCTATCAATCTATTAAAACTCGGAGTATCATTAGTACAAATTGGAGAAAAAGATCAAGGTTGTCTTATGATTTCTGGTGTAAAGAAACAATATCCAGAAGCAACTCAATCTGTACTTCAAAAAGCAAAGTATGAAGAAAAAAAATTCGAGTGTAAACCGAACAATTCATAATTTTTATTTATCCAAACTTAAAAACCCGAAAATAAAAAAACTTTATTCGAGGTTTAAAAGAATAATTTCAAAAGATACTGATAAAAATTATTGTGTTGCTATTTCTGGTGGTCCAGACAGTATGGCATTGGCTTTTTTAACGAAATGTGTGTCTATAGAGAAGGGCACAAGTAATATTTATTTTCACATCGATCATAACTTAAGAAAAGAGTCAAAAAAAGAGGCTTTATTTATTAAAAAAATTCTAAAAAAATTTGATGTTAATTTAAATATTTTAAGATGGGTCAAAAATTACAAACTTAAAAATATACAAGAGCAAGCTCGATTAAAGAGATACGAACTATTATTTAAAAAATGTAAGAATTATAAATTAAATAAAATTTTAACAGCTCATCACAAAGAAGATTTGTATGAAAATTTTTTTATAAGATTGCTTCGTGGATCGGGTTTAAATGGGCTTGTATCCTTCAAAAAAAAATACTCAAAATTAAAAATAAATGAAAAAATTTTGATTTTTAGACCACTTTTGAATTTTTCTAAAAATGAGTTAATATATATCTCTGAAAATACATTTGGTAATTATATCCAAGATCCATCAAATTTTGATAATAAGTATTTAAGAGTTTACGTTAGAAATATTTTAAATAATTTTAAATTTAATAAAAAAAACAAAAATTTTGACACATCTTTATCAAATCTTCATAAGAGCAATAAAGCTCTTGAGCATTATATACAAAAAAATATTGATCAAAATGTTATAAAAAATAAAGAAAAAGTAATTGTAAATAAAAATTTTTTTTCAGAGCCTGATGAAGTAGTATTTAGATCACTAAATATTGTTTTAAATTCATTTTCTAACAAAGCAAAACTATCCAGAGGTAGCAAAATAATGAGCTTAATAAAAAATTTCAAAAATTCGAATAATACTTATAAAACAACATTATCAGGGTGTATTTTTAAAAAAGTCAGCAATACAATGATTATTTCAAGAGAAATTTAGTTATTTTACACAATATATGTACAAATTGACACTTGTTTATTCTTCAATAATTCTTACTTTATCACCATGAACTTCAAAAATCTTGCAATGTGGGGAATTATAGTTCTCCTTACGATTGGTCTTTACAACATGTTTAAAAATCCACAGGGAGCTATGACTCAAAAAAATAATATTATTTTCTCTGAATTTTTGACAGAGGTGGATAATGGGAGAGTAGTTCAAGTTGAGATTTCAGGAAAAAATATAAAAGGTATTTTGTCAAATGGTCAACAATTTAATACTTATGCACCAGACGATCCAAACTTAATTCAAAAATTAACTGATAAAGGCGTTAGTATATCTGCAAGTCCATTAGAGGAAAAAATGCCGTCACTCCTTGGCATATTGTTGTCTTGGTTTCCAATGTTACTTCTAATAGCTGTCTGGATATTTTTTATGAGACAAATGCAAGGTGGCAAAGGTGGAGCGATGGGTTTTGGAAGATCTAAAGCTAAAATGATGAATGAAGTCAAAGGTAAGGTTACATTTAATGATGTTGCTGGAGTTGAGGAAGCAAAAGAAGAAGTAGAAGAGGTTGTAGAATTTTTAAAAGACCCAAGAAAATTTAGTAGATTGGGTGGTAAAATTCCAAGAGGTTGTTTGTTAGTCGGGCCTCCTGGAACTGGAAAAACTTTATTAGCAAGAGCTATCGCAGGTGAAGCCGGAGTTCCTTTCTTTACAATATCAGGATCAGATTTTGTAGAAATGTTTGTTGGTGTTGGAGCATCAAGAGTTAGAGACATGTTTGAACAAGGGAAAAAACATTCGCCTTGTATAATTTTTATAGATGAAATAGATGCTGTTGGAAGAAGTAGAGGCGCAGGTCTAGGAGGTGGAAACGATGAAAGAGAGCAAACTCTTAACCAATTATTAGTTGAAATGGACGGTTTTGATACAAATGAAGGTGTAATAATTATAGCTGCAACTAACAGACCGGATGTTCTTGATCCCGCCCTTTTAAGACCAGGAAGATTTGATAGACAAGTTGTGGTTTCAAATCCAGATATTATAGGAAGAGAAAAGATCTTAAAAGTGCACGCAAAAAAAATATCTATGGCTCCAGATGTAAACTTGAGAACTATTGCTCGAGGAACACCAGGATTTTCAGGAGCAGATTTAGCAAACCTTGTAAATGAAGCTGCATTGCTAGCTGCTCGAAAAAACAAAAGAATTGTAACCTATCAGGAGTTTGAAGAAGCAAAAGATAAAGTAATGATGGGAGCTGAAAGACGTTCAATGGTAATGTCTGAGGAAGAGAAAAGACTTACTGCTTATCATGAGGCAGGTCACGCTATAGTTACAATTAATGAGAAAGCCGCTTATCCAATTCATAAAGCTACAATAATTCCTAGAGGAAGGGCTTTAGGTATGGTTATGCAGCTTCCAGAAAGAGATGAAGTTTCTCAAACTAGAGAGCAATTACATGCCCAACTTGCTATAGCTATGGGAGGAAGAGTCGCTGAAGAAATAATCTTTGGCGAGGATAAAGTTACTACAGGTGCCGCGAGTGATATTGAGCAAGCAACAAAAAGAGCGAGAGCTATGGTTATGAGAGCTGGACTTAGTAAAGAGCTTGGACCAGTTGCGTATGGAGAAAATGAGGAGGAAGTTTTTTTAGGAAGATCTGTTGCGAGACAACAAAATATGTCAGAAGAAACAGCACGGAAAGTCGATAGCGAAATAAAAAAAATAGTTGATAAAGGATATGATAGAGCTAAAAAAGTACTTACAGAGAAAATTGATGACCTTCATAAACTTGCTAAAGCATTGCTAACTTATGAAACATTAACTGGTGATGAAATTTTAGACATAATTGACAAAAATGTTTACCCTAAAAATAAAGAAGATTTAAAAGTTGAGGAAGACGACCAAGGTTCAGCACTTGGATCAATTGGTTTAAAACCTAAGATAGTCCATTAAACTTAATGGAAAAATATTACACAAGAGCGTGTAATTTTTTTTATACTTCAAAATCCAGTAAAATAAAAAAAAATCATTTACCTTTAAATGGAAACTCTGGAATTATATTTAGGTCTATTGAGGTTTTAACAAGGAAATCAGAAAAAATAATTAATTTAGAGGATATAAAAAAACTTCCATTTAGATTACGAAATAAAATAAAAAAAGATTTAAAAAACATATCAAAAAAAAAAAAATTTAAGGGTTTAAAATTTAATAATACCCCAATAATGATGGGTGTATTAAATTTAACACCTGATAGCTTTTCTGATGGTGGGAAATTCATAAAATTTAAATCTGCAGAAAAACAAATAAATAATTTAATAAACTCTGGAGCAAATATAATAGATATTGGCGGTGAATCTACCCGCCCAGGTGCTAAAGAGATATCAGTTTCTGATGAGTGGAAAAGAATATCCAAAAAACTAAGGCTGATTAGAAAAAAAAAGGCGATCTTCTCACTGGATACAAGAAAAAGCCTGGTGATGGAAAAAAGTTTTAATTATGGAATAAAAATTATAAATGATGTTTCAGGTTTTGAGTATGACAAAAAATCAACAAATTTTTTAAAAAAAACTAAAGTACCATTTGTAATTCATCATATGAAAGGCTCACCTAAGACAATGCAAAATAGTCCAAAATATAAAAATGTTTTGCTAGATATCTATGATTATTTCGAGGCAAAAATCAAATATTTAAGATCAATTGGTATTAAACATAACAATATCATATTAGATCCAGGAATAGGCTTTGGTAAAAATTTGAAACATAATATTACATTAATTAATAAGATTTCTATTTTTCATACATTGGGTTTTCCAATATTACTTGGTTTATCAAGGAAAAGGTTTATTAAAGATATATCTAATGAAAATGATAGCAAAGATAGGATAGGTGGAACAGTATCATCTTGTGTATTTGCTATGTTACAAGGTGTTCAGATTTTAAGAGTACATGATGTTAATGAAGTCAATCAATCAATTAAAGTTTATAAAAAGTTAAATTTCTAATGGAAAAAAAATATTTTGGAACTGATGGAATAAGAGGAAAAGTTAATAATTCAAAAATTAATGGTGAAATGTTTTTTAAGTTTGGTTTAGCAGCAGGCACTTATTTTAAAAATTTAAAAAAAAAAAAACAAATGGCAATTATTGCAAAAGATACAAGATTATCTGGTTATACCTTAGAACCAGCATTGGTTTCTGGACTTGCCTCAGCAGGAATGCATGTCTTTACTCTTGGACCCTTACCAACAAATGGTTTAGCGATGCTTACAAAAAAAATGAGAGCTAATCTTGGTATAATGATTACTGCCTCACATAATCAGTTTACTGATAATGGAATGAAATTATTTGGACCTGATGGCATGAAATTATCTGACAAAATTGAAAAAAAAATTGAGAAAATAATAGACTCAAATATTTCATCTAAGCTTACAAAACCTCTAAATCTTGGAAGGGTAAAAAGATTAGAGGATGCAAATGAAAATTACATAAATATTTTAAAAAGTAATTTTCCAAATAAATTCTCACTTAAAGGTCTAAAAATTGCAATTGATTGTGCTAATGGAGCGGCATACAAAAGTGCTCCAAAATTACTAAGATCTTTAGGTGCTAAAGTTTTTGAAGTTGGGACCAAGCCAAATGGAATAAATATTAACTATAAATGTGGCTCAACATATCCAGAAAAAATTAAATCATTAACGAAAAAATTTAAAACTGATTTAGGAATTTCTTTAGATGGAGATGCAGATAGAATAATTTTGACTGATGAAAAGGCAAATATTGTAGATGGAGATAAAATTATAGCTGTTTTAGCCGAGAGATGGAAAAGAAAAAAAATACTAAGAGGAGGGGTAATTGGAACTTTAATGTCAAATTATGGTCTAGAGAAGTTTTTTAAAGAAAAAAAAATTAAATTTTTTCGATCAAATGTCGGAGATAGATATGTGAAAGAATTAATGCAAAACAAAAAATTTAATTTAGGTGGAGAGCAGTCTGGCCATATTATATTAGGAAACTTTGCAACTACAGGAGACGGATTGCTCGTAGCACTTGAAATACTTTTTTCTTTGAGAAAAGGCAAGAAAGCTAGTGAATTATTTTCTATTTTTAAGCCAACACCCCAAATACTAGAAAATATTTCGGTTAAGGATAAATCAGTAATTAGTTCTAAAAAATGTAGACTAGCAATTAAAAAAGCAGAAAAAATTATTTTTGGAAAAGGAAGATTATTAGTAAGAAAATCTGGAACAGAACCTAAAATAAGAATAATGTGTGAATCAAAGGACGAAATTCTTTTAAAAAAGTGCACAAAAATAGTTTCTAACTCTCTAAGATAATTTGAAACCGAAATCTAAAATTTTGATTATTGCTGGATCGGACTCGTCAGGTGGAGCAGGAATTCAAGCTGATATAAAAACTATAACTTCCCTAGGTGGATATGCAATGACTGCTATTACTGCTGTTACGTCACAAAATACTACAGGAGTGAATTCTATTATGCCAGTACACTATAAAGAAATATCTAAACAAATTGAATTTACCTGTAAGGATATTCAACCAGATGCAATTAAAATTGGTATGCTTCATTCAAGAAAAGTTATTAATTCAGTTTTAAGTTCCCTAAAAAAGATAAAAGTCAATAAAATAGTATTAGATCCTGTAATGGTAGCAAAGGGAGGCACAAGATTGATTGATAAAAATTCAATAGAAATGTTAAAAAAAAAATTGTTGAACAAAGTTTCATTAATTACTCCAAATATTCCTGAGGCTGAAATAATTACTAAAACTAAAATCAATTCAAAAGAGGATATGATATTTGCAGCAAATAGCTTATTAAAAATTGGAGCAAAAAATGTTTTAATAAAAGGAGGTCATTTAAACAAACAAAATATTATTGATGTTTTTGTTAACAAAAATGAAATATCAATTTTTAAAAATAAAAAAATTAACACCAAAAATACTCATGGCACAGGTTGTACATTATCTAGTGCTATTACAGCTTACTTTGCATGTGGAAAAACATTAAAGAAATCTTGTGAAATGGCTATCAAATATGTTAACGAAGCAATAGCTGCTAGACCTAACTATGGAAAGGGCCACGGACCAATAAACCATTTAAATAGTATCGAAATAAAAAAAAGATTTTTATGAAAAATGTTGTTGTTGTAGGGTCTCAATGGGGAGATGAAGGCAAAGGTAAAATAGTTGATTGGTTATCAAGTGAAGCCGACGTTGTTGTAAGATTTCAAGGTGGTCATAACGCTGGACACACATTAGTAATTGATGGAATTACATATAAACTGAGACTTCTTCCTTCGGGAATTGTTAGAAAAGATAAGATTTCTGTAATTGGTAATGGAGTTGTTATTGATCCATGGGCTCTTTTGGAGGAAATTGAGGAAATTAAATCCAAAGACGTAATTATTAATGAAAAAAATTTAATTATCTCTGAGTCAGCAACATTAATACTTCCATTCCATAAAGAAATGGACGAAATAAGAGAAGATGCAGCTGGAAATTCTAAAATAGGAACAACCAGAAGAGGTATTGGTCCAGCTTACGAAGATAAAGTTGGCAGAAGATCAATTAGAGTAATGGATCTAATTTCTGAAACAAATTTAAACAGTAGATTAGATAACGTTTTGTCTCATCATAATGCAATAAGAAAAGGTTTAAATAAACCACTCTTTAATAAGGAAAAATTATTAGAAGATTTGCTAAAATTAGCACCTCATATACTTCAGTTTTCTCAGCCTGTATGGAAAAAAATTGATCAATTCAAGTTATCTGGAAAAAAAATTTTATTTGAAGGTGCTCAAGGAATACTTTTAGATGTTGATCACGGCACCTATCCGTATGTTACCTCATCAAATACTGTTGCATCTTCAGCAGCAACAGGTTCTGGATGTGGACCTAACTCAATAAATTATGTTTTAGGGATAACCAAGGCATATACTACAAGAGTTGGTGAAGGACCATTTCCAACTGAACTTACCGATGAGACCGGTGAGCTTTTAGGTACCAGAGGTAAGGAATTTGGTACTGTCACAAGTAGAAAAAGAAGATGTGGATGGTTTGACGGTGTATTAGTGAGGCAAACAATAAAAATTTCAGGAATTGATGGAATTGCATTAACAAAGTTAGATGTGTTAGATGAACTAGATCAAATAAAAATTTGTGTTGCATATGAAATCAATGGAAAAGAAATTGATTATTTACCTGCAGCGGTAACTGATCAATTAAAAGTTAAGCCTATTTATAAAACTTACCAAGGATGGAAAACTTCAACAGTTGGATGCAAAAATTTCAATGATCTTCCTGAAAATGCAAAAATTTACATAAAAGACCTTGAAAAATTTATTGAAGCGAAAATTTCAAGTATTTCTACAAGTCCAGAAAGAAACGATACAATACTAGTTTACGATCCTTTTAATAATTAATTTGCTGGCAGAAGATTTTTTGACTTAGCACTGTTTAACATGTGCTTTTGCAATTTTTCAAAAGCTTTGTTTTCTATTTGTCTTATTCTTTCTCTACTAATTTTAAATTTTTTACTCAAATCTTCTAAGGTTATCGGGTTGTCTGTAAGTCTTCTTGAGTAAAGAATTTCTTTTTCTCGGTCATTTAAGATTTTAATAGAATCTTGTAGAAGATCTTTTCTTTGCTCCATTTCTTCATTTTGTGCAAATTTCAATTCATGATCCATTTCATTATCTACAACCCAATCTTGCCACTCATCGCCATCTTCACCAATTGGAGTATTCAAAGATTGTTCTTTTCCAGACAACCTTCTGTTCATTGAAACAACTTCTTCCTCACTTACATCTAATCTGTTGGCAATATCTTTTACGTGCTCATCTCTTAAATCGCCCTCAGCTCTTGGTGCAATTTGGTTTTTAAGTTTTTTTAGATTAAAAAATAATTTTTTTTGAGCGGTGGTTGTCCCAATTTTTACCAAGCTCCATGATCTTAAAATATACTCTTGAATTGATGCTTTAATCCACCACATCGCGTAGGTTGCAAGTCTAAAGCCTTTTTCCGGTTCAAATTTTTTTACTGCTTGCATTAGTCCGACATTACCTTCTGATATCATTTCATTAAGAGGTAAACCATAACCCTTATATCCCATTGCAATCTTTGCAACTAATCTAAGGTGACTTGTCACAAGTTTTTCTGCGGATTTTACATTTCCAGTAGTTTGCCAATTTTTTGCAAGCATATATTCTTCCTCTGCATCGAGCATAGGAAATTTTTTTATTTGCGCTAAGTAGGCTGCTAAACCACCCTCATTAGACAAAGCTGGCAAATTATAAGACGTTGTACTCATCGAGGTATTTATTTAATAAAGAAAAAGAAATTTACAATATTTATATTTTCATGTTTTTCTTAGCTTTTTGAGAATATTTTCTAGTTCAGGAGGTAAATTTGATGAAAATTCTAATCTTCTTCCAGTTGAAGGATGATCAAAACCAAGAACTTTTGCATGCAAGAATTGTCTGTCAAGTTTTAATAAAAGATCTTCTAATTCAAAATCAATATTTTTTAATTTTTTAAATTTTTTTTTATATTTTTTATCTCCTAAAATATTATTTCCTTTAAAACTCATATGTACTCTTATTTGATGTGTTCTGCCTGTTTCAAGTTTACATTCTACTAAACTTAATGTTGGTACTTTAGAGTTTTCAAAAATTTCAATAGTTTTATAATTCGTTATTGCTTGTTTTCCTTTCGCAAAACCAACCTCCATTAATTGTCTATTCTTTGTGCTTCTGGTTATTAAAGTTTCGATTTTACCATTTTGTGGTCTCAGTTTTCCCCAGATCAGAGCTTGATATATTCTTGTAATTGTGTGTTTGGAAAATTGATTAGATAAATTTTCGTGTGATTTATTATTTTTTGCAACTACTACCAGTCCTGATGTATCCTTATCAATTCTATGGACTATACCTGGTCTTAGCTCATCCCCAATATTTGATAGATTGTTGTCATTTAAGTCCATTAAAGCATTCACAATCGTATTATCATAATTTCCTGCTCCAGGGTGCATCGAAATTCCTGCTGATTTATTAATAACTAATAAATCTTCATCATTATAAATTATGTCTAATTTATATTTGAATGGTTTTAGAGACGCCTTTTTAGGAAGTGGAATTGTTAAAAAAACCTTATCATCTTTAAAAATTTTTTTTGAGGGGTCATTTACAATTTTATTATTAATACTAAGATTTCCACTTATTATCAGGTTTTTGATCCTGGTTCTGCTAAGAGAATCATTTTTTTTAGCTATTACTACATCAATTCTTTTTCCGTGTAATTCTTCCTCCACAACTAAATTAATGATATTTTTCATTTATTGATATAATAGTACATAATGCGCTCGTAGCTCAACTGGATAGAGCGCCAGATTTCGGCTCTGGAGGTTCAGGGTTCGACTCCTTGCGGGCGCGCCATTATTCACCAATATTTATTAGTGTGCCTTTATCTCGTGCTTTATTAAAGGAGTAAAAAAATAAAGTAATTGAAATAATGATATAAACCATATTTAACATATAAGCCTGTATTAAATTTGATATATCAACTGTATTATTTATTAATATGTTTCTCGTCTCTTCAAAAATATAAACAAGTGGTAACATATAAGCTATTTTTTGAAAAATCTCTGGAAGAATCTCAATTGGGTAATATATACAACCAAATGGAGCTAATAAAAACATAGTTGACCAAGCAATATTTTCAAACGAAGGTCCGAATCTTAGAAGCCCTGCTGATACTAAAATTCCCAATGTAATCCCAAATATATAGAGACTTAAAAAAAGAAAAAATAGATAAATTCCAAGTTCTAAGATTGAAATTCCAAATAGTGGAGAAGTTAATAATACAGCAGGTATTAAACCAATTAATGCTCGCACCAAAGCAGTGAAAATTAGTGAGGTTAGAATTTCACTAATTTTCATTGGAGCTATAAAGAGATTTGTAAAGTTTCTGCTCCAAATTTCTTCAAGGAATAACATGTTAAAACCAATACTTGTTCTAAATAAAAAATCATAAAGTATTGCACATGTTAATATAACACCAACTGCATTGTTGTAATAAGTAGTATGAGATGCAAAAAAATTTGAAATAAAACCCCACAATGTAATTTGAATTGATGGCCAGTAGATTAAATCCAGTATTCTTGGAAATGACCTAGTGATTAAATAAAAATGCCTTAAAAATAACCCATACATTTTAATTATGCTCATTAGGTCTCCTTGAAAGTTTTAAAAATACTTCCTCTAAATTTTTTCTACCATGTTTCTCTATAAGGTTAGCAGGACTCCCACTGTCAACAATTATCCCATCTTTCATCATCAAAATTGATTTACATAATCTAGTGACTTCATTCATGTTATGTGAAGCAAGCAAAATAGATATTTTTTTCTCTTTCTTATAATCTTCTAAAAAAGATCTTATAAAATCACCAATTTCTGGATCTAGAGATGCTGTAGGCTCATCTAATAATAGCACCTTAGGATCATTTATTAATGATTTTGCTAAACTCGCTCTATTTTTTTGTCCAGATGAAAGTTCACCAGTTATTCGGTTTAGTATATCGTTTAAACGAAGTTTTGATGTCAGGTAGTCAATTCTATCATTTAAATTTTTAATTTTATAAAGTTTTCCAAAGACAATTAAATTTTGTTTCACAGTTAATTTTTTTGGAAGTTCAATATAGGGGGATATAAAATTAATTTTTTGAAGTATTTTAATTCTATCTTCCTCTATTTTATCGCCCTCAATTAAAATTTCTCCACTTGTTGGTTTTAGTAAACCTAACATCATACCAATAGTAGTTGTTTTTCCAGAACCATTTGGGCCTAAAAGGCCTAAAATTTCATTTTCATTTATTTTAAATGATATTGATTTTACAGCTTGCTTATCACCATAGTTTTTTTTTAGATTTTGTACTTCAACTAAAGTTTTCATTTTTTTACAGCTGCCCGTAACAATCTATCATTAATTGCCTCACCGATACCTCGATTAGGAATTCTCTCAATAGAGATTTGTTTAAAACCTTTTTTTTTAACTTTTCTTAATGTTTTATATAAATTTTTCGCTACTTCCTTCAAATTTTTATTTTTACTTAGGTAAAAAAAATTTTTATTTGATTTAATTCTTTTTGAAATTAATAAGAAAGCTTCAAATTTTTTTGGTCTTTTAATATTTAGTCTTATAGGCAATCCCGGTGAGTAGTGAATTCTTCCTTGCCCGGGCATTACTATATTTTTTTTTTTGCTAGTTTTTTTTTTAATTAAATATTTTTCTATTTTACTTCTGTCTAGGCTGCCTAATCTCAATATTTTTTGATTACCTACTAAATTAACTATTGTAGATTCTAGACCCTCTTTTGACTTCCCACCATCTAAGACAAATTTGATTTTATTCCCAAACTCTTCAATCACATCGGTTTTACATACAGCACTAATACTCTTAGAAATATTAGCACTTGGTGCAGCTAAAGGAAAATTTAAATTTTTTAATAGTTTTCTAGCAACTTTGTGTTTAGGGAAGCGAACTGCAATAGTACTTTTATTATTAGTAACATTATTTGCAATTTTACTTTTTTCTTTTAACTCCAAAACAAAGGTTATTGGTCCAGGACAAAACTTTGAATATAGACTCAAAAATTGACTATCAATTATACAATCATTTTTTAGATCTTTTAAATTATAATAATGAACAATAAGAGGATTTTTTCTTGGTCTTTTTTTTAATTTAAAAATCTTATCTGTTGCTTTATCTGAGTAAGCGTTCGCCGCTAAACCATAAACTGTCTCTGTAGGAATTCCAATACACTCATTTTTATTGAGATATTTTACTGCTTTTTTAATATTTGAAAGATTGATATTCATATAATATTACCAACTATTATATGAATGAAAAAAATTTGCCAGATGATATTAATTCAAAAACTTTGAATGAGTTAACAGAAATTGCTAATAAAATTATTCAAAATTTAGAAAATCAAAAAAATTTAGAAGAGTCACTAGATGAATATCAAAAACTTATTAGATTAAATAATTTAATTGAAAAAAAATTCCAAAAATCCTCTAAAGAAATTTCAGAGTCAGCAAAATTTAAAATCAACGAAATATCAATTAAAAATGCAAAAAAGATTAAATAAAATTGCAATAGATACAAATAATTTTCTTAAAATATATTTAAAAAAACAAAATAAAACTGATTTAATTAAACCAATGTCTTATGGCCTATTTTCAGGCGGTAAGAAGATAAGATCAAAAATAATTTATGATATTGGAAGTATTTTTAAAATAAATTATAGATCTGTAATCCATATTGGAGCTGCAGTTGAGTGCATACATGCTTATTCACTTATTCATGATGATTTGCCTTGCATGGATGATGATGATTTTAGAAGGGGAAAATTAAGTACGCATAAAAAATTTGGTGAATCTACCGCGGTTTTAGCAGGGAATTCCCTTCTAACCTTAGCCTTTGAAATTTTGTCAGATAAAATTTTAAATATAAATGATAAAAAAAAAAATTTATTAATTAATTCAATATCAAAATGTTCTGGTCATGAAGGTGTGGCTGGAGGACAGTTTTCAGATTTAAATTTTGAAAAAAAAAAAATACCATTAAATAAAATTATAGATATGCAAATTAAAAAAACTGGTAAATTATTTTCTTTTTGTTGTTTGGCACCAGTTATTGTTTCTGGAAAATTTAAAGAAATAAAAAAATTTGAAAAAATAGGAGAAAAAATTGGGCTTTTATTTCAAATTGCTGATGATTTAATTGATTATAATGGAAATATGCAAATTGCCGGTAAAAAAACTCAAAAAGATTTAGCGAGGGGTAAGGCAACTATTATTCGCGTTTTAGGACAACAAAATTCAATCAATTATGCCAATATTCTTAAAGAAGAAATTTTTGCCACATTAAAAAAATATGGTAAAAATTCTAATAATTTAAAAGCATCTGTTAAATATATTTTAAATAGAAATAAGTAAATGATCAAAACAAAATTCTTAAATAAAATTAATTTTCCAACAGATTTGAAACAGCTGAATCATTCTGAACTTAAAATACTTAAGGATGAGTTAAGAGAGGAAATGATAAATGCGGTATCAGAAACTGGCGGTCATTTAGGTGCGGGCCTTGGAGTTGTAGAGTTAACAGTAGCTTTACATTATGTTTTTGATACACCAAAAGATAAAATTATTTGGGATGTTGGTCATCAATCTTATCCTCATAAAATATTAACTGGAAGAAAAGATAAGATTAAAACTCTAAGACAAGGCAATGGCTTATCAGGTTTTACAAAAAGATCAGAAAGTGAGTTTGATCCATTTGGTGCAGCACACAGCTCGACATCAATATCTGCTGGACTAGGAATAGCAACTGCAAATAAACTTTCAAATAAATCAGAAGAGGTAGTTGCTGTAATAGGAGATGGAGCAATGAGTGCTGGAATGGCATATGAGGCTATGAATAATGCCGGTGCATCAAAAACAAAAATGATAGTTATTTTAAATGATAATGATATGTCGATTGCAAAACCTGTTGGTGCAATGAAATCTTATCTAGCAAAAATTTTTTCAGGAAAAATTTATTTTAATTTTAGAGAAACATTAAAATTAATTTTTTCATCATTTTCAAAAAGATTTAGTAAAAAAGCTGGCGAAGCAGAAGATTTTCTTAGATCAGTTGTTACTGGTGGGACTTTGTTTAATTCATTAGGATTTTATTACATTGGCCCAATAGATGGACACGATTTAGATGTTTTGCTTCCTGTTTTAAAAAATGCAAAAGAGTCAAAACACAAAGGACCAATATTAATTCATATTAAAACAAAAAAAGGGAAAGGCTACAGTTTTGCAGAAAAATCAGAGGATAAATATCATGGGGTATCTAAGTTTAATATAAAAACAGGCATACAGCAAAAAAGTGATTCAAAAGCGCCATCTTATACAAAAGTATATGCAAATACTCTTGTTAAGCATGCTGAAAATGACAGCAAAATAATTGGTATAACTGCTGCGATGCCTTCAGGTACAGGAATGGATATTTTTGGAAATAAATTTCCTAATAGAATGTTTGATGTGGGAATAGCAGAACAACATGCAGTAACTTTTGCTGCTGGTCTAGCAACAGAAGGTTATAAGCCTTATGCATCAATATATTCTACTTTTTTACAGCGAGCTTATGACCAAGTGGTACATGATGTGGCAATTCAAAGTTTGCCAGTAAGATTTGCAATAGATAGAGCAGGTCTGGTGGGAGCAGATGGCTCAACACATGCTGGATCTTTTGACATAACATACCTGGCTACTCTACCAAATTTTATTGTTATGGCAGCTAGCGATGAGGCAGAATTGGTAAAAATGATAAATACATCTGTAGAAATTAATGATAAACCATGTGCATTTAGATATCCCAGAGGAAATGGTACTGGAGTTCAGTTGCCTGATATAGGTGAGAAAATCCAAATTGGAAAAGCAAAAGTTGTTAGAGAAGGAAAGAAAATTGCTATTTTTAATTTTGGAGCAAGATTAAATGAATGTTTAATTGCTGAAGAAAATTTGAGAAAAAAAGGAGTTAACGCAACTATCGTAGATGCACGGTTTGCCAAACCTCTTGATGAAAATTTAATTTGGCAATTAGCAACAAATCATGAGGTGATAATTACAATTGAAGAAGGATCTATAGGTGGTTTTGGGTCACACGTAAGTAATTTTTTAAATGAAAAAAATCTTTTAGATTCAAATCTTAAATTTAGATCAATGATACTTCCAGACAAGTTTATAGATCAAGATAAGCCTGAAAATATGTATAAATCCGCTGGACTGGATGCTATATCTATTGAAAATAAAGTACTAGAAGTTTTAAATTCAAAAGTAATAGTAAAAAAGATTAATTAGTTTCCACATTGAGCTTTATTTAGCAAGTAGTGATCAAGTATTACACAATGCATCATGGCTTCTCCTATTGGTACAGCTCTTATCCCTACGCAAGGATCATGTCGGCCCTTAACAGATATGGTTGTATTTTTACCAAACTTATCAATTGTTTTTCTAGTAGATAATATCGATGAAGTCGGTTTGACAGCAAATGACACAATTATATCTTGACCACTTGATATACCCCCCAAAATACCACCAGCATTGTTCGAATTGAATTTTGTAGATTTCCCTCTTTGATTAATTTCATCTGAATTTTCTTCACCTGTCAATTGAGCAGAATTCATTCCAGATCCTATGTTTACTCCCTTTACAGCATTGATGCTCATCATAGCTGATGCAAGGTCCATATCTAATTTTGAATAAATTGGCGCCCCTAATCCTACAGGTACTCCCTTAGCTCTAATTTCAATAATTGCACCACAAGATGATCCCGCTTTTCTTATACTAAGTAAATATTTTTCCCAAAGCTTTAGCACAGATTTATCTGGACAAAATAATTGATTTTTTTTGATAAATTTTTCGTTCCAATTTTCTGGATTAGATCCTAAGATTCCTAATTGAGTTACTCCTCCAACAACATCATATTTTTTTCCTAGAATAAATTTTAATATTTGTTTTGCTATACCTCCTGCTGCAACCCTAGAGGCTGTCTCTCTTGCAGATTGTCTTCCTCCTCCTCTATAATCTCTAATTCCATATTTTTTAAAATAGGTAAAATCTGCATGTCCTGGCCTAAATTTATTTTTAATATTTCCATAGTCTTTAGATCTCATATCTTTATTATAAATTATCATTGAAATAGGAGTTCCAGTTGTTTTGCCTTCAAAAATACCAGATAAAATTTCAACTCTATCATCTTCTTTTCTTTGAGTTGTAAATTTTGATTGACCAGGTTTTCTTTTATTTAAATCTTTCTGAATTTCGTCAATATTTATTTTGATATTGGGTGGGCAACCATCGACTACACATCCAATTGCTGGTCCATGAGACTCTCCCCACGTCGTAAATCTAAATATTTTCCCAAAGGTGTTAAATGACATATATTTATTATATAAGTTATTTTGTTAAAATTATGAACGAAAAAAACTCTTTTGGTCTAGATATATGTTTTGGTGAAAAAAATAATCCATTTGAATTATTTAAGGAATGGTTTGATGAAGCAAAAAAAACAGAGTTAAATGACCCAAATGCAGTTGCACTAGGCACATCAGATCACCGTGGATACACCTCGGTCAGAATGGTTTTATTAAAAGATTTTAATGAGACAGGGTTTGTTTTTTATACAAATTTTAACAGTGCTAAAGGATTAGCTATTAAAAAAAATCCAAATATATCGATGTGTTTTCATTGGAAAAGTTTACTTAGGCAAATAAGGATCGAAGGTGCAGCTGAACAAGTTTCTGATACTGAGGCAGACGAATATTATTCCTCTAGAAAATATGAAAGCAGAATCGGTGCTTGGGCATCAAATCAAAGCTCAGAAATTTTAAATCGAAAAGAACTTAAAGACTCAATTAGAAACTTTAAATCCAAATATCCTGAACAAAATAATGTTCCCAGACCAAAACATTGGTCAGGATGGCGGCTAAAGCCAAGGTCAGTAGAATTCTGGCTAGATGGTGAATTTAGAATACACGAGAGACTGAAATATATTAAAGAAAAAAACGATTGGAAAAAGATTTTATTATCTCCTTAAAAATTTCTTTCTAAACTAAATGATGTCAAATTTTTAAGAATATTTTTATCTTGGTTCTCCTCGAATATTGATAATGAGTTAGATGCTAAGTTTATAAAATATTCAGCTTTTATATAGCACTCATTAATAATTTTATATTTTTTTATTTTTTCAAGAGTATTTTTAAATTCATTTTCATCTCTATTTTGTTTTTCAAACAATTTTTTCAGATATTTTTTTTCTTCACCCGAACATTTTTGATATAATAATATTATTGGTAAAGTAATTTTTCCCTCATAAAAATCATTACCTATTTTTTTTCCAAATAATTTAAGCTCGGAATTATAATCTAAAGCATCATCTGCTATTTGAAATGTAAGACCTAAATTTTTTCCATAAAACTCTAGAGCTTCTTTATATTTATTATCTCTATTCGCTAATATTGCTCCAACTTTAGTAGATGCTGAAAAAAGTGCTGCAGTTTTCAAAGAGATAATTTTTAGGTATGTTTCTTCTAGCATATCTATCTCTCCGTGATGCTGAAGTTGTAACACTTCTCCTTGTGCAATTTCTGACGAGGTAGAGGAAAGAAGTTTTAAAATTTCTAAGCTTCCATCTTCTACCATCATTTCGAAACATCTGCTAAGCAGATAATCACCAACTAAAATAGAGGATTTGTTTCCCCATATAGTGTTGAGTGTTTTTTTGTTTCTTCTAACAAGCGCGTTATCAATAACATCATCATGCATTAAGGTGGCAGCGTGAATTAATTCTACGCATGCTGCTAGGTTTATATCTCTACCACCTTTTGAGTATCCACAAAGTTTTGAGGTAGATAAAGTTAAAAGGGCTCTTAATTTCTTACCACCTGTATCTAAATGATAGTCTGTCATATTTTGAATCAAATCAACTTTACTTGTTAATTTTGATGATATTTTTTCATTAACCAATATAAGTTTATCCTCAACAGACTTAAGTAAATCCGAATATGAGTTGTTAATCGTCTTTTTTAATTGAACTACAGATCCCATAAATTGAAAATATTACATTAAGTCTATTATAATACTTATCAATTGACGCACCTATTTCTTCAACTATAAGTATGCTTTATTAATATCTAAATTTTTAATAAGCATATTTATGTTTTCCTTTTTCAAAAAAAAAAAAATTGTTAGTCATATCAGGCTATCTGGTGTTATTGGAAATGTTGGAAAATTTAAACAGGGGATTGATTATTCGAGCCAAGAGGAAATTATAAAAAAAGCTTTTTCATTGAAAAAAGCCCAAGCAGTAGCAATAACAATTAATTCCCCTGGCGGGTCACCAGTACAGTCACACTTAATTTATAAACTAATTAGAAATCAGGCAGACAAATATAAAAAAAAAGTGATTGTATTTGCAGAGGATGTTGCGGCTTCTGGCGGCTACTTAATTGCTTGTTCTGGAGATGAAATATATGCTAATCCTAGTTCAATAATTGGTTCTATTGGAGTTATTTATTCTTCGTTCGGATTTAAAGATCTTATTCAAAAAATTGGTGTTCAAAGAAGAGTTTATACAGCTGGAAAAAATAAAAGTACACTCGATCCATTTCTTGATGAAAAAGAAGAAGATATAAAAAGGTTAAAGAATATACAATTAGAACTTCATCAAGAATTTATAGATGTAGTTGAGGAAAGTAGAAAGACAAAGTTAAAAAAAGATATTGGGGTTGAATTATTTTCAGGAGAATTTTGGTCAGGAAAAAAATCTAAGGATCTTGGTTTAATTGATGGTTTGGGTAATTCCGAACAAATTCTAAGAGAAAAATTTGGTGAAGACGTTGAAGTGAAAATTTTTGAGAAAAGTAAAGGATGGCTTGCAAAAAAATTATCTTCTTCAGAAAATCAAGCAGATAAAATTTTGAACTTGATCGAAGAAAGATCTATTTGGCAAAAATATGGTTTCTAAAAGACCTAAATTGAAAAAAGAAAAAATTTTATCATTTCAAGATACAATATTTAGCTTACAAAAATTTTGGGCAAAACAGGGATGTATTATTTTACAACCCTATGATGTTGAGGTTGGAGCTGGAACATTTCATCCAGCAACAACATTGAGATCTTTAGGAAAGAAGCCATGGAAAACAGCGTATGTTCAACCATCTAGAAGACCTACAGATGGAAGATATGGAGAAAATCCAAATAGACTTCAGCACTATTATCAATTCCAAGTATTAATAAAACCTTCTCCAAAAAATATAAAAAAACTTTATCTTAATAGCATTGCATCAATTGGAATAAAACACGAAGAGCATGATATAAGATTTGTAGAGGACGACTGGGAAAGCCCTACTTTAGGAGCAGCTGGGCTTGGATGGGAAGTCTGGTGTGATGGAATGGAAGTAACACAGTTTACTTACTTTCAACAAATGGCAGGAGTTGAATGTGATCCTATTTCTGTTGAAATTACTTATGGATTAGAAAGATTGTGCATGTTTATACAAAACAAAAAAAATGTTTTTGAACTTGATTGGAATAATGATGGAATATTTTATAAAGATGTCTTCCATCAAGCTGAAAAAGAATTTTCAGCATACAATTTTGAATACGCAAATACTGAAAAACTTTTTAAAATGTTTGATATGTTAGAAAGTGAGGCAAGATCGATGATTGAAAATAAAATTTCTCTCCCTGCTTATGATCAATGTTTAAAATCGAGTCATGTATTTAATATATTAGATTCCAGAGGCGTTATAAGTGTTGCGCAACGAGCAGAATATATCTCAAGAATTCGAGATTTAACCAAAGAGATTGGAAAAATTTGGATAGAAAGTCAGAGTTAAAGTGTCTGAATTATTTATTGAACTATTTAGCGAAGAAGTTCCAGCAAAGTTACAAATCAAAGCAAGAGAACAATTAAAAGAAATTCTTTCAAATTTTTTTGAACAACATGGTGTAAAATATAAAGGTGAAATTAGAATTTTTTCAACACCAAATAGAATTGCTATTAATGCCAAAGGCTTTCCAAAAGAAGTTTTATTCAAATCTAAAGAGGTAAAAGGTCCAAGTATAAATGCACCAGATAAAGCATTAGACGGCTTTTTAAATTCTAATCAAATAAATAAAAATAAGATATATAAAAAAAAAACTGAAAAGGGAGAATTTTATTTTTTTAAGAAGCCACAAAAGAAGATAAGTCTTTATAACATGTTGAGAGAAAATCTTCCTCACATTCTGTTTAAAATTACATGGGAAAAATCAATGAAATGGGGGGAACATACCCTTCTTTGGGGTAGGCCATTGAAATCTATTTTATCAATATTTGATGGGAAAAAACTTGAGTTTGATTTTAAGCACCTGAAAAGTTCTAATCTCACTTTTATAGAAAAAGATATAGAAGAAAAAACTAAGTCATTTAATAACTTCGACCAATATTTAAAATTTTTTAAAACCAAAGGAGTAATTATTGACCACGAAAAAAGAAAGGATTTTATAAATTCTGAATTACAAAAGTTATCAAATAACAAAAATATTTTAATAAATACAAGTGAAAGTTTATTAAATGAAATAACAAATATTGTTGAAAAACCGAAAGTATTAATTTGTGAGTTTGATAAAAAATTTCTAAACATACCTAAAGAAATATTGATTATTACAATGCAATCACACCAAAAATATATACCGACTTTTGACAAAAAAGAAAATTTAACAAACTTATTTTTTGTAATCTCTGATGCGAACGATAAAAAAGGACTTATTAAGTCAGGAAATGAAAGAGTTATTGATGCTAGATTGAGAGATGCAGAATTTTTTTGGAATAAAAACAAATCTCAAAATTTAGTTAAGCAGGTTACCAAATTAAAAAATGTTAATTATTTTAAAGGTCTAGGAACGTATTTTGATAAGGTTCAAAGAATGCGAAAACTCAGTGGTCTAATATCTGATGAATTTATGATTAGTAAAGAAAAAATAGAAATCGCATCAACAATTTGTAAAGTTGATTTAATGTCAGACTTAGTGGGTGAATTTCCTGAGCTTCAAGGTGTAATGGGAGGTTACTTTGCAGAAACACAAGGCTTTGAAAAAGATGTCAGTCTAGCTGTAGCAGAGCATTATTATCCTATTGGTATGGATAGTAAGTTACCAAAGAAAATTTATAGTATTGCTTTATCACTGAGTGATAAAATTGACTCTTTAGTTGGTTTTTTTGGAATTAATCTAAAGCCGTCCAGCTCAAAAGATCCTTATGCCATAAGAAGAACAGCAATCAGTGTGGTACGATTAATAATTGAAAATAACCTAAAAGTAAAACTTAGAGATTTAATTAATTATTCTTGTATGTTTTATAAAGAACAAGGCTTTGAATTTGATTTGAAGAAATTGAATTTAGAACTTGGGGATTTTCTACATGAAAGGGTAAAGAACTATCTTAAAGAAAAACAAATTAGAAATGATATTATAGAAAGTGCAAGTCATAATTTTTCAATTGATGAATTATTAAAAGTTTATAAAAAAACAAACGTTTTAAATAAAAGCATAAACAAGGATTTTGGGAAAGATGTTGTTGCTATTTACAAAAGGTCCGCAAGTATTTTATTAAGCGAAAATAAAAGTTTATCCAATTTTAATGGCAATGTTGATCCAGGTTTATTTAAAAATGATTATGAAAAAAATCTTTATAAAAAAATACACGAAATTAAAAAATACTATTCAAGTGTAGGTAGAGATGAAAATTTTGAAGAAAGTTTAAAAATACTTTCATTTTGCAAATCAGAAGTTTACGATTTTTTTGAAAACGTTATTGTAAACGATAATGACGAAACGATAAAAAAAAACAGACTAGAACTTTTATCAATGTTATGTAAAAGTTTTGATAACTATTTCAATTTTTCAAAAATAGAAGGTTAATGAAAAAGTATATATTTAATTTTAAATCTAAAGTTTCAAATAAAATAAACTTATCAAAAAATATTCTGGGTGGAAAAGGTGCAAATTTATCTGAAATGGGCAGAATGGGCTTACCAGTACCTCCAGGTTTTACAATCTCCACTGAAGTTTGCGAGTTATTTTATAAAAATAAAAGGAAAATAAATCATAAAATTTTAGGGGAGATTGATAAAGAGTTAAAAAATATTGAGAAAGACACTGGAAAAAAGTTTGGAGATTTGAATAACCCATTATTAGTTTCAGTAAGGTCTGGAGCAAGAGTATCAATGCCAGGCATGATGGATACTATTTTAAATTTAGGACTTAATGATGAAACAGTCCACGCTCTTGCAAATAAAACTTCAAATATGCGTTTTGCAAAAGACAGCTACAGACGTTTTATTCAAATGTATTCAAATGTTGTTTTAGGAGTTGAGAATTATAATTTTGAGGAATTAATCGAAAATTATAAATTAACAAAAGGGGTGTTGTTAGATACAGAATTGGATCAGAATGATTGGGATGGATTAATAAAAGATTTCAAAAATATTGTTAAGAAAAAAACAAATAAAGAATTTCCTCAAAACGTAAGAGAGCAATTGTTTGGAGCAATTAGTGCAGTTTTTTTATCTTGGGAAAGTCATAGAGCTAAGGTTTACAGAAAGTTAAATCAAATTCCATCAGAGTGGGGTACTGCAGTTAATGTTCAGTCAATGGTTTTTGGAAACATGGGAAATGATTGCGCAACAGGAGTGGTGTTTACAAGGAATCCATCCAATGGCAATCACCAGATATACGGGGAATATTTAATTAATGCACAGGGAGAAGATGTTGTTGCAGGAACAAGAACGCCACAACACATAACTAAAAAAGCAAGAATAGCCTCAAATGAAAGCTTACCGTCAATGGAAGAGTCTATGCCCAACGTATACAAAGAATTAAAAAAAATATTACATAAATTAGAGAAACATTACAAAGATATGCAGGATGTTGAATTTACAGTTGAAAATAAAAAACTTTGGATGCTTCAAACGAGATCAGGAAAAAGAACCGCTAAGTCAGCTGTAAAAATTGCTGTTGATATGGTTAAAGAAAATTTAATTTCAAAAAAAGAGGCAGTATTAAGAGTTGAACCAAATTCTTTAGATACTTTGCTTCATCCAACTTTAGATGAAAAATCAAATATAGAAATAATTGCGAAGGGATTGCCGGCATCACCAGGTGCAGCAAGTGGCAAAGTGGTATTTACATCAGATGATGCTGAAAGGTTAAACGCGTCAATGCAAAATACTATATTAGTTCGAGTTGAAACTTCACCTGAAGATATTCATGGTATGCATGCTGCTAAAGGCATATTAACTGCAAGAGGAGGTATGACCAGTCATGCAGCTGTAGTCGCTAGAGGAATGGGAAGACCTTGTGTGTCAGGCTCAAGTGAAATCGAAATTGATTATGAGAAAAAATTATTCAAAGTTCAAGACAGAGAAATTAAAGAAGGAGATTTAATCACTATTGATGGATCTACCGGTAGGATAATTCTAGGTGAAGTGAAAACTGTTAAGCCAGAAATTTCAGGAGAATTTTCTAAGCTTATGAATTGGGCTGACAATTATAGAAAATTAAAAATACGAACAAATTCTGAGACACCTCTTGATAGTAAAACAGCAAGAGACTTTGGAGCAGAAGGAATTGGGTTATGTAGAACTGAGCATATGTTTTTCGACGAAGAGAGAATATTGTCAGTTAGAGAAATGATACTTTCAAAAACTAAAGACAATAGATTATTAGCACTTTCAAAATTATTACCACATCAGAAAAAAGATTTTATTGATATTTTCAAAATTATGAATGGTTTGCCAGTAACAGTTAGATTATTAGACCCTCCATTACATGAATTTTTACCAAGAACTGATAAGGAAATAGGTGAAGTTGCAAGCTCGTTAAATATTCCAATTAAGGAATTAAAGGTAAGAATTACCGAACTTCACGAACAAAATCCAATGCTTGGGCACAGAGGTTGTAGACTTGGAATATCTTTTCCCGAAATTTATGAAATGCAGTGTAGAGCAATTTTTGAAGCTTTGGTTCAATGCAAAAAACAAAAAGTTAAATCAATAATACCAGAAATAATGATACCTTTAGTTTCAACCGAAGCTGAAATAAAAATTATGAAAGATTTAGTGATAAGGACTGCGAAACTGGTTGAGAGTGAAAAAAAAATAAAGTTAAATTTTTTGGTAGGTACAATGATTGAATTGCCTAGAGCTGCGATAAAAGCAAATGATATTGCTAAACATGCAGAATTTTTCAGTTTTGGGACTAACGACTTAACTCAAACTACATTTGGTATTAGTAGAGACGATAGTGGTAAATTTCTAAATGATTACATTGAAAATAAAATATTTGATATAGATCCTTTTGTATCAATTGACGAGGGAGTAGGAGACTTAATTGAAATTGCTTCTGAAAAAGGGCGAATGCAAAATAAAAAAATAAAGTTAGGTATATGTGGAGAGCATGGAGGAGACCCAAAAAGTATTGAACTTTGTGCTAAAATAGGACTAAACTATGTTTCGTGCTCTCCTTACAGGGTTCCAGTAGCAAGATTAGCTGCAGCTCAAGCGCAATTAAAAAAATAAATAATTTATATTTCTAGTTTTATATCAATCGCAGAAACACTTTGAGTTAACATTCCAATTGAAACTCTATCAACCCCAGTTGATGCAATCTTTTTAATATTTTTCAAATTAACACCACCTGAAGCTTCCGTTGTATACTTTTTTTTAGCTAATTTAACAGCCTCTTTTAGGTTTTTAAAACTCATATTGTCTAGCAAAACTGTATTAAATTTTAGTCCGTATATTTTGTGTAATTGTTTTAAATTATCAACTTCTACAGTAATTTTTCTTCTTTTTTTATTTTTAATCGCCCTTTTAATAATATTTTCAAAATTTTTTTCAGAACTGAGATGGTTATCCTTAATTAAAAATTCATCACTTAAATTAAATCGATGATTAATCCCTCCACCTAATTTGACTGCATATTTTTGAAGTACTCTTAAATTTGGGATAGTTTTCCTAGTACAACATACCTTGGTTTTTTTTCCAACCAGTCTTACAAATTTGTTTGTTTTTGATGCAATACCCGAGATATGGGAAACAAAGTTTAGAGCAACTCTTTCTCCTATTAGTATATTCTTTAGATTACCTTCGATTATTGCTACAATATCACCTTTTCGTATATATGAGCCTTCTTTTTTTTTTATTATAAATTTTATTTTTTTATCAATTAATTTAAATGTTTCTTTTGCAAATGCTAAACCACCAATGATACCACTTTGATTACTTATCATTTTAACTTTTTTATAAATGTTATTATTTATAAGATCTGAAGTTATATCACCTGAGGGATAAAGATCTTCATTCAAAGCTAATTTACATGTTGATTTAATAAATTGATTACTTAATAAAATATGTGACACAGATTTTATCTGCCTATTTCTGCCATTCTTTCCACAGATTTTCTTGCTTTTGCAATCGTTTGATCATCCATTATAAGTTCATTTGACTCATTTTCCAAACAATTTAAAATTTTAGGCAATGTAATTCTTTTCATGTGCGGACACAGATTGCACGGTCTAATAAATTCAACATTTGGATTATCAATTTGGACATTGTCGCTCATTGAACATTCAGTAACCATCATAACTTTTTCTGGTTGATTATCTCTCACATATTTTATCATACCACTAGTTGACCCAGCAAAATCAGATGCTTGAATAACATCAGGAGGGCACTCTGGATGAGCAATTATTTTAATACCAGGATTAGCTTTTCTTATTTCATTTATTTCCTCATCTTTAAATTGTTCATGAACTTCGCAAGTTCCTTTCCATGATATAATTTCAGTATTTGTTTGTGAAGCAACATATTTAGCTAAAAAGTCATCAGGTAAAAATATAACTTTTTTAACTTTAAGAGACTCTACAATCTTAACTGCATTTGCTGATGTACAACATACGTCTGTTTCAGCTTTTACCTCAGCAGAAGTATTTACATAGGAAACTACTGGAACACCCGGATATTGTTTTTTTAATTTTCTCACATCGTCTCCTGTAATAGAAGAAGATAAAGAACATCCCGCTTGCATATCAGGTAATAATACTTTTTTTTCAGGGCTCATTAATTTCGCCGTTTCAGCCATAAAATGAACACCGCACATAACAATTATATCTGCTTTTGTTTTTGCTGCTTCAACAGCTAAAGCCAAAGAGTCTGCAGAAAAATCTGAAATACCATGGTAAATTTCTGGTGTTTGATAATTATGCGCTAAAATTACAGCATTTTTTTCTTTTTTAAGCTTATTGATTTTATAAATATATGGAGCGTGTGTAGCCCATTCTATTTCTGGAATTTTTTTTTGTACTTTTTTGTAGATTGAGCTAGTTGCTTTTTTTATTTCAGTAGTGAATTCCATACTAAAAACTTATCAACTTGAATTAGAATTGTCATTCAATTAATCTGAGACATAATTTGCGGCCATGCTGAAATTGGTAGACAGGCACGGTTGAGGGCCGTGTGGGCCTAGCCCATGAGAGTTCGAGTCTCTCTGGCCGCACCATTAACTTTTGTCATATAGAGAAAAGCGTTTAGTTACCAGCTGCTAAGAACCATGTCTCATAAATCTTTAATTAAACAAATAAATTTAATTCATACCTCAAGTTGTAATGACAAGATTTTCAAGCCTAAATAAAGACCTTATTAAGTCCTTTTTAGAGGATGTTTTATATTATAATTAGACTAACTACGTGAGTTTAAAGATAGGTTTTAAAAGAAATCCTTAACCCCCCTAAAAAATAGAAATGAGTGGTCTCTATTCTTCAGAAATTAGATAGTTTTTCTTATACGTAAAGGTAAAATTTTTTTGAAATTTGGACTAATTCAAATAATCAAAGTAATAACACTGATTTAAAGAAGAAAGGCTCATCTTAAAATTCTGTACTCTTAGATTGAGAAAAAAACTTCAAAATTGATTGATTAATCAATTAATTTCTATAGGGTAAATTCATACTCAACCGAAGGAGCCCAAATTTAAAAAAACACACAAAAGTTTTATCTATTTTAGCTTAGAATAATCACATGTTAAAAAAAATTTTTAAATTTCTATTAAAGCTTAATACCGATGAAACAGGACTATTTTGGCTAAAAGAGGTTGACATTAATTTTTTGTTTAAAAATTATATTTCAAATTTTAATCAATATAAATTTGTAAAAGAAGATATTAAAAAGATTAATAATAATATTGACGAAGTTTATAATTTTTATTTAATGTCAAAGAAAGAATTTAAAAGTAAATCAGTTGCTTTTGGCTGGAAAAAAACTTTTGACAATAAATTTGTAGATCTTTTTTCTTATCTGAATAAAAAAAAATTAGATAAAGCAGACGAAATTCTTCATAATATGCAAGAAAGTCAAATCCTACATGGTCTTGATTTTGCTGATTATATTAATAAAAGAAATATTAAAGCGTTTAAAATATTAACTATTTTTAAGATGCAAAAGCTTTTTCACTATCTTGGATTAAAAAATTGTCTCCAAACAGAGGGTATAATTTATAATTTGAACATATTAGAATATAAAAAAAATTTAGATTTTATCAAAAAAAAATATGAGAATTTCTTAATTAATAAAAGAATTAACAAAAAACCATGTATTAAAATTAAAAATTATAATTTAAATGCTACCGATATACAAAGCATGTATTCATCATTAAGAGTGAAAGAGATAGTTGACCAAAATTTAAATAAAAATACAAAGGTTAATATTCTGGAAATTGGTGCAGGTTTAGGAAAAACCACAATTAATATTATTGATTTGATGCCAAAAAAATTAAATAAAATTATTATTGTTGACTTATTTCCTATAAATTTAATTCAAACTTATAATTTTTTGAATTATTTCGATAAAAAAATAATTTGGTATCCAGGGTGTAAAAGAAAAATTGCTAATTGCAAAATTATAATAGTTCCCTCAGATAAAAAAGATATATTATATAACTTCAAATTAGACCTTATTTTTAATGAGAATAGCTTTCCTGAAATGCAAGGAAAAGAAGTTGACAAGTTTATTAAGATTTTTAAAAATAGAGGTAAGTATTTGTTTTCTATAAATCATGAAACTTCACCAAATCAAAATCAATATGTTCATAATTCATTTACTGAAAAATTTAATAGATCAAATCTTAAACTTATAGATAGAAGAAAATCATGGATCAGAAACGGATACTTTGAAAATTTATATTCAAATAAGCGTTAATATGCCATGGTAAACACTTATCTAATAGGGGCGTTCTGTTGCCAGGTGCCCCAAACCCCGTAACTTAATTAATAAATTAATTAAGCTGCAAGTGCGTAACTTTCGTTAGCATTTATAAGTTAGCCCATCACGGCGGAACAATACCGAACGAAAGAATAACTTTTAGACACCCGTCGATCCTAATTCACCCCCGTAAGTTGAAAATGGTGGAGGTGGTGGGTACTGCCCCCACGTCCGTAATGGTTATTACGAAATTCGTTTATCGTCATAGTTGGAAAACCAACCTTATTAATATAAAACCTAATTAAAGAGATTCAATAATTTATTCATGAAATTAACTAGCGAACAAGCACAAGAAATAAAAGATCAACAATCTCAGGAATATAAGACTAAAAGAGTAACAGCGCCAGAATTAGAGAAAATTCTTTATGAAGCTCTACCAATATTAGATCATGGATTTATTAGGGTAGTTGATTATATGGGTGATGACACTTCGATAGTTCAATCAGCTAGAGTTTCTTATGGCAAAGGTACAAAGAAAGTCTCAACAGACGAAGGATTAATAAAGTATTTAATGAGACACTGGCATAGCACTCCATTTGAAATGTGTGAAATAAAATATCACGTTAAACTTCCAATATTCATTGCAAGACAATGGATCAGGCACAGAACTGCAAACGTAAATGAATACTCTGCAAGATATTCTATACTTGATAAAGAGTTTTATTTACCTGCACCTGAGCATCTAGCAGCACAGTCGCAGAGTAACAGACAAGGAAGAGGCGATGTTCTAGAAGGTGAAAAAGCTAAAGAAGTTTTAGAACTTTTAAAAGGAGATGCTGAGCAAACATATAATAATTATCAAACAATGCTTAATGAAAGATACGATGGTTCTGTAATTGATGAAAATGCAGTGGGACTTGCAAGGGAACTTGCACGTATGAATTTAACTTTAAATACATATACGCAGTGGTACTGGAAAACAGATTTGTTAAATCTAATGAATTTCTTAAGACTACGAGCTGATCACCACGCTCAATACGAAATTAGAGCTTATGCAGATGTAATGTTGGATACAGTTAAAAAATGGGTACCCATAACTTATGAGGCATTTATGGATTATAGAGTGGGAGGAACAGAAGTTTCTGCAAAAGGAAAAGAAATAATTAAAAAACTAATTAAAGGCGATAAAGTTGACATGGATCAATCAGGACTTTCTAAAAGAGAATGGAATGAATTGATGGAAGCTTTTGATCTTAAAGATAATTTGATTTAATTTTAGTTGCAAATTCCAAATAAATCTTAGAAATTTCATGATCGGGTTTGCTTTCAACTATTGGAGATCCCAAATCACCTTGCTTTCCAACTTCTGAATTAATTGGTATTTCACCTAAAAATTCTTTTTGAAACTCATCTGCAGTCCTCTTAACCCCACCTTCACCAAAGATTGCATATTTTTTTCCATCATCACTAACAAAATGGCTCATGTTATCTATTAACCCAATTATTTTTACTTTCAATTTATCAAACATTCTAATTCCTCGTTTAACATCTTGAAGAGCAATTTCTTGAGGAGTGGAAACAATAATTGCTCCATCCATATTTATTTCTTGAGCAAATGTTAATTGGGTATCTCCTGTTCCTGGTGGCATATCAACAATAATAAAATCTAAATCTTTCCAAGCAACCTTTTGAGTAAATGTTTTAATTGCACTTGTTACCATTGGACCACGCCAAATCATTGGTGTTTGCTCATCAGTTAAAAAACCAATAGACATGCATTGGATATCATACTTAATTATCGGCTTTAAGGTTTGACCATCGCTTTCAGGTTTTTCATTAATTGAAAATAATTTTGGGAGAGATGGGCCATAAATATCTGCATCCAACAATCCAACCTTACATCCAACTTTTTTTAAAGCTAAAGCAATATTCGTTGCAAAAGTAGATTTACCAACTCCACCTTTTGCACTTGAGATTGCAATAGTAAATTTTGTGCCTGGTATAGGGTTTTTTTGAAAGCTTTTTGGCTCAGTTTTAGCCTTCATTGTGTCACTAAGGCCTACTTTTTTGTCATTCATTAAAATACCATTACCTTGTTTTTAGCAATAAAGACACTATATAGAGTGTCGTATGAATGATTTCAGAAATCAAAGCCCATGGGGCACCCCTCCAGGAGGTGGTGGAGGTAACGGTGGATTTAGAAGAGGTCCAACTCCGCCTGATATTGATGAAGTCATTAAAAAAATTCAAAGTTTATTGAATAGATTTTTAGGTGGTGGCAAAGGTGGGTCTAAACCAATTATTGTTGGATTACTTATTATAGTTACGCTTTGGGGACTTAGTGGACTTTATAGAGTCCTTCCAGATGAACAAGGAGTTGTTTTAAGATTTGGAAAGTTTGTAAACACTACACAACCTGGTCTAAATTATCATTTTCCATATCCAATTGAAAGTGTGATTACACCAAAAGTTACAAAAGTAAACAGAATGGATATTGGTTTTAGATCTGAAAGAGATAGCGGATTTTCATCTGGCGGTGTTGCTGATGTGCCAGAAGAAAGCTTAATGTTAACTGGTGATGAAAACATTGTTAACATTGACTTTTCAGTATTTTGGGTAATTAAAGATGCAGGAAATTTCTTATTTAAAATTCAAGATCCAGAAGGAACTGTAAAAGCAGCCGCAGAAACTGCCATGAGAGAAGTGATAGCAAGATCAAACATTCAACCGATTTTAACAGAGGGAAGATCAGTAATAGAGACGGAAACTCAAACAATTATTCAAAAAATTTTAGATGAATACACTTCAGGTATTCAAATTACACAAGTTCAAACGCAAAAAGCGGATCCACCAGATCAAGTTATTGATGCATTTAGAGATGTTCAGGCAGCAAGAGCTGATATGGAAAGATCTAAAAATGAAGCTGAAGCATATGCGAATGATGTGATCCCAAGAGCACGGGGAGAGGCGCAAAAAATTTTACAAGCAGCAGAAGCATATAAAAAAGAGGTTGTTGCTAAAGCAGAGGGTGAAGCAAGCAGATTTTTAGCAATCTATAATGAGTATGCAAAAGCTAAACAAGTAACACAAGAAAGAATGTTTTTAGAGACTATGGAAACAGTTTTAGGAGACATTAATAAAATCATAATCGACAAAAATTCTGGATCAGGAGTAGTACCTTATTTACCACTTCCTGAACTTAAAAAGGCGGAAAATAATTAAATGAAAGCTGGAAAAATTTTAATCCCGATTATAATTGTAATTGCTGCAACGATATTCTTTTCTATTTTTATAGTAAAAGAAGTAAATCAAGCAATTGTTCTTCAATTCGGTGATCCTAAAAGAATATTGTTAAAACCAGGCTTAAACTTTAAAATACCATTTATTCAAAACGTAGTATTTTTAGATAAAAGAATTTTAAATTTAGATACTCCACCAGAAGAGGTAATTGCATCTGACCAAAAACGGTTAATTGTTGATGCTTTTGCAAGATTTCAAATAGTAGACCCATTAAAATTTTATATTTCAGTTGGAAATGAGAGAGTTGCAAGATCAAGACTTTCAACAATTATAAATTCAAGAATAAGAAACGTTCTTGGTCAACAAGAACTTCAAACACTTTTATCTCAAGATAGAACAAAACAAATGGCATTAATCCAAGAAGGTGTAAATAATGAAGCTGAAAACTTTGGTATTAAAATTGTTGATGTAAGAATTAAAAGAGCTGATCTTCCACAAGCTAACAGTGATGCAATCTTTAGAAGAATGCAGACTGAAAGGGAGAGAGAAGCAAAAGAATTTAGAGCAAAAGGTGCTGAGATGGCTGTAACTATTACCTCGACTGCAGATAAAGAAGTAACAGTAATTCTAGCCGATGCTCAGAAAAAGTCGGAGATCATGAAGGGGGAAGGGGATGGTCAAAGAAATAAAATTTTCGCTGATGCTTTCGGTCAAGATCCAGAGTTTTTTGCTTTCTATAGATCTATGCAAGCATACGGTAAAGCATTTAATGCAGGAGAAACGTCAATGATTTTATCTCCTGATAGTGAATTTTTTAAATTTTTTGGAAATATAAAACCTAAATCAGAATAACCTAATCCTATGAAGGAATTGATCATTGCATTTGGTCTGTTCTTGTTCATTGAGGGAATTTTATATGCCATATTTCCATCAAAAATGAAAAATATGCTGTCAAAATTAAATGAGGTGAATGACAGTCAGCTTCGAACAGGTGGATTGGTATTTGCAGTTATAGGGTTTTTAATTATTTGGTACTTAAAGTCATGAAAAAATATTTAAAGTCATTAGTTCTTCTTATCTTTTGTCTAAATTTCTCAATAGTATCTAATGCTAAAGAAATCCCAGCTTCATTTGCTGATTTAGCTGAAAGATTAATGCCATCAGTTGTAAATATTTCAACAACAACAACAATTACAACAAGATCAAACCCTTTTCCGTTCCAATTTCCCCCAGGATCACCATTTGAGGATATGTTTAAAGATTTTGGCACGCCTCAAGAGAGAAAAACAAGTGCATTAGGATCAGGATTTATAATTAGTGATGATGGAATAGTAATTACTAATAACCACGTCATTCAGAGTGCTGAGGATGTTTTTGTAAGAGTAAATGGAGATCAAGAGTTCAAAGCAAAAATTTTAGGAGCAGATCCAGGAATGGATTTAGCCGTTTTAAAAATAGAAAGTGATGAAAAATTTATACCAGTCAAATTTGGCGACTCTGATAAAGCAAGGATTGGAGATTGGGTTATTGCAATTGGAAATCCATTTGGTTTAGGTGGAACTGTTACAGCAGGAATTATTTCAGCAAGAAATAGATCAATTGGATTATCAAGATACGAAGATTTTATTCAAACAGATGCATCGATTAACCAGGGAAATTCTGGCGGACCATTATTTAATATGAGTGGAGATGTAATTGGAATTAATACAGCAATTTTAGGACAATCTGGATCTATTGGAATTGGATTTGCAATTCCTTCAAATAGTGCAGATAGAGTTATAAAACAATTAATAGAATTTGGTGAAACAAAAAGAGGATGGTTAGGTGTTAGAATTCAAACTGTCACAAAAGAAATTGCTGACGTTGAAAAATTAGATAAACCAAGAGGTGCTTTAGTTGCAAGTGTTGCAGATGGAAGCCCATCTGACAAAGGTGGTATTAAAGCAGGAGATATTATTTTAGAGTTTGATGGAAAACCCATTAAAGAAATGGTTGAACTTCCAAAAATAGTTGCTCAAACAGATGTTGGAAAAAAAGTAGTTGTTAAAGTTTGGAGAAATAAAAGAGAGATCACTAAAAAAATAATATTAGGAAGACTTGAGACCTCGGAAGATTTTAAAGAACAAACCATAATTACTGAAAAACCAAAGGAAGTTGAAATTGAAGGACTAAAAATTACTGTAAGATTACTAGATAGAAAAGATATTGAAGATAGAAAATTATCAAAAGATGTTAAAGGAGTTGTTATAACTAAAATTGCTCAAGATAGCCCAGTAAATTATTTAGAAACAGGTAATATCATAGTTGAAGCTCAAAAGAAAAAAATTAATACAATAGGTGACTTAGAAAATATTGTAAAAATGGCTACAAGAAGTTCAGAGAAAACTTTACTAATTGCAATTTATAACAACCAAAATCAAAGAAGATATATTGGTGTTAAACTAGATTAATGGACCTTAAGTCCAAAATCATTTTAATCTCAGGACCCACAGCATCTGGTAAATCAAATTTTGCGATAAGCCTTGCTAAGAAAATTAAAGGAGAAATTATTAATGCTGATAGTATGCAGGTATATAAAGAACTTCGAATTTTAACTGCAAGACCTAAACAAAAAGATTATCAAAAAATTAGACATCACTTATATGGTTTTTTAAATGTCACAAAAAAATTTTCAACAGGTGAGTGGCTAAATCATTGTCAAAAAAAAATAAAAGAAATTCAATCAAGAAATAAAATTCCAATACTTGTTGGTGGAACAGGACTTTATTTTAAAGCGATTACTGATGGATTGGTCAAAATTCCAAATATTCCTCTTAAAACTAGAAATAAGATAAGAAATTTACAAAAAAAAATTGGGCAAAAAAAATTTTATTCAAAACTTTTGAAACTAGATCCTAATATTAAAAATAAAATTATTGAAACTGATGTTCAAAGATCAATGAGAGCATATGAAGTAAAGTATCATACAAAAAAATCTTTATATGATTGGTTTAAAAATACAAAATCAAAGTTTCAAAATGAGGTATTTTTTAAAATTTATATTGATTATCCAAGAAATGAATTGATTAAGAGAATAGCTTCTAGATCAGAACAAATGTTAAAAGATGGGGCAATTAATGAAGTCAAAAGAATTTTAAAACTTAAAATTAAGAAAGATAATAGCTCTAATAAGGTAATTGGTATTGCTGAGATTAAAGAACATTTAGAAAAAAAATTAGATCTCAATGATGTTATTGAGAAAATTACTATAAAAACTAGGCAATACGCTAAAAGACAAAGGACTTGGGCCAGAGGTCAGATGTCGAACTGGAATATAATTAGCTCCAAAGACCTAAAAAAATTTTTAAAAAAATCTAATTTGAACACTCTTAAACTTGACCTTTAAGCACAACTTCAGCTAGATTGGTTGAATGCCAAAATTATTTTCTGGAGCTGAGATCGTATTTAAATGTCTTGAAGATCAAGATGTATCTCATATTTTCGGTTATCCAGGCGGCGCAGTACTTCCGATATATGATGAGTTAAAAAATCATAACTCCGTAAAACATATTTTAGTAAGACACGAACAAGGTGCAGGTCATGCTGCTGAAGGTTATGCAAGATCTACCGGAAAGCCAGGTGTCGTTCTTGTAACATCAGGACCAGGTGCAACAAATGTAGTTACAGCATTAACAGATGCTTATATGGATAGTGTACCTTTGGTTTGTATCTCTGGACAAGTTCCAACACACTTAATTGGAACAGATGCATTTCAAGAATGTGATACTACAGGTATTACAAGACCATGCACAAAACATAATTGGCTAGTAAAAGATATAAACGATTTAGCAGAAGTTATGCATAAAGCTTTTGAAGTTGCTACAACAGGAAGACCAGGTCCAGTGCTTGTTGATATTCCAAAAGATATCCAATTTCAAAAAACACTTTACAAAAAATTTAAAAGAAAAAGTAAATCAAATGGTGCAAGTCATAATAATTTTAGTCAAGATAACATTGATGAATTAGTTGATCTAATGAGCAAAGCGACCAAACCCATATTTTATACAGGTGGGGGTGTTATTAATTCAGGTCCTAAGGCTAGTGAATTACTTAGAGAATTAGTTTATACAACTGGTTTTCCAATAACTACAACACTACAAGGATTAGGATCTTTTCCAGGTGATGATAATCAATTCTTAGGAATGCTAGGAATGCATGGAACGTATGAAGCAAATAATGCAATGTATGAATGTGATTTGATGATCAATATTGGTGCAAGATTTGATGATAGGATTACAGGGAAAATAGATGAGTTTTCTCCTAAATCTAAAAAAGTTCATATCGACATAGATCCGTCATCAATTAATAAAAATGTTAAAGTAGATCTTGCCATTGTTGGAGATGTTAAATCAGTAATTACATCTACTTTGAAAACTTTAAAGAAATCAAAAGCAAATTTTATAAAATCTAATAAACAAAAAACATCTAAGTGGTGGGAAAAAATTCAAAAATGGAGATCAAAAAGATCTTTAGATTATATTAGTAGTGAGGAAACAATTAAACCTCAGTATGCAATTGAAAGATTGTATGAACTTACAAAAGATAAAGATACTTTTATAACCACTGAAGTTGGACAACATCAAATGTGGGCTGCGCAACACTATAAATTTAATAAACCAAATAGATGGATGACATCTGGAGGATTGGGTACAATGGGATATGGTCTGCCTGCAGCTGTTGGAGTTCAAATTGCACATCCACAAAAGTTAGTAATTGATATTGCAGGAGAAGCATCTGTATTAATGACGATGCAAGAAATGTCTACTGCTGTACAATATAGTTTACCAATAAAAATATTTATTTTAAATAATGAATACATGGGAATGGTTCGACAATGGCAAGAATTGCTTCATGACAAAAATTATTCTGAAAGTTACACTGCTGCGCTTCCAGACTTTGTTCAAATGGCAGAGGCATACGGATGCGTTGGTATTAGAGCTAAAACACCTGAAGAATTAGACGATAAGATTATAGAAATGTTAAATACAGATAGGCCTGTTATTTTTGATTGTTTAGTTGATAAACAGGAAAATTGCTTCCCTATGATACCTTCTGGCAAACCTCATAATCAAATGATTTTAGGTCCAAAAGATAAGAAAGAGAATAAAATTACAGGCAAAGGAAGAACGCTCGTTTAATGCCAAAATCAAAATCTGCATACAGCGTTGCTGGAAGAAAAGAGAAATTAGATACTCATATTATTGTGGTATGGGTTGATAATGAGGCTGGTGTTTTAGCAAGAGTTGTAGGTTTATTTTCTGGAAGAGGTTATAATATTGAATCTTTGGCAGTTGCTGAAATTGATCAAAAATTAAACATTTCAAGAATAACAATTGTTACAACAGGAACACCACAAGTAGTTGACCAAATTAAACTACAGCTTAAAAAGCTAGTCCCAGTCCATAAAGTAGCTGACTTTAAACGTGAAGATAAAAACGTGATATTTAAAGAAATGGCCCTTTTTAAGTTTGTTGGAACTAATGGAAAAATTGATAAAGCCATTAATGCTTGTAAAAAGTATAATGCTGTAATATTGGATACCACGAATAGATCTAAAGTTGTCCAAATAACAGCGCTTAGAAGAGAAATAGATAAAATGGCAAATAACTTAAAAAAATATGGTCTAATAAGTATATCTAGAACTGGAGCGGTAGCTATGACTAGAGGTGAAAAAGTATTTAAATAATTAAGGAGAAAAACTATGAAAATGTTTTACGAAAAAGACACGGACGTAAATTTAATTAAAGACAAAAAAATTGCTATTTTCGGTTATGGAAGTCAAGGACACGCTCATGCTTTAAATTTGAGAGATAGTGGTGTTAAAGAGGTAGTTGTAGCTTTAAGAGAAGGATCATCAAGTGCACCGAAAGCAGAATCTAAAGGTTTAAAAGTAATGAATTTATCTGATGCTGCTGAATGGGCTGATGTTGTAATGATTTTAACTCCAGATGAATTACAGGCAGAAATTTATAAAAATCATATTGAACAAAGAGTTAGAGAGGGAAAATCAATCGCATTTGCTCATGGTTTAAATGTTCACTACGATTTAATTAAAGCTAGAAAAGATTTAGATGTTTTTATGGTTGCCCCAAAAGGACCTGGCCACCTAGTAAGGTCTGAGTTTGAAAAAGGTGGAGGTGTACCATGTCTTTTTGCAGTCCATCAAAATGGATCTGGTAAGGCAAGAGATCTTGCAATGTCTTATGCATCAGCTGTAGGTGGTGGCAGATCAGGAATTATTGAAACAACTTTTAAAGATGAAGTTGAAACTGATTTATTTGGAGAGCAAACTGTTCTTTGTGGTGGATTGGTAGAGTTAATTAAAAATGGATATGAAACTTTAGTCGAAGCTGGTTACGAACCTGAAATGGCGTATTTTGAGACTGTACATGAGGTAAAATTAATTGTTGATTTAATTTACGAAGGTGGAATTGCTAATATGAATTATTCTATTTCGAATACGGCTGAATATGGTGAGTATCAATCAGGACCTAGAATAATTAATAAAGAGGAAACAAAGAAAAGAATGAAGGAAGTGTTAGCAGATATTCAATCTGGTAAGTTCACAAAAGAGTGGATGGATGAATGCAAAAATGGCCAAAAAAACTTCCTTGCAACTAGAGCAAAACTTGCAGAACACCCAGTTGAAAAGGTTGGAGCAGGACTTAGAGCAATGATGCCTTGGATTGCTAAAAAGAAATTAGTAGATAGTGATAAGAAATAGAATCATTTCGATTAATTTGGGTCTTTAGAACCAATTTATTTTGCAATCTGAACGAGAGCATGTATGATGCATGCCGATAATAAGTTTACATTTTATGGCCGATAAAGACAAAGTATATATATTCGATACTACTATGCGAGATGGTGAGCAGTCACCAGGTGCATCAATGAGTTTGGAGGAGAAAATTCAGATCGCTAGAGTATTTGATGAATTAGGAATTGATATTATTGAAGCTGGTTTCCCAATTGCATCTCCTGGAGACTTTGAAGCAGTAACAGAAGTAAGTAAAATTTTAAAAAATTCTATACCAGCTGGTTTATCTAGACACTCTAAAAAAGATATAGATCGTTGTTATGAAGCATTAAAACATGCTCCAAGATTTAGAATTCACACATTTATTTCAACAAGTCCATTACATATGAAACACAAACTTAATAAATCTCCAGAGGAGGTTTATGAATCTATTAAAGAGCATGTAACATATGCAAGAAAATTTACTGATGATGTGGAGTGGTCGTGTGAAGATGGAACAAGAACTGATATGGATTATATGTGTAAAACTGTTGAACTTGCAATTCAATGTGGTGCAAAAACTATAAATATTCCTGATACTGTTGGATATACAATACCTTCTGAATTTACAACTATAATTCAAACATTGTTAAATAAAGTTCCAAATATTGATAAAGCCATTTTATCAACTCATTGTCACAACGACTTAGGATTAGCGGTAGCAAACTCACTTGCTGGTGTTCAAGCAGGGGCTAGACAAATTGAATGTACCATTAATGGACTAGGAGAAAGAGCAGGCAACGCAGCTTTAGAGGAAGTGGTAATGGCAATTAAAACAAGACCAGATTTGATGCCTTATGATACTGGGATTAATACAACTCTTTTAAGTAAAGCATCAAAAATTGTTTCAAATGCAACAGGTTTTCCTGTTCAATACAATAAAGCTATTGTTGGTAAAAATGCATTCGCACATGAAGCAGGAATTCATCAAGATGGAATGTTAAAGAACAGACAAACATATGAAATTATGACACCCGAAAGCGTTGGTGTAAAACAAACATCTTTGGTGATGGGGAAACATTCTGGTCGTCATGCATTTAAAGATAAACTAAATTCATTAGGTTATCCGGATTTAACAGATGATGTAGTAAGTAATGCATTTGCAAAATTTAAAGTCTTAGCTGATAAGAAAAAACATGTTTATGACGAGGATATAATAGCATTAATTGATGATAGTTTAATTATTGATAACAAAGTTAATGCGATAAATTTAAAATCTTTAAAAGTATTTGCTGGCACAGGTGAACCACAAAAAGCAGAAATGACTTTGGATGTTTTTGGTGATGTAAAAAAAACATCAGAGACAGGAGATGGGCCAGTAGATGCAATATTTAAATGTATTAAAAAACTTTACCCTCATGATGTAAATTTACAGCTTTACCAAGTTCATGCTGTAACAGAGGGAACTGATGCACAAGCAACGGTGAGTGTAAAAATTGAGGAAAATGGCAAAACGACTGTTGGTCAAGCAGCAGATACTGATACATTAGTTGCTTCAGCAAATGCATATATAAATTCTTTAAATAAAATGATTATTAAAAGAGAGAAGACAGCTCCTGAGGAGCAATTTGAGAATAAACAAATGAAAGGAATATAAGGGAATGCAAATATTAGGATCGATTAAAAAATTTTGGAGCCAAGACATGGCAATTGACCTTGGAACAGCTAATACTCTTGTTGTTTTAAAGGGAAAAGGAGTTGTTTTAAATGAACCATCTGTCGTTGCAGTTGTTGATAACAAAGGAAAAAAGTCAGTTTTAGCAGTGGGTGATGAAGCAAAGACGATGTTGGGAAGAACACCTGGAAATATTCAAGCTATTAGACCGTTAAGAGATGGAGTGATTGCAGATTTTATTGTTACAGAGGAAATGATTAAACACTTCATCAAAAAGGTTCATAAAAAAACTTTAGCAAATCCAAGAATTTTAATTTGCGTTCCAACCGGCTCAACTCCAGTTGAGAGAAAAGCAATTCAAGATAGTGCCCTTGCTGCTGGTGCAAGAAGAGTTCAGTTAATTGAAGAACCTATTGCAGCTGCGATTGGTGCTGGACTTCCAATTTCTGAAGCAACTGGTTCAATGGTTATTGATATAGGTGGTGGAACAACTGAGATTGCTGTTATGTCTTTAGGTGGAGTTGTTTACTCCGAGTCTTTAAGAGTTGCAGGTGATGCAATGGATAATTCCTTGAGAGATTATATGAGAGAAGAATATAATTTAATGATCGGAGATAGTACATCTGAAAAAATTAAAAAAGATATTGGAACAGCAATTCCAACAAATAATAATACTTACGCAGTCAAAGGTAGGGATATAAGATCAGGAACCCCTAAAGAAGTTAATATTTCCGAGGAAGATACTGCAGAGGCCCTTAATCCAATTCTAAAAGATATAGTTTCTGGAATTAAAAAAGCTTTAGAACACACGCCTCCTGAATTATCAGCAGACTTAGTTGATATGGGTCTTACAATGACAGGTGGTGGATCCTTATTAAAAAATATTGATAAAAGATTTTCTAAAGAAACAGGATTACCAGTAAATATAGCAGATGATCCGTTATCATGTGTTGCAATTGGAACAGGAAAAGCACTAGATCAAGAAGAAATATTTTCTACTGTATTATCTGAGTATTAAAATACTATGGCAGCAGAATCGGGTAGAGATGATTTTATAATTGCTATTCGATCAGCTTTTTTAAAAAAAGGTACACGTCAAAACTTTTCTTTATTTACCCTTTTAATAATTTCAATTTTAGTTTTATCCTTAGAGTATTTTAAATCAGGTCCTATAAATAAGTTTAGATCTATTACTAAGGATTTAATATTTAAAGGATCATTTTTGGTTTCAGCGCCGTTTGTATACGTGAAAGATCAATATTACTTAATTCAAGATCATCTTAATATGTATGAGGAATTTCAAATTTTAAGAGTAAAAAATTTTGAAATTGAAAAAATAAAAAATGAAATAGAGTTTTATAAATCTGAAAATATTAGACTAAAAAAACTTATTGATGAAAGAAATATATATTCAGAGGATTATTTGTTGGCAAAAGTTCTACTTGATCAGCAAAGCCCTTTTTTAAAATCTATGATAATAAATAAAGGTTACAAGCATGGAATTAAATTAGGTGTTGCTGTGAAAGATCAATCTTATTTTGTTGGAAAAATAATAAATGTAAATTTGTTAACATCAAGAATTCTACTTGCATCAGATTTGAACAGTAAGATTCCTGTGGTAATAGAACCAGGTGGAGTTAATGCAATTTTATCTGGTAATGGAAATAATTCTTTCGCAGATTTGGAGTTTTTGCCAAAGATAAATGAAATAAGGGAGGGTTCAATTGTTTATACATCAGGCGTTGATGGAATAATTTCTCCAGCAATACCAGTAGGAAAAGTCAAAATTGATGATGGTAAAAGATATGTTGATTTTTTTGTGAATTATAATCAATTGAAATTTATAAGAGTTAACAACTAATTATGGCATTATCTTTTCCAAAAAAAGCATATAAAAACCTCATTCACAGTTTCCCTATTTTGTTGTTATTTTTTATCGCCTTTACTGGTTTTGATTTATCCTTTTTTTTATTTAATATAAGTTTTTCGTTTAACTTTATCTATATTTTGATTTTCTTTTGGATTTTAAAAAAACCCGAAAGACTAGGATATGGTTTAGTATTCTGTGCAGGAATTATAAATGATGTTGTACAAAATTTTCCAATTGGTATCTCATCAATAAATTATATGTTACTTTGTACTTTTGCATTGTTCATAAGAGCTAGAACTCTACTTCCTAACTTATTATATGATTGGGGATTTTTTATTGTAGCAATTTTAATAATAAGCTCATTACACTATACTATTTTGACAATTATTTTTGATATGCCAATTCGATACGGCACCTTAATGTTTTCCTCTATATTAACTTTTTTGGTGTATCCTTTATTTTCAAAGATTTTTAATCAAATTTATTTAATAGACATAAGGCAAGAAAATGCAAAATAGAGCAAGTAGCATTGAAAAAAGCAGATTGATTACACGAAGAGTTTTTATGTTAGCTGCAGCAAAATTATTGTTGATTGGAGGTATTACATCAAGATTGTACAGCTTACAAATTTCCGATAGAGAAAAATATGAACTTCTTTCAGATAAAAATAGAATTAGGGAATGGAAAACACCTCCACAAAGAGGATTTATAGTAGATCATTTTAATAATATTCTTGCCGATAACGATAGAGTATTTCAAGTTCACTTAGATTTGGATCAGATCAAAGATTTTAATGAAGTTATTTTTAAACTCAAAAATATTTTAGAATTATCAAATAATGAGTTAAAAAAAATTTACAGAGAAAAGGAAAGGCTTAAACCTTGGGATACTCTAGTTGCATCTGATAATTTAAATTGGACACAATTTTCAAAACTGAATTTATATCTTCATGAGTTGGAAGGAGTTAAACCAGTAGTTTCATCCTCAAGATTTTATCCGTACAAAGATTCATTAGTCCATGTAGTAGGATATGTCGGAGCAGCAAGTCAAAAAGATATTGAGAGAAAAGATGTCATTAAAGAAAATTTAGTTCCAGGATTGAAAGTAGGAAAATCAGGTATTGAATATGCTAAAGAAACAGAGCTTATTGGAAAATATGGAATTAAAAGATATGAGGTTAATTCCTCTGGAAAAAGAATTAGTCAGATTGACTATATAAAAGAAACACAAGGTGAGAAAATTAAGCTTACTATTGATCTTGAAGTACAACAATTAGCACAAGAACTTTTAAAAGGAAAAGCAGGATCAATTTCTGCTATGGATATTTATACAGGAGAAATAATTGCAATGGCATCTTCTCCTACGTATGATCCAAACAAATTTACACATGGCATTGGTCACAAAGATTGGGGAGAGATTAGAGATGATCCTTTAAAACCATTAGTAAACAAATCAATTGCTGGATTATATTCCCCTGGCTCGACTTTTAAACCTTTAGTTGCTCTTGCAGCTTTGGAGTTTGGAACCATTGATCCTGAGAGACCCATTCTATGTAAAGGCCATAAGCATCCTTACGAATTATATGGTGTTAAATATCACTGCTGGAAAAAAAAGGGACATGGTTACATGAGGCTTAGAAATGCAATTAAGCAATCCTGTGATATTTATTTTTATGAAATGGCTAGATTGTTGGGGGTTGATAGACTTGCAATCATTGCAAAGCGTTACGGTCTTGGGTCAAATATTTTAAAAGACCTGTATTTTGATGAAAAAAAAGGGGTAGTTCCAAATACATTTTGGAAGAAAAATGCAATTGGCAAATCATGGTATTTAGGTGAAACAGTAATAAATGGAATAGGTCAGGGGTATATTCAAACAACACCGCTACAATTATGCTTAATGACAGCTCAAATTGCAAATGGAGGATACAAAATAAAACCCCATATTATTCAAGATGAAAGCATTAATTATGAAAGTGTGAGACTTAAAATTGCGAAACAATTTGTTAACGAAACTGCAGATTTTTCAAACGATGAAAAATTTTTAGTTGATAGAGATTATAAATTATATGAGCGATTATATAGAAATCCTGAAAATATTAAATTTATAAAAGATGCGATGTTTGGTTCAACTAATGAGCAATATGGAACTTCTTACAAATCAAGATATGACGATACAAAATATCAATTTGCTGGAAAAACTGGAACATCACAGGTTAAAAGAATTACTGAAGAAGAAAGAAAGCTTGATTTAGATCAATCCCAAATAGAGTATAAAAATCGAGATCATGCATTATTCATAGCATTCGCTCCATATAAAAATCCAAGATATTCTATAAGTGTTTTAGTAGAGCATGGAGGATCTGGAAGTAGTGGTGCAGCACCTCTTGCAAGTAAATTAATTAAAAAGATCATTGACCGTCATTCTCTAAGAGAACAAATCAAAAAAGGAAGCACAAGTTTAGCATAATGTTAACTGAAAGATTAAATACACGAAATTATTCATTATTTGAAAAATTAAAATCTGTAGATTATTTTTTAATATTAATAATTATGCTAATTGGCGCGATTAGTGTTTTTGCAATTTATTCTACTGAAAGAGGCGAGTTTTCATTTTATACTAAAAATCATTTGATTAGACTTTTGGTATTTTTTGGAATGTTTTTAGTTTTATCATTTGTTAGAATTACATTTTGGTATAAAAATGCTTATTTTTTTTATGCAGTTTGTGTATCCCTTTTATTTATAACTTTATTTTTTGGTCTTATGGCATCCGGTTCAAGACGATGGTTGGATCTTTATTTTTTAAATCTTCAACCTTCTGAAATAATGAAAATTGCTATAATAGTTTGTTTTGCAAGATACTATCATCGAATTCAAACTGCAGAAATTCAAAATTATAAATTTATTTTAGTGCCATTAATTTTACTCCTCATTCCTTGTTATTTGGTATTACAACAACCTGATCTTGGAACATCTATTTTAATAGCTGGAACTGGAGTAATAATAATTTGGTTAGCAGGTTTAAATATTAAATATTTTGTCTACTCCGCATTATTATTAATTGTTTCTCTACCCTTCGCAGTTTCTCTGTTGAAACCTTATCAAAAATCTAGAATATTGACTTTTTTCAATCCAGACAGAGATCCACTTGGTGCGGGATACCAAATTATACAGTCAAAAATTGCTATAGGTTCTGGAGGATTTTTTGGTAAAGGTTTTTTAAAAGGGACGCAAAGTTATTTGGAATTTTTGCCAGAAAAACATACAGATTTTATATTTACACTTTTTTCAGAAGAATTTGGTTTTATCGGATCTATTATGCTTCTATTATTATACATATTATTAATTTACAGAATTATAAGTATTGGTATTTATACAAAAAGCTTCTTTTCAAAACTTTTCTGCTTTGGGTTTGCCTCTGCAATTTTTCTATATATTTTTGTTAATATATCAATGGTTTTAGGATTACTGCCAATTGTTGGGGCTCCTTTACCAATAATGTCCTATGGTGGTTCTTCAATGTTATCAATAATGCTAGGCCTAAGTATCGTAATGAGCTGTAAAATTTATAGCCAGGATCAAATTTCAAATTACTAGCTTTTATAAATCATCTTCATTATAAGTTTTTGAGTTTTTATGGAATTCGTAAAATTAGCAGGACCAGCAGGCATGTTTTTTATTATGTTTTCACTAGCACTTTCAATCAAGACATCTGCATTCAAAGCAATCGCCTCAAATCCATTAAGCTTTTATTTGGGTTTGGTTACACAACTTATTGGTATGCCCTTAATTGGTTTCATCATAGCATTGACAATACCTTTTCCAGTTGAAGCTAAAGTAGGAATAGTTTTAATAACTTGTTTACCTAGTGCTGTAACTTCCAATTTTTTAACCAAAAAAATGGGTGGCAATGTAGCATTGTCTATATCTCTAACAGCAGTAACATCCTTAATTGCATTTTTAACTATACCAATTATAATTAAAATTTACTTTCTGGTAGTGATCCAGGATACAAGTATTATAATTTTTAATACAAGTCTTATAGGCGCTTCTTTAAAGTTATTTGCAATTGTAACTATTCCCGTGTTTCTTGGAATTATTTTTAATACTATATTTTATAATTTTTCAAAAAAAATTGATCCAATTTTCGATAAAATTTCAGCTCTTGTATTTTTATCGATTATCGGGATAGCGGTTTATCAAGATCTATACTTAATTCCAGAGTATATTAAATATGCTGGAATTAAAACAGTATTGTTATTTTTTTTCGCATTTTACATGAGTATTTTTTTGACAAAATTGTTTAAATTAAATCACAAAGATAAAATAACAATCGTAGTTGAAACTGTAATGCAAAATGGTGGTATTGGGATAGTTATAGGGGCCCTAATATTTGATAATACTAAATTTCTTTTCCCTGTGGCTGCATACGCACTTTTACAATACTTATTTGTGCTTATTTATTTCATATACGTAAAAATTCAAAAAAAAACAATTTATGAGTAATTTAAAACCAAATATTTCTAATATTATTTCAATTGAAAGTGTTAATGAGGCTTGTGATAAAAATTATGAGGATATGATGTTAAAATACTATCAATTACAATTTGGATGGTTTCATAATGCTTACAATGCTTTTAAAGATATAGATAAATATGTAATTTTGGCATACTTGGTAAATAAAACGCTTTCATTTTATAATAAGCATTTTTTTAATATAAGTTTTGATGAATTTTATTCAAACAAATCCCTTGAGATAGAGAAAATAAGTATAAGTGAAATTGTCAGAGAGCTAAAACTATCAAAAGAAACCGCAAGGAGAAAATTGAATGAACTTACAAGAGATGGAATTATTGTCAGAGATAAAAAAAAAATTACTATTCAAAGTAATGCTTTTACATATCAAAAGCCAATAGTTAGTATACAAAATTTTTCAAACCTTTTATCAACTTCATCTAAATATCTTAAAATAAACAGTAATTTTAAATCACAAAATAGTGAATATTTTGAAAAAGAAATTAAAAAAAATTATACACATTATTGGAATGATTTCTTAAATTTTCAAATAGAATTAATTCTTAGGTTTAAAGATGTATTTCTAAACTATGAAAATGTAATGGTTTTTTGCATATGTTTGCTCAATCAAGCTTACAACATGAAGAATTCGGATGAAAAAATTGAGGCTGAAAACACAAGTCTAATGCATGATATGTATACAAATACTATCACTAGGTATACGCTTGAAAATTCTAAAGGTTTAAATCCAACAACAATTGCAGAATTAACAGGAATACCAAGAGCAAGCGTGATTAGAAAATTGAATGAATTAATGAAGCTAAACTACATTATTTTAAATAGTGATAAATTATATACAACTTGTAGTGCAAAAAAAGGTTCAAATGGATTTAAAAAATTAACCAAGTTTTTTGTAAGCAACCAACCTTACATAAGGGGAATAATAAAAGACTTTTTTAACTACACTATCATTTAATTTTTACTATCAATAACAACAATTGTTAAATCATCTTTTTGTGTGTGCCCACTGTTTAAAATTTCATTTATAATAACTTCAAGCCTCTCATCATTTGGCTTTTCTTTATATTTTTTTATATAATATTGAAATCCTTCTGAACCAAGCATTTCACCTTTATCGTTTTTTATTTCTGTAATACCATCTGTAAAAATATACATAGAACTTTTTTTAAATGGAATTGAATGTTCGGTATATTTTGTATTTGGCATAATCCCCAATGGAGGACCCGACTCGGTATAATTAGTAAATTTTTCATCTTGATTAAAAATTATTGGAGGTTCGTGCCCAGCACTTGACAATAGTAATTCATTTTTATTACTATCATATATACCAATAAGCATTGTTACAAACATACCTCTGGAAATTGTTTCACAGATTTCATTATTTAATTGAGTGAGTAATTCAGCAGCAGAAAAATTCGTCTTACTTAAACAACTGTATAAACTTGATGCTTTGGACATAAGTAATGATGATTTTATTCCTTTACCCGAAACATCTGCAACCCCAAAACCATATTTTCCTTCACCTAAATCAGAAAAATTATAGAAATCTCCTGAAACTACTTTTGCTGGTATATTGATACCTGAAATTGGGAATTTGCTATTTTTATTTTTAGATAAAAGTGATTTTTGAATATCACCAACAATTTCTACTTCTTTTTGAATTTTATTTTTTTCAATCATTTCTTTTGCCATCTTTGCGTTTCTGATTGCAAATGCAGCTGGAGCCGATAATGTTTCAAGTAACTGTCTATCTTCTTCCTGAAAAAGCTTATTATTAGTTTTTTTATTGAGACAGTGAATGACACCAATGCAATTATTTGCAGCAATTAAAGGAGAACACAAAACTGAAAAAGTTGTAAAATTTGTTTTATTATCAAGATCGAAATAAAATTCTGCAATTTCCCTAACATCTTTTCTTACATCTCCAACTCTAATACATTTTTTTTGATTGATAGCTTTACCCATCACACCATCTTTCAAATCCAATTGATATTCATCTAAATAATCTTGATTTAAAGAAGCTATGCACTCAAACTTATTTATTTTTTCATTTATAAGAAAAATATTTGCAGCTTGAGCGTTAATTCTCTCAATAATAACTTTTAAAGCAGTATTCAAAGTATCATCTAAATCTAATGAAGATGCGAACTCTTGATTCATCTTCATGATTATCTCAAGATCAATATCTGCCTTAGACTCAACCTGAGCTTTAGGCTCCTCTACTTTTTTTGGTTTAAATAGAAACATTTATTTAGTTGGCATTTTAAGCCCATTTTGATAAATTTTACAACTATGGAGTTAATTATAAATAGTCCTAATCTTTACATACATATTCATGATGCTGTTTTAATAGTTCAGTTCTTGATAGATGGCATTGTTCATGTAACTTCAAACATCAAATTTTAATTTTTAATACCTAAGTGGACTTTATTTTCGTTTTATTATTAGGGTTGCTGTGGGGTAGTTTTGCAAATGTTTGTATAGTTCGATTACCAGAGAATAAAGGAGTGATCTCAGGTCGCTCTAGTTGTCCAAAATGCAAAAAAAAAATAAGTTGGTATGATAACATTCCAGTTATTTCATATATGTTATTAAGAGGAAAATGTAGAATTTGTAATAAAGAAATATCCACACAATATTTAATTGTCGAATTACTAATAGCGTTATTTTTTTTAATAGAATATTTTTATTTTGGATTAACTTTAACAACAGTGCTTTTGTTTATTCTAACTTTAGCTTTAATCATAATTTTTTTTATAGATTTAAAACATTTTATTATCCCTGATGTAGTTACTTTTCCCTTAATGATAATAGGTTTTTTAAAATCATTTGATCCAAATTTAAATGAAATTTTTCCAAATTATATTAATTCTTTAATTGGGGGATGTTTTGGTTATGGAATCATTTGGGGGGTTATTTTCTTTTATAAAAAATTTAAAAATAAAGAAGGCATGGGTCTAGGTGATGCTAAACTACTAGCGGTAGTTGGATTTTGGTTTGGATTAGAATCTGTTCCATTTGTTATATTTTTATCCTCAGTAATTGCATTATTAGTGGTTTTACCTGATTTAATTCGCAAAACCAAAAAAATGTCTACACAAATTCCATTTGGACCGTATATAATAATTGGAAATTTAATTTATTTGTTGTTTGAAGATAAACTAAAATTTTTCGTAATTTAATCAAAATGTTTAATAATATTATTAAAAATATTTCAAAATCAATTGTAGGTAATGAGGATAGAATTAAACTCACACTTGCAGCAATTATATCTGAAGGAAGCATACTTATTGAAGATAATCCAGGTTCTGGTAAAACTACATTTGCAAAATCAATTACACTGAATTTAGGATTAAGTTTTAAAAGAGTACAGTTTACATCTGATTTACTACCAAGTGATATTTTAGGTTTTAATATTTATAAAAATGAGAAATTAGAATTTCAAAAGGGTCCAATTTTTACAAATATAGTTTTAGCAGATGAACTAAATAGAGGAAGTCCGAAATCTCAAAGTGCTTTCCTGGAGGCAATGGAGGAAAAAAGCGTATCTATAGACGGTGAGACTTATAGATTACCTGAACCTTTTTTTGTTATTGCTACTCAAAATCCAATGGACTCCTCTGGTACTAGCAGTCTACCAGATTCACAATTAGATAGATTTATGATTTCATATTCATTGTCTGATTTAAATGAAATTGAAAAAATTAACATGCTTAAAAATGGATATGATTTACTATCAATTAAATCAGAACCAATAAATTGGGAAGATTTACAAATTAAAAAAAAAAAGGTTAAAGTTAGTGACGAAATTTATAAATATGTAATTGAAATAGAGGAAACTATTAAGTCTTTAGACCAGAATATTCATGTGTCCGCAAGATGTTTGAAACAGATAATTGATCTTGCAAAAGGTTGGGCTGTTGTTCATGGTAAGGATTATGTAACACACCAAGAAATTAAAGACATTATTCCATATATATTTAGACATAGAATAAAATTTCTGAACCAAGAAGATAAATTAAACTACATAAATGAGGAAATTTTATCAAAGATTAGTATTCAAAAATGATAGCAAGGACTATTCAGGGGATAGCTAAAAGCTCTATTATTCGGTCACTTAAAGATAAAAATAGAAGTAAAATTATAATTTATCCAAACTGGAACGGGGTTGGTCTTGGCTTTTTTATATTTTTCTGTTTTTTAATTTCTGTTTTTTATGAGAATAATTTTGGTTTACTCATATCCATAATTATTTTTTTTATTTTTTTTATTTCAATCTTTGTCTCAAATCAAAACTTAAATCATTTATCGATGAGTGTATTGGATTATTATTATATCGAATCAACTAAGGATGAAAGATTAGATATTCAAATAATAAATCATATTAATGAAAAGAAATTAAACATTGATTTAAATTATAAAAAACTAAATTTGAAAGGTTTAAATTTCACAAAAAAACTTAATCCAATTCGGCTAAGTGATCAATATTTTCAAAGAGGAACAATTTCAATTCCAAATATAGTTCTAACATCAACTTATCCTTTTGGGATAATTAGAACAAAAAGGTACTTTCACATTAAATCTAAAATAATTGTATTTCCAAAAAAAATTCAACCAAATATTAATTTACTTAATGAGTTTAACATTAATTTAAAAGGTCAAGCTTACGATGAATTTGAGGGTATAGAAGATTATAAAAAGGGTGACAGCTATTCAAAAATTGCTTGGAAGAAATCAATCATTAAAAATAAAAAATATATTAAGAAATTTGAGGAACCAAAAAAAGAGAATAACTTAATTTTAAATTTTGATAATTACAAAGAAATACCTTTTGAAGATCTACTAGGCTATGTTTCGTATATTATCGATTATTATTATAAAAATAAAATAGAACTTATAATTAAACATAGAGATAATACATTTTACCTCAATCATACACAAAATTCATTTTACCAAATTTTAAAATACCTAGCGAATGTCAAAAATTAATTTTAACGATACTAAATTTTTATCTCTCATATTATTAGGAATTTGTTTATTATCTATTTCAGAAAATGTATCACTTGTTAATAAGATATTTTGGGGAATAACATCGATTATAAGTATTTTAATTAATAGGATAGATTTTAAGTTTAAAAGTTTTTTACTATCAATTTATGCAATTGGATTACTTTATATCCAATTTATATTTAACCAATATATATTTTCTGAGGAATTTTTCATAAATTGTATAGGAGTTTTATTAATTGTTAAATATGCAGAATTAAATAATAAAAATAATCTTTTATCTTATAATTTAATTTGCATGGTGCTTAGTGTAGTAAGTTTGATCAGCGGCCAAGACATTTTGAGTTCATTAATTTCATTATCAATTATCGTTTTATTAGTGATCAATATGTATTTAATTCAACAAAAAGAAGTAATGGATTTTAATTTTAAAAATATATTAAAATATTTAGGCTTTGGTCTAAGTATTTTTCCATTTATTATTATTTTTTATTTAATTTTTCCAAGAGCCGAAATAAATTTTAGATTGTTTGATCCATCTAAAAGTTCACTTGGAATTCCTGACTCTATTAATCTTGGATCTTTTGAAAATTTTGCAAATTCAGATGAAAAAGTTTTCACATTAGTGAACAAAAATTTTAAAAAGCAGGATCTTTATTTTAGGGTAAAAATATTTGATTATATGGAAGAGGATAAATCTTGGCGAACATCATCACCCCTGTATCTTTATAATAATTACAAAAACTCATATAAAATAACCAATGCAAAGGCCATAGATATAAAATATCAGGTAATACTAAATCCTCATAAAAAAAAATGGATACCAGCCTTAAACAATTCAAGATTAGCAAAACAAAATGTTAGGATTGGGGAGGATCCTTTTAATCAAACATATAAAAGTTTAGATCCAATTGATCGAAAGATACAAATAGAATTTCAAAAGTATGATGCTGATTATAGAATTGGTGAAGAACTTTTAGAATATTATACTTTATTGCCAAAATCGGTTTCGGAAGAGCTAATAGATTGGGTGAAAAATAATAAACAATCTAAATCTAATATAGAATATCTAAATCATATTTTAAATACTTTTTCAGATGGTTCTTATTATTACAATTTAAGTCCTGTAAATAATTCACAAAATAGTTATGCAGATTTTTTCTTAAGAGGCAAAGAGGGATACTGTGAATATTTTGCTGGAACATTAGTTTTGCTTTCAAGATTAGCTAACATACCTAGTAGAATTGTATCTGGGTATTATGGTGGTGAATTAAATACAGTTGGCGATTTTTATGTTTTTAGGCAACAAGATGCTCATGCATGGGTAGAAGTTTGGATAAATGGGAAAGGGTGGACTCAAATAGACCCAACCTCAGTTATACCAGGTTCAAATATAAGAAATAGCTATAATAATTTATTTAATAATACAGAGGAGAACACAACTTCACTATTTACACTAAAAGCTTTTCAAAACTTAAAATATTTTTTCAACTATGCAGACTTTGTGTGGACCAAACATTTATTATCCTATGACAACAATAAAAGAAAATCATTTATAAAAGAAATTACGAATTTAAGATTTTCAAATATTTTTTATTTGATTTTTGCGCCTTTAATAATTTATATGGTATTAAAATTATATTTCAAAATCAATAAAGCAAATATTTTAAAATGGATGTTACATTATATTATTGTGATTAGTAAAAAACAAAATAAAATTTTGAATTCAGATACACATCAAGAAATATATAATAAACTTAAACAAGATTATCAAAAGAAATATAAATCGTTTTTTAACCTTTATGAAAGGTTTAGATATCAAAATCAAAATATTGAATTGACAAAGATATTTAGAACTTTTATTTCAGCAAAATAATTTAAATGAAAAAACTTATTTCAATATTAATTATTATTTTTTTAATAATTTATATTCTAGTTGAATTTATAGGTGATAGTATTATAAAGAGCTCTCTTGAAAGTAATTTATCTAATTCTTTAAAAAGAGAGACTAAAATTGATGACCTAAGCATTGGGTACCTAAGCGGTAAAGCTAAAATTAAAAATTTAAAAATAAGCAACAAAGACTTTCCTGGCATTCTATTAGAAATAAAAAATGCATCTGCAAAACTAAGCACAACATCAATTTTTAGTAATAAAATTGAAATTGATGAAATCATTTTAGATGGAATTGATTTAAATTATTATTTCAATCTAAATAGAAGTTTAAAAGTTGAGGATAATGTAAAATCAATAGAAGAAAATCTGAGCAAAAATGACAAAAAGGCTTCAAGCTCGAAGGAATTTATTGTTAAAAAATTAGACTTAAAAAATTTTAAAATTTCAGCAAACTCTGAGAATTTAAATTTTAACCAGCAAATAAGTCTTAAAGATATGAGCTTTAATAATGTAGGAAACACTGAAGACAGTAAAAATTACAAGACTGTTTTAAAAGACCTCTTTGATAAGGCTTTAAAATCAGTCAAAAATAAAGCGTTATCCAGCGATGTTAGCAATTCTTTAGATAAAATAAGGAATATTGATGAACAAAAAATTAAAGAAAAAATAAAAAAGGAGATAGATGCTAATAAAGATAAAGTAAAAAATAAGCTAAAAAAGTTATTTAATAATGATTAAAAGTTTACATCTCTCCAAGAATTTCTAAAGCTATCTATATCAGATTCTCCTGTATCTATAACTACAAGATCCGTTTTTTCTTGTTCAGATTTACCAGCTATATTTGCAAACAATTTATTTGCAAATACCACGAGTCTTGAAAGCACACCTTTACCTACTGCTTTACAGGTTTTTCCAGTGAAGACCTCTCCATCAACTGTTTGGCTTTTAAGAGATTTATTTTCATTTAATTGTTTTGAAACGTTAGTTCCACACTCATCATCAACTGCACATATCAGTGCAAGACCCAAACTACATCTATTTTTCGATACAGATGGTTCAAAAATAGGGAAGTATACCAATCCGTTTGACAATGTTGGCTCAGCAGTTATTTTTTGACTAGAAGGTAATTTTATAAACCAGCCATGGTCTTTCGTTGCTCTTGCTTTCCTGCTTACCGCTTTAGTTGTAAGTGGACATTTAACACCGGTGGTATCATCTGTAGTATCCATGCATTTTTCAAGTCCATTAAGTATAGTTGTGGATCTTTGAGGTGAATGAAATTTTGGATAAAACTTATCTCTAAACCCAAACATAATATTATCAAGTTTTGTATCTTTAAACGTTAATCTTTCATAATCGCCAGTACCCGAAAAAAGCCACAAATTTTTAGATGTTTTTCCAATTCCTGCATCCATAGAGTGATATTGGTACCGTCCATTTTCTTTGCTAGCCTCTATCGACAGAATAGTTGATTGATCATAAAGTTTAATGGCACTCCCTGCTGCATCCACTTTCATATTAGTCAAATTAAATTTGGTAATCTTTCCTTCAAAATCATTTGTGTAGACAAGTGCTCCTGTAAACTTTATTCCTCTTGCAGTATCTGAAGTAATAACAACAGGACTTCCAGGTATCGAATTTACAATATCAATATTTTTATCATCTAACACTTCAATTACCTTCTCTACTTTGCCTGGAGTTATTGTATCTTCTAGATTAATAACAAATAAAGCTGATCCTACTCCATCATTTCTACCACCATACCCACCTCCCATAACAGCGACATAAATATCATCAAGAATATTTGTGTCTCCTGCACCTGTATTGGGTAATCTAAATATTCTAGGAGCTGACCAAGTTTCTCCCAATTCTCTATAATTATACTCTGCTGGAAGATTTTGACTTAAGCTTTGAGTTGCAGCTCTTGTCAATTTAATAATAAGAGTATCTTGAGATTGAGCTTTATCACCATTTGCTTGAAAAAATAATTGGTCTGGTAAAGTTATTTCAGTTTTACCTGAAGATGCGATATTAACAGTAAAGTTTTTTTCAATTTTATTATTTATCGAAATAATTAAATCAGATTTTTGAACACCTACAACTGGAAAAGTCCACGTTTTACTTTCATAACATGATGTGGTTGTATCTGCCTTACACTCATCATCAATACTGTTGTTATTATTATAATTATCTTGAACTGTAATACTTTCTTCCATATCAATTATTGAATAAGTATCATCAATGTACTCGTATTCTGAATGAGTGCCTAAATGGTTCATTACATGAACTGTATTTTTAATATGGTCATTATAAACACTGTATAAATGAAGCGGTTTATCAGGTTTTGTTATATCAAGAACAGAAAAACCATTTCCACCTCTGCCATAAGGCACCATTAATATAGTGTGCCATTGTTTTCCAGATCCAAGAGGACTTTTAAAAAACATGTCGTGTACTACTGGAGATCCGTCCACTCCATAAATTGCGTTAGTTCCCCCTTTTTGTTTTCCAAGTTCATTGTTCAAATTTTCGTTCACCATAAGAGGTATTTTTGGCATTATAAATGGAGGTATGAATGCCCATTTTTCAATACCTGTTTTACTATCAATTGAATGTAACATGCCATCGTTACCTCCAACATAAATTCTTTCTTCTCTTGTACTTAAAGATTTGGCCCAAGCATCATAATTATTAATAGATCTCCAATAAGCTTCTTGGTTACTCGATGAAAACGATGTTTCAGCAGAAGGTGCTCCTACGATTACCATTTCAGAATGAAATATATCTCCTAAATAACGTTTTCTTCCTTTTGTAATTATTTTTCCATTTTTATCGACAGTTGGTGGTCCTGTTCTTATTTCGTTTAATAAACAATCTCCGTCGTAATCAAAATAATCTTGTCCTCTAGAAAAACTTATTAAACCTTTAACATCATCATCATTTCCATCCGCAATAGTTGCAACACTATCTCCTTTTGCGCTACAACGTGTATTACCTGTTACACCTGCAACTTTTGGTGTATCCCTATGATAATCACCAACTTCATTACCAAATAATCCAAGTTGAGATTGAATTAATAATGAATTAGCTTCAGTATAATTGTTATAATCAGTTTTGTAATCAGTACCTGGAATTTCACCCCATATTTTTCTTGAACCAGGAGATGGTATCACATCTGAAGCATTCCAGTTAGATGGATCTTTTTCATCAACAACACCTTCTTTAGATATTGCAGTTCTTGTTAGTGAACCTTGCCATTCCTCATTTTGCTTATATTTAAATTGTGCTTGAAATAATGATCCACCTTCTTCAATTGTTGCGGTAATTGCCGGAGCAGTAAAGGCTAATTTGTCAGCAATTACAGATCTAATTGCAGCACCCAATTGTGCTTTTAATTGATCTGTTGTGTCTGCTTTTATTACTCTGTCTGTTCCACCTGCTTTTGCAATTGCATTAAATGCTCTTATTCCACTTGGGCTAATTCCACCTCCATAAGCTACAGTAAAAGTTTTGATTTTCTTTTTTAGAAGATTTTTTGTTTTTGTTATTGCAGCTGCTTGATTGTACCAGTCTCCATCACCGATTACGATTACATAAGATCCTTGACACGGGCTGTTTTTATCTATGGGGCTTTCTGATTTATGATTGTAGTATTGTTCTGCAATTGTTGCCCAGGTATTTGCATCAGTACCACCACCTGGTCTGACACTTTTAATATAATTGTTAATTTTATTAGCACCGTTTCTATCCACTTTAACTTTTAAACAATTTTGACCGTCACAAGGATCTGCTTGATCTCTCGCTGTATCCCATTTTGTATAAC
>CACPMF010000003.1 GCA_902634935.1 uncultured Pelagibacteraceae bacterium
TGGGATATCTGTTGCTTGTGATGGAGTTTGTCTCACACTAATTTCATACAAAAATAAAACTTTAGAATTCTATCTTTCTAATGAAACTATTATGAAATCTAAGTTTAAAAATATTAAATTAGGATCAATTATAAATTTAGAACTTCCTCTTAAATATAAACAAAATATATCTGGTCATATTTGCCAAGGTCATGTCGATACAGTCTCAAAAATAATGTCGATTAGAAAAATTGATAAATCGAAAATTTATGAATTTAAAATTGAGAGTAAATTTAAGAAATTTTTAGTCGAAAAAGCCTCTATATTAATAAATGGTGTTTCTTTAACAATTGCAAAAATAAAAAAAAATTCATTTGAAATTTGGGTTATTCCCCACACATTAAAGTTAACTAATTTATATTATTTAAAAAAAAACGATTTAGTTAATATTGAGATAGATATTCTATCAAAATATGTAAAAAAATTTTTAAATGAAAAAAAATAAATTCAGTAACATTGAAAAAATTATTTCTATCTCAAAAAAGGGAGGAATGTATATATTAGTTGACGATGAAAATAGAGAGAACGAGGGAGATTTAGTTTTCTCTGCATCAGATGTTGATTACAAAAAAATAAATTTTATGGCTAAGTATGGAAGAGGATTAATCTGCTTAACATTAAATAATACACATGCAAAAAAATTGGGACTTAGTTATATGGCACCTGTTAATCAATCTAGAAATAAAACTGCTTTTACAGTTTCTATTGAAGCAAAAAAAGGAATAACAACAGGTATATCAGCAAAAGATCGTGCTAAAACAATAAAAGTTGCTACTAAAAAAAATCCCAATAAAAAAGAAATAGTTTCACCCGGACATGTATTTCCAATTATTGCTCGAGAAGGAGGAGTTCTTGTAAGAGCAGGCCATACAGAGGCATCCGTAGATATAGCTAAATTGTCCAATAAACTTCCAGCTGCAGTTATATGTGAAATTATGAATGAGGATGGAACTATGGCAAAAGGTGAAGATTTATTTAAATTTGCAAAAAAGCATAAACTTGCAATTGCAAAAATAGATGATTTGATCTCTTTTAGATTAAAAAAAGAAAAGTTAATTAAATTAAAAAATACATCGAGTATAATTGTACAAAAACAAAAATATATTATTAAAGTATTTGAAAGTGTTTTAGATGGTTCAGAACATTTTGCATTATTAAAAGGAAAAATTAATTTAAACACCACACCAAGAGTTAGGGTTATTTCATCCAACGTAGTTCAAAATTATTTAATTAATCAAAAATTACCAAATTCATTTAATAAAACATTATCTTACTTTAAAAAATATAATAACTGTGTGTTGGTTTTTATAAGAGATCCAAATTTGAAATCTGTCTCACAAACTCTTAAACAATATAAATCTAAGGAATTTTATAAAAAAGGGTTTGATAAACTCATTAAAAATTATGGTATAGGTGCTCAAATAATTAAAAGTCTTAAAATAAAAAATATGATTTTAGTAACAAGATCAACAAAAAAGGTTGTTGGTTTAGAAGGATATGGAATTAGAATACAAAAACAGGAAATAATAAAATGAAAAAGAAAATATTAGTTATTATCGCAGATTATTATAAAGATATTTCAAATGATTTGTTGAAAAGCACTTTAAATAATTTAAACAAAAAACATTATTTTATTAAGATTCTTAAAGTGCCTGGAGTATTTGAGATACCAGTAACTATTTCAAGAAATATAAATAAATACAATGGTTTCATTGCTTTAGGTTGTGTAATTAAAGGACAAACGCCACACTTTGATTTTATTTCTCAATCTGCAACAGATGCGATAATGAAATTATCCATAAGTTCAAAAAAACCAATTGGAAACGGCATTATTACTTGCCTTAATAAAAAGCAAGCTGTTGCTAGGGGGAAAAAAGGACTAGAAGCTTCTGAGGCGGTAAAAGTCGTGTTAACCAATAAATAAATGTCAATAATTTACAGTCCTAAAAATAACCCAAGGGTAATAATTATTCAAAAATTATATGGTCAATTTTTTAATAAAGAAGAAAAATTAGCTTTTCCAAAACACAGATTTAGAAAATTTATTAAAGACGTAGTAAATGGTACATTGGAAAGAGATGAAGTAATTACAGATGAGATTAATAATCATTTAAACACTGATCTTAATATGATTAGATTAGACAAAGTATTCCAAGTAATAATAAAAAGTGCAATTTTTGAATTTTTATATAAGCCAAGAACCTCATCTAAAATTATTATTAAGGAATACTTAAACGCTTCAAATTTTTTTATAGATATTTCTCAAACTAAATATCTTAACGCTTTGCTTGATAAGATTTCTAAAAAAGTGCGATCACCTAATGGATGATGATAAAATAATATCAAAGTATTTAAAATATCTAGCCGCTAATAATCCTAGTTCTCTTAAGCTAAATGATGATGTTTTTTTTGATAAAAAGAAAAATCTTGTCGTATCAACAGATACATATAATGAAAAAATTCACTTTAAAAATACTAAAAAACCAGATTTAATAATAAAAAAAATTATTCGTTCCTCTATATCTGATTTAATTTGCAAAGGTGTTAAACCTCAATATATTTTTTTATCAGCTTCAATAAATAATAATTTATCTAATCAACCTAATTTTTTATTAATCGTTAAATCTTTAAAAGAAGAATTAAAAAAATATAAACTATTACTTAGTGGTGGAGACACAACATATTCTAGTACCACATCATTCACGGTTACTGTAATTGGTTTTGCAACAAAAATTGTAAAAAGAAATAATTCAAATATTGGTGATGCGATTTTTGTTACTGGTAATATAGGTGATGCCTATGCTGGATTAAAAATTTTAAATAAGAATATTAAATCTACTAAAAGTTTAGAAAATTATTTTATAAAAAAATATTATATCCCTGATATTGCTTTTAAAATACACAAATATATGCCTTCAATTGCATCTTCATCCATTGATATATCTGATGGCCTTATTTTAGATCTTGAAAGAATGATTAATAATCAAAATTTAGGATATATTTTATCAATTAGAGATATTCCAATATCTAATAATCTTCAAAAATTAATACAGTTAAATAATTTTCAAAAGAAAAATTTTGTTTCTAATGGTGATGATTACCAAGTGCTTTTTACATCTCCTTTGAAAAAAGTTGAGCAAATAAAAAAATTATCTAAAAGAATCAATATAAAAATTACAAAAATAGGTAGTATTACGAATAAGCCCAATCAAATTATAAATACTAATGGAAATTATCTAAAAAGTATTAAAAATAAAGGTTATTTGCATAAGTTTAAATAAGTTAAATATTGCCTTTTAGCTTTATTTTTGTAATGTCCGCATTTTAAAAAATTAACCAAAAGAATTTTAAGGAAATTATGAACGCATCTATCGAAACAATATTACTGTATACAATTTTTGCTGGTTTACTCTCTATAGTCTATGGATTTGTAACTGGTTCAAATATTTTAAAATCAAGTGCAGGTAATAGCAAAATGCAAGAAATTGCCTCTGCTATACAAATTGGAGCAAAAGCATATTTAAATAGACAATATAAAACTATAGCTATAGTTGGAGTAGTTGTTTTAGTAATAATTAGTTTCGCTTTTTCAATATTAGTGGGGATTGGTTATTTAATTGGTGCAGCTTTATCTGGAATAGCAGGATATGTAGGTATGCTTGTATCAGTACAAGCTAACGTGAGGACAGCAGAGGCCTCAAGAAAAGGTTTAGCACAAGGTTTGTCAGTAGCGTTTAAGTCAGGAGCAATAACTGGAATGTTGGTTGCTGGTTTAGCATTATTATCAATTGCAGTTTATTATTACATACTCCTAAAATCTGGTGTTGACGAAAGAGAAATCGTTAATGCTTTAGTTGCATTAGGATTTGGTGCTTCATTAATTTCTATTTTTGCAAGATTAGGTGGTGGAATTTTTACAAAAGGTGCTGACGTAGGAGCTGATTTAGTTGGTAAAGTTGAAGCTGGTATTCCAGAAGATGATCCAAGAAATCCAGCAGTGATTGCGGACAATGTCGGTGATAATGTTGGTGATTGCGCTGGTATGGCCGCTGATTTATTTGAAACTTATGCTGTTACTATTGTAGCTACAATGGTTTTATCATCTATTTTTTTTCAATCAGATATCAATATGATGATATACCCTTTAACAATTGGTGGAGCATGTATAATTACCTCAATTATTGGAACTTTTTTTGTTAAGTTAGGAAATTCCAAAAATGTTATGAACGCTCTGTATAAAGGTTTTATTGCAACAGCAATTTTATCTTTAGTAATATTATATCCTGTTACAGATTATGTAATTGGTTTAAATGTAAATTATAGTTTTGGTGACACTACATTTACAGGAATGAGTTTATATTATTGCGGTGTTGTTGGTTTAATTATAACAGGATTACTCATATGGATTACTGAATATTACACAGGAACAGATTATCGTCCCGTTAAAACCGTGGCGGCATCTTCAACAACTGGACATGGTACGAATGTTATACAGGGATTAGCTATATCAATGGAAGCAACCGCTATACCAGCATTAATTATTGTTGCTGGTATATTAATAACAAATGCGATTGCAGGTTTATTTGGAATTGCAATTGCTGTCACAACAATGCTTGCGCTAGCAGGTATGGTTGTAGCACTTGATGCTTATGGACCAGTGACAGACAACGCTGGTGGAATTGCAGAAATGTCTAATCTTCCGAAAAATGTTAGAAAAACAACAGATGCTTTAGATGCAGTAGGAAACACAACAAAAGCAGTTACAAAAGGTTATGCTATAGGATCAGCTGGATTGGGTGCTTTGGTTTTATTTGCAGCATATACTGAAGATATTAAATATTTTTCAAAAGAAGCTGGTTCTAAACTAGAGGGAATAGTAGTTTCTTTTGATTTATCAAATCCATTTGTAGTTGTTGGCTTATTAATTGGTGGAATGCTTCCATACTTATTTGGTTCAATGGGAATGCAAGCAGTTGGGAGAGCAGGCGGTGCTGTTGTCGTCGAAGTTAGAAGGCAATTTAAAAAAATTCCTGGAATAATGAAACGTAAAGCAAAACCAGATTACGGTAAACTTGTTGATTTATTAACTAAAGCAGCAATTAAAGAAATGGTAATACCTTCATTGTTACCAGTTTTATCTCCAATTGTTTTATATATAATAATTCTACCAATAGGTGGTCAGGTAGCTGCTCTATCTTCAGTTGGAGCTATGTTGCTTGGAGTAATTATAACTGGATTATTTGTTGCTGTTTCTATGACAGCAGGTGGTGGAGCTTGGGACAATGCCAAGAAGTATATTGAGGACGGTAAATTTGGAGGAAAAGGTTCTGAGGCACATAAAGCTGCAGTAACAGGTGATACTGTAGGGGATCCATACAAAGATACAGCTGGTCCCGCTGTAAACCCAATGATTAAAATTACAAATATTGTTGCTTTACTTCTTCTTGCGGTAATAGCTGGGGGACATTAATCTGTTTTTGATCTATTTCTGGCGGGAGCATTAACTTTCTCCCGCAAACTTGAGAATATATTATATATAGTATTATCTTGTTCAAATTCTTTTGTGGTAATTTTTTTAACATATTTTAGTTCGTTCATATCATTGAGATTTACCAATTTCTTGTTTTTTACTAAACCCTTGTTATTAAATTCAATGACTAAAATATTATTTTTACTAATTTTTTTTATGCCCAACTTAAACAATGACTGGTTTGTTTGTTTTCTTTCTATATAAAACCATTTATTTGAATTGAATTTACTTATAGAGGAGGGATGTCCAATGAATTTAATTATGTCGTTTTTATTTGATTTATTAATTACTATCTTTTCTAATTTTTTATCTAGAGATATAAAACCGTGGTTTTTTGATGCTTTATTTGACGAACAAGCGGTGATAAAAAAAACAATTAGTAATAATAAAATACGCATATGAATTCTGAATATTTAAATATTTACAACAATTTAATTAAATTAACTAGAAATAAAAATCTATACCTAAACCTTGAGAGAAATGATGAATTTTCTGATCGACTATTGTTTCTTATGTTTCACTTTGCATTATTTTTAAAAAAATTCAAATCAGAAATTAATAAAAAAAAATCACAGGAATTATTCGATTTTTTTGTAAGACAAATTGAACTTTCTATAAGAGAAATAGGTTATGGTGATGTTTCTGTTAATAAAAAAATGAAAGAATACGTAAATATGTTTTATGCTATACTTGATAAAATTGAAGTCATGGATATGACAATTGACGAAAATATTTCAAATTTTTTCAGAAAAATATTCAATTTAGATAAAAATATTAAGTTTTATGCGAATTATTATAAAAAATATAATGAATACCTTTCAAATAATACTTTAAATAACTTTACAAAAGATATAATAAACCATAATTTTTAAATATGGCTGTACCTAAACGTAAAACAACGAAATCTAGAGCTGGAATGAGAAGATCTCATATAAAAGTTTCATCTAAGAATATAATTGAGGATAAAAAATCCGGTGAGTACAGATTATCTCACCACTTAGACTTAAAAACTGGGTTTTATAAAGGAAGACAAGTTTTAGATCCTAAAGAATAGTTTTTTATGACAGATCATATAACCATTGCTATCGATGCAATGGGTGGTGAAAATTCACCTCATAAAACGATTGAAGGAATTTCTCATCACCTAAAAGGATCAAACAATACATTCTATTTAATCTTTGGAAATGAAAAACAAATACGCCCGCTTATTGAAAAATACAAAATAAACTCGGATAAATTCAAAATAATTCATACCGAAAAAAATATAGAGGATACAGATACAGCTTTAGGAGCGGCCAAGAAAGGGAAAGATACAAGTCTTTGGCTCGCAATGGAAAGTTTAAAAAAAGGGGAGTCTGATTGTGTAGTTTCAGCTGGTAACACTGGAGCGCTTTTTGTTATAGCAAAACTTAATCTTGAAATGATAACAAACATTGACAAACCTGCGTTATCAGCTTTATGGCCAAATAAAAATGGAATGAATGTGGTTCTTGATTTAGGTGCAAACATAGAGTGTAACGAAAAAAATTTAATTGATTTTAGTGTAATGGGTTCAGCTTTACATAAATCATTATTTGAAAATGAAATTTCCAAAGTTGCGTTACTTAATATTGGCTCAGAAGAAATAAAGGGAAATACAATTATTAAAAATACATACCAAGCCTTGAACGATAAAAAAAATAATTTATTTGAATTTTGTGGTTATATTGAAGGAAATCATATTATGGATGGAGATGTAAACGTAATAGTAACAGATGGTTTTACTGGTAATATTGCTTTGAAAACAGCAGAAGGTACAGCGAATTTTATAACATCTGAACTTAAAAAAACCATGACCTCAAATTTAATTGGAAAATTTTCATCTTTATTAAATTTAAAAAATTTAAAAAAATTCAAAAATAAACTAGATCCTAGATTATATAATGGTGCTATATTACTTGGATTGAACAAGCCAGTAATAAAAAGCCATGGATCAACAGATGCAATTGGATTTGCAAATTCTCTTAAAGTTGGTGAAAAAGTTATAAAAGGAAAATTGATTGATAAAATTAAAGAAAATATAAATTAATCAATGAGAATAAACCTTACAAAAAAACAAATTATTAATTCAATTTACATGCAAATTGGGTTTTCGAAAAAAATTTCAGAAAATTTACTTGAGGATGTTTTTCAAATAATACTAAAAAATATTATTTCTAACAAAAAGGTAAAGATCGCAAAATTTGGTACGTTTTCATTAAGAAATAAAAATGAACGTATTGGGAGAAATCCAAAAACAAAAGAAGTTAAAATAATTTCATCACGAAAAGTTGTTTTATTTAAACCTTCAAAAGAATTAAAAAATTTCATAAATAATGACTAAAAAAACATTGGATGCATATAAAACAATTAGTGAAGTTGCTGAAATTCTGAATTTAGTTAATTCAAAAAATGGATCATTATCAACGCATACACTGAGATATTGGGAAAAAGAATTTAAACAAATTAAACCAAAAATTTTAGCAGGCAATAGAAGATACTATGATATTAAAACTATAGAAATAATTAAAAATATAAAATTTTTATTAAAAGACAAGGGCATGACCATTGAAGGTGTTAAAAAGCAACTAGATAATGATGAAACAGACCTTGACGGAACAATTAATATATCTATAAACACAAAAAATATTTTAAAAACTAAACTAAATAAAATTTCTAAACTAATAAAAGATATTAAAAAATAGAATGGCTAAAAAAACACATGTAAAGGTAAGACTTGTTCCAGAAGCTAAACCAGATAGTCCATTTTTCTATTATGTTAAAAAACCTGCAGGTGGTGAAAAAGCGAAGGTAAAACTAAAGGCAAAGAAATATAATCCTGCTACTAGAAAACATGAAGTTTTTGTTGAAAAAAAACTTCCACCACATAGTAAATAATTATTTTTTTTTAAAATTTCTTCTCTCATAATCGATATATGCGAAAATCATATTTTTCCATATCCGATTAGTTATTTTAGGATCGATCTTTTTTTTTAGTGATTTTTTTTTTATATTATTAAGGATTTTTGAAATTCTTTTTTTGTCAACTATTTCACTTTTGTGATTTTTAAGCTTAAGGACATCTTTGACTATATTGCTTCTTATACTTATTAGACTTAATAATTTATTGTCTAAGATATCTAACCTTTTTCTAAGTGAATTTAATTTTTTTCTATTTTCTGGCGACATTTCAACAATTGGAATTCTATATAAATATTATATTTAAATAAGCATGTACATAGAAATTAATAATAAATATAGACCCTATATTGCTCAATGGTTATTAGTAATGTTTTTTTTAGTTTCTATAATGATAATTATTGGTGGCTTAACTAGGTTAACAGATTCAGGTTTATCTATAACAGAATGGGAGTTTTTTAAAGGTTTCTTTCCTCCAGTAAGCAAAAGTACTTGGATTGAATATTTTGAAGCTTATAAAAAAATTCCTGAATTTCAATTACAGAACTTCAGCATGTCTCTCAGTGAGTTCAAAGTAATATTTTGGTGGGAATGGTTTCACAGATTTTTTGGAAGATTGATTGGTTTATGTTTTTTAATTCCTTTGATATATTTTTCTTTTAAAATCAAATTAATAAATCTACTTCATTATTATTTGATATTCTTATTAATATGTTTTCAAGGTTTTATCGGATGGTATATGGTAAGCAGTGGATTAGTCGATAGAGTGGACGTAAGTCATTACAGGTTATCTGTACATTTATTGATTGCTTTTTTAATTTTATCATTAATTTTATGGAATTATTTAAAATTAATAAAAATTAAAAGTACATTAAACAAGTTAAATCCTATAATTCCTCTTTTATTCATTATTTTAATTTTTACTCAAATAGTTATTGGTGCATTTGTATCAGGGATGGATGCAGGTAAAATTTATAATTCCTGGCCTTTAATGGGTAATTCATATTTTCCAGATGATAATAATATAATTAATTTATTTAAATTATCTGCATTTAACGATCCATCATTAGTCCAGTTTATTCACAGAAACTTAGCTTATATTATAGTAATTTTTTATTTATTTATTGTTTATAAAATTTATAAAGCAAAGATGTTTGGTTTATATAAATCGGTAAATGTATTAGGTATTTTACTTATTTTTCAAATTATTTTAGGAATTGTGACAGTTATATATGGTGCACAGATATATATTGCATCTGTACACCAAATAAGTTCAATTTTTTTAGTAAGTGCTTGTATATATTTTTATTTTATAAATACAAATTCTAACTTACAGCCTTCAAACTAGGTTTGCCTGAGGCACCTAATGCCTGATCCAAATCGGCGATAATATCATCAGGATGTTCAATTCCTATTGAAAGTCTAACATATCCGGGTGTTACTCCTGCTGCTAGTAATTCTTCCTCTGTTAATTGACTATGTGTCGTTGTTGCGGGATGAATTGCTAAACTTCTTGCATCACCAATATTTGCTACATGGTAAAACATTTTAAGAGCTTCGATGAATTTTTTACCAGCTTCAACTCCACCTTTTACTTCAATACCAACCAATGCTCCATTGCCTCCCTTTAAGTACTTCTTTGATCTCTCAGCAATTTCACCTTTATGAAGAGTAGGGTATATAACTCTTTCAACACTTTTATGTTTTGTCAAAAAATCAACAACCTTCTGAGCATTTGAACAATGCTGTTTCATTCTCAAAGGTGCAGTTTCAAGTCCTTGAATAATTCCCCAAGCATTATCAGGGGCTAAAGGTGCGCCTAAATCTCTTAACAAACATACTCTTGCCCTTACTGCAAATGATACGTTTGCACCAGTTAATTGAGGTACAACCTCACCCCATTTAGCTCCCCCATAACTCGCATCAGGTTCATTAAACAACGGCTGTCTTTTTGGATCAGCGGTCCAATCAAAATTACCTCCATCTACCAAAGCACCACCAATTACTGTTCCATGACCCCCTATAAATTTAGTAAGAGAGTGAACTACTACAGCTGCACCGTGCTCTAAAGGTTTACAAATAACTGGAGCAGCTGTGTTATCCATTATTAAGGGTATGTTATGTTTTCTTCCAATATCTGATACTTCTTTGATTGGAAAAACTCTTAAATACGGATTTGGTAATGTTTCAGCATAAAAACATCTAGTTTTTTCATCTATAAGTTTTTCAAAATTTTTTGGATCTGAAGGATCAGCGTATCTACACTCAATACCCAATTTTTTAAGAGTATGAGTAAATAGATTAACAGTTCCTCCATATAAATCAGTTGAACTAATAAAATTGTCTCCTGATTGGCAAACGTTCATTATTGCAAACGTGGAAGCTGCTTGACCAGATCCAACTGTTACTGAAGCCAAACCTCCCTCTAATGCAGCAACTCTTTTTTCAAGAACATCGTTTGTTGGATTCATTATTCTTGTATAAATGTTACCAAATTCTTTCAATGCAAATAAATTTGCCGCGTGATCTGTATTATTAAATTGATATGAAGTAGTTCTGTAAACAGGAACTGCTACTGATGTTGTAGCTGGATCGCTTCTATAATCTCCTCCATGAAGAGCAATTGTTTCTGGATTTTTTGATTTTGTCATAATTTCCCCCTTAATTATGCTATTTAACTGTAATGAGAATTTACATTCAAGAAGAAATTTATTGTTTACGTCTAGAATATTAAAAAACAATGGTATTTATTAAAAAAAAAAAATTCTAACTTTGAGATTCAATTATTAATAGAAAATTGTGATATTTATTTTTTCTCAATAACAAATAACTCGTTATTAAAATATATTCCCTGATATTTATTCACAATTTGTTGAACAATTTTTTGATAATTTTTTTGTCTTTCTGCTCTCATGATTTGTTCATCTGATATTTGATTAACATAAACTGCAGCATTCCAAGCAGAAAATATAAGCGATGTTGCAATACCTCCAGATATTTCATTTGGTAGAGCTCTCAAAATGTATTTAATTTTTTGTTTTTTATGAAATTTTAGATCTTTTAAAAATTTTTTATCAGTATTATTTTTAATATATTTTACAATAGAATCGTGAAGTGAAGGAAATGGCTTTTCTTTAGGCCATATTTTTTTTACTATTTGGTTTCCAGGATCTCCACCACATGCGTGTACAACAACTAATTTTCCATTTTTATCTAAAGATTTTATCATTGGATCGATTACATATTTTACTTTTTTTTCAGCTGAAATTCTGGATCTATAAGGTTGTGAGGCAATAATAAAATCATAATATGTTTTTCCATCATTTTTCTTTGGTATAACATTTTTCAATGAAAATTCTTGATCTTTTCTATAAATTACAATTACAGAAGGTTCTTTGTACGTAGGGTTTCCTGTTTTAGGATTTCTTTCAATTTGCCATTTTTTACTCAAAAATTCCTGATTAAGTTTTCGTAACTGTATATTAAAATCTAAAGATGAATTGCCTATTAATTTGACAATTTTCCAATTCATTTTTTTTTGTTTCTTTAAATCATTTGATTTAAGAGATGTTGATTCGACATAATTCAAATTTGAAATTACAAAGACTGTATTTTTATGCTCAACAAATCTATCAGGAAGTTTCTCAAGGCCTAGCCTTACATCTTCCATACTAATTTCTTTTGTGTTTACTAAAAGAGGTACGTTTGGCATTTTTTGATGACATTGTCTCATAACATTCATCAACAATGATCCATCACCCATGCCTGCATCAAATATTTTAAGAGCAGGAAATTTTGGTTTTAGATTTTGAACTATTGGTTTGAGTGCGTCTGAAATTTTATTTTTTTCGTTAGTGGTTGTTACAAATAGTAGATATTTTTGTCTATTATCGAAAAACCTAAAATTTTTTTTCATTAATTTAATTTTTTTGCAGGGTAATGTTCTAATATGAATTGTTTTAGCACCTTTAATACTCTGTCTGCCTCTTCAAGAAGCATCATATGACCACAATTATCAATAATTTCGACTCTACTATTGTCTATTAAGTCGGCTAATTTTTTTCCTTCTTTAACAGGGCACATTTTGTCTCCTGTTGCAAGAATGGATAGAGTTGGTATCTTTATTTTTTTTGCAGCTTCAAAACCATTTTTATAATTATCACATGCTCTAAAATCTACTCCTAGAGTATTTTTAATAGTTCTTGATTTTGCTAACATCCCTCCTGTATTTATATGGTATAATCCAGGAACAGGATGGCCTCCAAAGTGTCCAGCTGGACCATGAGCCCAATCCATCATTAAGTCAACTGCTTTAGGGTTATTATTTTCAGCGAGTGATAACAATTCAGGATTCATTGGTATAGCTCCAGCACCACCCATTAAACTTAATGTCTTAATCTTTTCAGGATATCTTGAGGCACATTCCATTGTCACTAAACATCCCTGTGAATGACCTACTAAAGATGCCTCTTTGTAACCAACCGCATCTACCACATGGCTCACCCAATCTGCCATCTCCTCAATTGATTTTAAACTTTCCCCACCAGATAAGCCATGGCCTGGCATATCTAGTGCTAAAACACTGTATCCATGAAAAGCAAAATACCTTGTTTGCAGAACCCATGTCATGTGAGTTAAACCACTACCATGGACAAAAATTATTAGAGGCTTATTTTTGTCAAAAGGTCTTCCACCAGTAGATGCAAAAACCTCTGAGCCATTTACCTCAAATTTCATTGATTTGAGACTAATCTTGGTTTTCTTGCGGCTCTAAATCCTGCTTCAAAGTCATTTTTGATATCATCTATATCCTCAATACCTACAGATAGTCTAATCATATCATGAGATAATCCAGCAAATTTTAAAGTAGCTTCATCCATTTGTGAATGTGTTGCAGACGCAGGATGTATTACTAGTGTTCTTGTATCTCCTACATTTGCTAAATGTGAAGCAAGTTTTACGTTGTTAATAAACGCTTCGCCAGCTTCTTTTCCTCCTTTTATACCAAATGCAATCATTGATCCTCTCCCATTAGGTAATAATTTTTTTGCTAATTCATGATCAGGATGATCAGGAACGCTTGGATGTGAAACCCAAGCTACACTTTCATGACCAGATAAATATTCAACCATTTTTTCAGCATTAGAACAATGTTTTTGCATTCTTACAGATAAAGTTTCAATTCCTTGTAAAACATTCCATGCATTTTGAGGACTTAAACATGGACCAAAATCTCTCATTCCTTCTGCTCTAGCTTTCATTGTAAATGCAGTAGGTCCAAATTCTTCAGCAAATGAAAGTCCATGATATCCTTCGTATGGGGTTGTCATTGTTGGAAATTTATCATTTTGCATCCAATCGAATTTACCACCTTCGACTAAGATACCAGCCATAGATGATCCATGACCAGCCATCCACTTAGTTAATGAATGAACTACTATATCAGCTCCATGCTCAATTGGTTTACATAGGTAAGGTGTTTGATACGTAGCATCAACCATTAAAGGTATTCCAGCCTCATGAGCAATTTTTGCAATCTCAGGCATATTCATTAATTCATTTCCTGGATTACCAACTAATTCGCCGAATATACCTTTGGTATTTTCTTGAATAGCTTTTTTAAATCCTTCTGTATCTCTTGGTTTTACAAAAGTGCACTTGATTCCAAATTTAGGGAGAGTAAGTCTAAATAAATTTACAGTACCTCCATATAATTGAGATGACACTACTAAATGGTCGCCAGCTTGGCATAAAGTCATTATTGTTAAAAATATTGCACTCATTCCAGATGAGGTTGCTAGTGCAGCAGTACCTCCTTCTAATGCAGCGACTCTCTCCTCAAGAACTGCAACTGTTGGATTTGAAATTCTACTATATATGTGTCCACCTCTTTCTAAGTTAAAAAGAGCAGCAGCATGATCGACATCATCGAATAAATATGAGGTAGTTTGATAAATTGGCACCTGCCTTGAACCAGAATTTTTATGTGGCTGATATCCAGCATGTAAGCTTAAAGTATCAAATTTATATGTTTTAGGTTCAGCACCTTTTTTTTTATCACTCATTTATTCTCCTATAATTTTTAAATTAGACTTTGAAACTCGGAAACTAGCATAAAATATCAATTATAATAGACTTTTTTGTATTCTAATAAATTGACAATAAACGTTTTTGTAAGTATTAATCCCGCACATCATGACAAAATTTGTTAAAAAAGCTGATATTCAATCAAAATGGTTTGAGATAGATGCGACAGATGCAGTCGTCGGAAGAATTGCTACTGTTGTATCAAAGATAATTAGAGGCAAAAATAAAACTACTTTCACACCACATATGGATCATGGTGACTTTGTAGTAGTAAAAAACGTAGATTTGATTAAATTTACTGGTAATAAATTTCAAAATAAAAAATACTTTAGACATACAGGGCATCCTGGTGGCATCAAAGAAACTACCCCTGAAAAATTACACAATACGAAACCTGGTGAAGTTTTAAAATTAGCTGTGAAAAGAATGTTACCAGGTGGAGCGCTAGCAAAAAAACAATTAAGTAAATTAAAAATCTATACAGGATCAAATCATCCTCATGAAGCTCAAAATCCTGTTAAAATTGAGTTATTGAAATTAAATAGTAAAAATATAGTTAGAAATTAAAATGGAAAATTCTAATCAATCACTAAAAATAAAATTAGATTTTAAAGATAGTAAATATGCTACAGGTAGAAGAAAAACTTCTATTGCGAAAGTTTGGTTGAAAAAAGGTACCGGTAAAATTTATGTTAACGGGAAAACTTTAGACGATTATTTCACAAGCTCATCACATAAAATGCAAATCATGAGACCCTTTGATATAATTAATCAATCTACAGAATATGATGTTAAATCTAAAGTTGTTGGTGGTGGTCATACAGGTCAAGCTGGAGCACTAGTTCATGGTATATCTAGAGCGCTTCTTCAATTTGATGAAAATCTTAAACCTACATTAAGAAAAGAAAAACTTACAACAAGAGACTCTAGATCTGTTGAGAGAAAAAAGCCTGGTAGAGCAAAAGCTAGAAGAAGTTTTCAATTTTCTAAAAGATAATATCTTTTTACATTACAACTGTTATATTGTTTTATGTCTAAGCTAAATGTTTTGGTATGTGGATCTACAGGATATATTGGAATTGAGTTAGTTAAAATTTTAGCAAGACATAAAAAAATCCATATTAAATATCTTTGTGGAAATAGTTCTGTAGGTAAAAAAATTTCATTTTATGATAAATCCTTATCAAAAAATAAATTACCAATCATAAGAAAATTTCAAAGAAAATTATTGAAAGAGGTTGATGTTATTTTTTCAGCACTACCAAATGGTGAAGCTCAAAAAATGTCTAAATTTTTATTAGACAAAAACCTACTCATTGATTTATCAGCAGATTTTAGATTAAAAAATAAAAATGAATATTTAAAATGGTATAAAATTAAACATAGCGCCCAAAAGTTAATTAAAAATTCAATTTATTCATTGCCAGAATTAAAAAAAAATCAGTTCAAAAATCAAAAAGTAATATCTTCACCTGGATGTTATCCTACTTCCATTTTATTACCTTTGGCACCCCTAATTCAAAAAAATTTTATTTCAAATAAAAACATAGTGATAGATTCTAAATCTGGATATTCAGGAGCTGGACGTAATGTTCATAAAAAATATAAAAATAAAAATCTTTATGAGTCTATTAGCGCCTATGGAATTGCAAATCATAGACACAATTCGGAAATTCAACAAGAATTAGATTTATATACAAAAAAAAAAAATTATTTTGATTTTACCCCTCATCTATCACCAATGTTTAGAGGAATTATTACAACTATTAATGTTGATTTAAAAAAAAATATAGATGCAAAAAAAATACATCGATACCTAAGTAAATTTTACAAAAAAAGTAAATTTGTTCAAATAAAAAAAATTAATTCTTTGTTAAGCACAAATGAGGTTATAAATACTAATAATTGTTTGATATCTATTTGTAATAGTAAGAATAGAAATAAATTAATAATTTTATCTGCAATAGATAATCTTATAAAAGGGGGTGGAGGTCAGGCTGTGCAAAGTATGAACATGTATTATGGATTTAAAGAAGATGAGGCTTTAAATGTTTAGACTATTAAAATTAATGATTATTTTAATTTTTGTTACTAACTGTTCTATTGATACAAAAACAGGTATTTGGGAGAATAAAAAAGAGATATCAACTGACAAAGAGCTATCTTCATTAAATTTTGATGAAAATTTAACATTTGACGAATTTAAAAATAATGTAATTATTTATGGTAAAAAAAGTGAATATCCAAAATTAATGGAATAAATTTATGAGGCAAATTAATATTGCAATTGTTGGTTTAGGGCAAATTGGTAATTATTTATACAATGAACTTATAACAAAGAAAAAAGATATAGAGATTAAAACAGGAAAAAAAATACAAATAGTTGCTATATCTGCTAAAAATAAAAATAAGAAACGAAAGTTCAAAATAAATAAAAAAATTTTTTATAAAAATCCTTTAGATATAATTAAACATAAAAAAGTAGATGTTTTAATAGAAGCAATAGGTTTTGCTGATGGATTGTCAAAAAAAATTGTAGAAAATGCTCTAAAAAATAAAATACATGTCATAACACCTAATAAGGCATTAATTTCCAAACATGGTGATTATTTATCATTTTTAGCTGAAAAAAATAAAGTCAATCTCGAATTTGAAGCTGCAGTTGCTGGCGGCATACCGATTGTCAGAACTATTAAAGAAGGTTTGGCAACAAATAAAATTACCAAGGTTTATGGAATATTAAATGGTACATGTAATTACATACTTTCTCAAATGGAGAAAACAAAAGATAGTTTTAAAAATGTTTTAAAAAATGCTCAAAAATTAGGTTATGCTGAACCTGGAAATCCAAAACTTGACCTTAATGGTTACGATGCATTGGCTAAAGTTAAAATCTTATCTGCCTTAGCTTTTAACTGTAAAATTTCAAAATCACAATGTTTGATGGAAGGAATTGAAAAAATTGAAGCTAGTGATTTTGATATTGTTGAAAAATTAAATCTAAGAATTAAACTATTAGGCATTACAGAGATAATAAACAATAAAATTTTTGAGCGTGTTCACCCATGTTTAGTTTCAAGAGACTCTTATATTGGAAATGTCTCTGACGTAATGAATGCTGTTATTCTAGAGGGAAAGCCTGTTGGTGAAAGTGTGATGCAAGGTGAGGGTGCAGGTCCTGGACCAACCACATCAGCATTAATGTCTGATCTATTATCAATTTTAAGAGGTAATATTAAGTTTCCATTTGGTATATCAAATAATAAACGAAATATTTCAAATAGTTATAATTATAATTCTTATGAAAATTCTTTATATCTAAGAGTTGAGGTAAAAGATAAACCAGGTGTGCTCTCATCAATTACAAATATATTAGCTAAAAATAATATTTCTGTTCAAAGATTAATACAAGTTCCAGATAATAAAAAAAAAACTGCTTCAATCATTATTATAACTCACAAATGTAAAGAGATAAATTCTAGCAAATGTATAAAAATTTTAAAAAGGAACTCAAATATAATTAAAGAACCTAATTTAATAAGGCTTTTTAATTAATTAAATTCTCAATACTCTTTATTATTTTTTTTGAGGTTGGTCTTGTAAAAGACATAAATGTATCTTCGATTTTACCATTTGGATTTATAAGTATTTTATGAAAATTCCATTTTGGAATAGTTGATTTTCCATGATTTTTAAATGCCCATTTATAAATTTCATGCGCATTATCTCCTTTAACATCAGTTTTTGCAGTCATTGGAAAAGTTATATTAAAATTAACTTCACAAAAATCTTTAATCTCTTTATTTGTACCTGGCTCTTGAGAACCAAATTGATTTGAGGGCATTCCTATAACAACAAAATCTTTATTTTTATAAGTATCCCAAATTTTTTGTAAATCTTCATATTGTTTTGTAAAACCACATCTGCTGGCTACATTTACAAGAAGAACAGTTTTGCCTTTATAATCAGATAAATTTATTTCATCTCCTGAAATCGACTTAAGTTTAAAGTCAAAAAATACTTTATCATAATTTGCAAACAAACTTTTTAAATTAAACATGCTTATTAATATTATAAAAAAAATTAACTTAAAATTTACTTTTTTTTTCATTTATTTTTTGAAAAAATAAGTAATAACAAATATCCAAAAACGGTTGACAACAAAGAACCCGCAAGAACGCCAATTTTAACACCGTCCATATATTGCATACTATCTATAAAAGCTAAATTTCCAACAAATAAGCTCATAGTAAATCCTATTCCAGTTAATACCCCAACTGCATAAAAATTAATCCAATTAGAATTAGTGGGCATTTGTGCAAATTTTAGTTTTATTGATACATAAGAAAATACAAAAACACCCAATTGTTTTCCTACGAACAAACCTAATAAGATACCAAGAGGAACTTTATTTAAAAGTGAAGAAAATGTTAAACCTTCAAGTGACACACCTGCATTTGCGAATGCAAAAAGTGGCATAATACCAAATGCAACATATGGACTGATCGCATGTTCTAATTTAATTAAAAGAGAGAAATCTTTCTCTTTTTTTCTATGTGGTATTGTGCAAGCTAACAAAACGCCAGCTATAGTAGCATGAATTCCAGATTGATGAGTAAACTCCCAAAGAAACAAACCTACAATTAAGTATGGTAAAAATTTTTTAACATTAAATTTGTTTAAAATAAGTAATATAATGAATGCAATAAGCATTAATGATAAATATTTAATACTTAAATCACCAGAATAAAACAGTGCAATAATTACTATTGCACCTAAGTCATCAATTATTGCAAGAGCTGTTAAAAATACTTTTAAAGAAATTGGTACTCTAGAGCCTAATAAAGATAAAACTCCAAGAGAAAATGCAATATCTGTTGCGGATGGTATTGCCCACCCAACAATTGTTTCCGAATTTCCATAATTTATAAATATATAAAAAAGTGCAGGCACCAACATTCCACCGACAGCTCCAATTATAGGAAGCATAGCTTGCTTAATATTTGATAGTTCACCTTGTAAAAATTCTCTTTTAATTTCTAAAGTTACAAAAAAGAAAAATATTGCCATCAAAGCATCATTTATCCAATGTAAGACAGATAACTTAATGCCAAAGTTATTTATACCTATAAACAAATACTTTTCTAAAGTATTAAAATATAAGTTTGATAATTCGGAATTGCTAATTACCAAAGCAATTATAGCGCTAAATAATAATACTAAGCCACTCGCTGCTTCTAATTTAAAAAACCATCTAAATGGTTTGGTTATATTATTTATCATTATCTTATTAAATCTCTAATAAATGAATTTATGTCAGCTATAGTTGCATAAAAGCTATTAAGCATTGGATCTAAAAAAGGTATATATTTTGATAATTCAACTCTAAAAGTATCTATAATAATTATTAATGCTGCTACGGATATAATTATAACAATTATCATATTTAATAATTTTAATGGTTTGTCTTTTTTTTTTCGTTTTTGATTGTTTTTTTTTACTTTATTTATAACTTTTTGCTCTTTTTTTAGCTCTTTTTCAAGAGTTTCGCCTTCATTAGGTATAAACTCTTGTAGTGGATTAACTTTTTTTTCTTGATTTTTGTCTTCAATAATTGCTTCCTCTGATTTAAGTGGTTCTTCAATTTTATTCTCATTTTTAATTATGAAATGCCATTTGTGCATGCAATTACTACATTGTAATAATCTTCCATTTTCAGGAATAAGATTTTGATCAATGTTAAATCTCTTATTGCATTCAGGGCAGCTTATAATCATAAAAGTTAAAATATATAATAAATAAATAGTTTTTTACTAATAATCGACATTAATATACTTTGAAATTTATTTATTCTACTGTATTAGTACTGCATTCGGAGTGTAGCGCAGCCTGGTAGCGCATCTGGTTTGGGACCAGAGGGTCGCAGGTTCGAATCCTGCCACTCCGACCATCTTTATGAAAAAAGCTAAAATATATAAGCCCTCAAAAACAGCCATGCAATCAGGTGTCAAAAAATTCGATAAATGGATCATTGAGTTTATAACAGAAAAGCCCGGCATTAATCCACTTATGGGTTGGGAAAGTTCAACAGATACAAACTCAGAGCTAAAGTTAGAATTTTCCTCAAAAGAGCTTGCCATTGAATATGCTAAAAAAAATAAGATAAACTTCGAACTTATAGAACCAAAGATAAGAAAAATAATTAAAAAATCTTATGCTGATAATTTTACTAAATAATTAAATGTTTAGATTCTTCACACAGAAAAATTGGTTTATTTGGTCATGGATAGGTTCAGCTATTATTTTGTCCTCTCTTTGGGTTCAGGTAAAACTTGATGTGAAAATTAATGAGTGGTTCGGTGAATTTTATGACATGATACAAAAGGCCTTGGCTGCTCCAAATTCAATTACAATGAGTGAATATTGGATGAGTTTATTGTCATTTATAAAGTTGGCAGCAATGGCTGTATCTCTTGGTGTAATAATAAGTTTCTTTACAGCTCACTATTTATTTAGATGGAGAACAGCTATGGTTGAATGGTATCACAGTGTTTATGAAAAAGCACGATTGATAGAAGGAGCATCCCAACGTGTACAAGAGGATACTATTAAGTTCACAAGAATTATGGAATCTTTAGGTACTAGTCTCATTGAGGCAATTATGGTGTTGGTTCAATTCACACCCATATTGTTTGGATTAAGTATAGGCATACCAATATTTTTTTTTGGAGACTGGGATTATGGTTTAATTGTAGGTGCATTCATTTGGTCTGTTGGAGGAACAATTTTTCTAATTTTACTTGGATTGATCTTAAGATTAGTTGGAGTTGAATATGATCTTCAAAAGAAGGAGGCAGCTTATAGAAAAATACTTGTTATTGCAGAAGACGATGGAACAGTAAGACCAAAAACAATTGAAGAATTATTTGATGATGTTAGAAACATTCATTTTTTAAGCTATATTAGATATTTATATTTTAATATCGGAAGAATAGCATATCTACAAGCAAACGTTTTGTCAGCATATGTTTTTTTAGCACCCGCCATAGTAGCTGGTGTGGTTACCCTTGGAGTAATGCAACAAATAATAAGAGCCTTCGGTAGAGTAGAAGGTTCAATGCAATACATATTAAAAGCTTGGCCAACAATTATTGAACTTGCAAGTGTTTATAAACGATTAAGAGAATTTGAAAGAAAAATAGAAAGTGATGAGAAAGTTTTTATAAAATCCTGATGGCTTTAAAAAAATCACTGATGCAAAAAATGAGAAGAGTTACTACAAAAGCTGCTATAGCTGCATCAAAATTTAAAGGTCTGAATGATAAAATTGGTGCTGACAAGGCTGCTGTCGATGTTATGAGGAATGAGCTCAACAATATAGATATGAATGGACGAGTAGTAATTGGAGAAGGAGAAATGGATGAGGCTCCAATGCTGTTTATAGGAGAAAAATTAGGAACAAAAAAAGGTTTAGAAATAGATATAGCAGTAGATCCTGTTGAAGGTACAAATTTTGTAGCTAAAAATCTCCCTGGAGGAATTTCTGTTTTAGCTATTGCAGAAAAAAATAATCTATTTAGCGCTCCAGAAACATATATGGAAAAAATAGCAATTGGTAAAAATATTGAGAAAGGAACTGTAGATTTAGATTATTCATTAGAAAAAAACTTAAAAAATTTAGCTGATGCCAAAAATAAACAATTGGATAATTTAAATGTTTGTTTATTAAACAGAGACAGACACAAGAAGATTATTGATACATTAGATAAACTTAAGGTAAATAAAAAATTAATTTCTGATGGAGATGTGGCAGGAGCTTTATATGTAACAGATGAAAAGTTTAATGTAGATATGTTTATCGGTGTTGGCGGAGGTCCTGAAGGCGTACTAGCGGCATCTGCACTAGACTCGGCTAAATGTTTTTTTCAAGGAAGATTTATTTTCGCTGATGAAAATGAAATAAAAAGGGCCAAAGCTATGGGAATTCATGACTTAAATAAAAAATACGAACTTAATGAAATAGTTTCTGGTGACACAATTTTTTCAGCAACTGGTATTACTGATGGTGATATATTGAAAGGAATAGTTAGTCATGAGGAAACTTATTCCTCAGAAACCTTAATAACACACAAAAGTAGCAATACATTTGAAATAATAAAAAAAAATATGGAAACATTATCAACTTGATTATAAATGTGAATTCAACTAAAAAACTTTTTTTTGGTCCCTTCGTCTATCGGTTAGGACACATGGTTTTCATCCATGAAAGAGGGGTTCGATTCCCCTAGGGACCGCCATTGTCTAGTCATTTTGTATATCTAATAGGATCTAAATCTAATTTTAAATTCACTACATATGTAGGATATACAAATAATCTAGAAAAAAGATTAAACTTACATAATAACTCAAAAGGTGCAAAATTTACTAGAGGTAGAACATGGTTTTTAATTTGCAAAAAAAGTTATAAATCAAAATCAACTGCATTAAAAGAGGAGTATAAACTAAAAAAAAATTATAATTTAAGAAATAAATTTTTAAAAAAATATCTTGTGAATGAAAAGGTTTTTAATTTTTAGAACTGATAGAATAGGTGATTTTATTGCATCAAAAATAATAATCGAATCAATAAAAAGTGAAAATAGATTTAATAAAATAGACATTGTTTGTTCTAAATATAATAAAAAATATATTAGTCACTATAATTCGACAAATAAATTATATATTTTAGAAAAAGGAAATTTTTTTAATTATCTTAAAAATATTAAATTATGTAGGAATTTTAATTATGATTATCTTATAATTTTAGATGGTAAAAGAAGATCTTTAATTTTTTCTTTTTTTATAAAATCTAACTTTAAAATATTATTATTCAAAAGACAAAGTTTGTCTCTTTTAATTGCAAAATTATTTTCTTATAATACTTTTTTTAATTCAGAAAAAACTTTTCAATTTGATAATTTCAAGAAATTATTAAAATTTCACCAATAACAAAATTCAATTACTATAAAGATTATAAATTCAAAAATAAAAAATCTTTTAATTTCAAAAATTTTTTACATTTACATTTAGATGAAAAATGGTTTGAAGGATATCACTATAACGATTACGATTATATGGGCTTAAACTCCAAAAATGTAAATAGTTTTCTGTCTTTTTTATTACAAAAATATAAAAAGCAAATTATCATTACTTCTGGCTTCAAAAAAATATCTATTCTAGAAGAAATTATAAAGTCAAATTTTATAAAAAAAACAAACAATTTTCATCACAAATTGTATAAATCCAAAGTTATATTTTTTAAAAATTTAGACTTTAGAGATCTGGAGCAATTTGTAAAAAAATGCAAAATATTAATTGCATGTGAAGGTGCTATCAGTCACGTATCGAATTCTCTTAATGTTCCATCAGTAATATTAATACAAAAAAATAGAAAGCAAACCGCACTTTTTTGGACTGGACATATGAATCTTATAAATCGTATTTATCGTTCTCCAATTAAAAATGTTATAAAACAAATAAATAAAATTAAACTTTAATTTTACTTAATGCGTTATTTTTGAAAACATTTGCTTCTCTAATATATCTTCTTACCATTTGAGTGGTTTTATGACCTGTCATTGCCATTATGCTTCTTTCGTCAGCTCCTGACGCTGCTGCAACAGTTGCAAAACCTGACCTTAAACTATGGCCTGCAAAGTTTTTATTTTCGATACCAGCTAAATTTAAATACTTTTTCATTAATAAAACAACAGATTGGTCTGTTAGTCTTTTATCTGTTAGTGATAAGCCTTTGGCAAATCTTCTAAAAATAGGTCCAGACTTTATCTTAGATATCTCAAGCCATTTATTTAAGTTTTTAACAGGGCAATAATTTTCATTAGTGAAGTAGGGTAGCCCCTTGATCATTCCTTCACCAAATTGATCAGTTTTTGATCTTTTAATTGTAATTTTTAGACCCTCAGGCACAAATTCTAAATCCTCATAATCTATTGAAATTAGCTCTGTTCTTCTAAAACCCCCTCCAAAACCAATTAAGATTATTGACTTGTCTCTAAGTTTTTTTATTTCATCAGTTTTTTGTTCATTAATTGTATTAATTATTAATTTTAAATGATTGATTAATATAGGTTTTTTTCCTTTTTGTATGCTTCCTTTTAATCTTCTTATTCCCATTAAATTTTCAATTATGATTGGATGTTTAGTATCTAAGTAATGCCCTTTCATCTTATGAACTATGCTTATTGATACTAATCTTCGTCTTAGAGTGCTTATTTTTGAGTTTTTTGAAAGATGGGTTAGGTATAAGGAAACTATTTTTGGCTCTGTTGGTAATGGATTTAATCCATGCTTTGCACAAAAAGTCCCAAAGTCTTTAAAGTCAGATTTATAAGCTCTCAAAGTATTATTAGCTTTTGAGTTTTTAAGGTTATTTAATGTTGCTTCATGAAGCAATTTTAAGTTTGTAGTTAGTTCATTCATATAATTACTATTGATAACAATTAATTATCACTAGTAATATATTAAGTGATTTTAAATGTCAATAGTTTAAAATCTAGTATTATGGTGTCTATGGATGGCTCAATTGAGCCTATATATTTTTTGATAATTTCTTTTGGATTAACATTGCTTACTTATTTGGTGTTTAAGAAAAATGGCAAATCTATAGAGGTTTATTTCTTGGGTATTATGACTGTTCTGTTTTATGTTTCATATTTTATATTAATAATTGTTAAGCCAAGTTAGTTATTAACGCTATTCACAGGTGTTAAAAAACCATTAAATTCAACGATAAAGTGATACCTTTAAAATTGCACTTGTGTTACTTTATAAATGAATTAAGAGGCAACTCTTAACTGACCATCTAGGGAAAAATCGAGAGATTCAAGCCTAGAGGGCAGAAAACTTCGCTGAGTAGCGCTAAAATAGCGAGGTGGAAGGCATGGCGGTAGCGCATACAACGACGTGCCAAAAACTACTGTTCTTTGTGCCTGAAAAGGTACAAGGTAACAGGGTTTTCCTTTAAAATGATCCTAAAAGGTACTAAATTTCAGTTGAAAGTGTGGAATTATCTAAAAACAATTCCAAAAGGACAAGTTAGAACCTATTTAGATGTCGCAAAAGCTATAAATAAGCCAAAAGCTGCTCGAGCTGTAGCAAATGCGGTTGGAAAAAACCCAAATGCACCTAAAATACCTTGTCATAGAGTTATCAGATCTGACGGGTCCCTAGGTGGATATTCGGGTCCTGGAGGCATTAAAACCAAGAAAAAACTCTTGAAAAAAGAGGGAATTTTCGTTTAAAAGTAAGCAAAATCAACATTTTTTTAATTTTTACCCATATATAGTTGTTATATTTATATTACACCTATAGATTGCACTATATATCAATAAATCATTAAAAATGACCCCTCTATGGCTCATTAAATGCTATATTCGATAAATGCAATACTAATAGAAATTACCAGTTTTCATCTATTATTTATTTAATTTTTTCGATTTGTGTACTCTCACCTTTCTAAAATTAATACCATTAATTTATTAGATTGTTGGATTACTTTGTTTAATTTATCTTTATTCTTAAGGATTTTAATTAAGTTTTGTGATTTATTCAGATGAAATCTCCAAATATAAATTAAAATTTTATTGATTAGATGATAGGTTAGATATATTACTATATTATATTTTACTTTAAGTAATATAAAAAAAATAATAATTACAGTAGTTTAACATTATGTATTAATAATTTACTTTATATAAAGGTATACTTTACATTTTATTAGATTGTTCTCTTCTAAAAACATAAACACCTGAAAGAATGATAATTAAAAGTCCGATAAAAGTGTACTTATCTGGAATATCAGAGAACCAAATATAGCCAATTAAAATGTTAGTAATTATCTCAAAATAACCCAAAGGTGCCAGTTTGCTTGCATCTGAATAATTGTAAGAAAAGATAATCATGCCATGAGCAAAGGCAGCTATTAATCCCATATTTATAGCAAATAAATACTCAGAAAAAGTTGGTTTAACCCAAATAAAGGGTAAATATAAACTTAAAATTAGGGTTCCAACAGTGCTTGTGATTAGTAATGTTAATAAACCATTATCTGTGTTTTTTAATTTTCTAGTTACAATTAAATATAAAGCGTAACAAAAACCAGTACCTAACGCTGCAAAACTAGCCCAATTAAATTCTACAATTCCTGGTCTAATAACAATCAAAACTCCTATAAAACCTATTATAACAGCTGTCCATCTTCTTGGCCCTACCCTCTCCTTTAGAAAATAAGGTGATAAAGCAGTGACCATTAATGGACAAATAAAAGCTATTGTTAATGCTTTAGCTAAAGAGATTATCGATATTGAATAAAAAAATAATACACTTGAAGCTAATAGTAACAATCCTCTTATAATTTGAGACTTCGAATTTTTAGAAGAAACTAAAGAATTTCTAGAAAAAATAAAAATAAATAACAAAGTGATTAGAGTACTAAAAAAAAATCTAAACCACGTTACTTGCAATACAGGTAAAGAATAAGAAAGGTATTTTGCAATGGCATCCATAAACGGCAGAATTAGCCAAGCTGAAAGATTTATTATTGCTCCCCTCATAGAGGAAAATATTTTAATGATATAAAAATAACAATAGGTAAGGTTATAAATGACATTATTGTTGAGACAACTATTGTACTTGCAACACTATCCGTTATGGTTTTTGGAGAATAAATAGCAGCTATAAGATAATTTAAAACAGCACTAGGCATTGATGCTTGAATTAAAAGTACTCCAGCTGCAAAACCAGATAAATCAAAATAAATAATAATTAAAAAACCTATTAATGGACCTAAGATAACCCTTCCTATTGATGCAAATATTGCATTTTTTAAAGAAAAAACTTTTAATTTCGTTAAAGCAATTCCTAAGGACATAAGAATTAAAAAAATAGTTGCAAATGTTAATAACTCAGTCAAATTAATTACTACTTGTGGCATATTAATTTCAAAATACAAAAATAGCACTGATATAACAATTGCATAAAATGGTGGACTTTTAATCAAAACTGTAAAGTTAAATTTTCTATCAGCTAAGAAAATTCCAAGTGTAAAATGGAGTAATACAATTAAAGATGATATTGCAGCTGCAACCCCAAGTCCTTGTGCACCATAAGCAAATAAACATATAGGTATACCCATATTGCCAGTGTTAGGTAGAATTAGAGGAGGAAGTTCTCTTATTATATCCTTAGTATTCAGCATAAATAAGATGATAATTCCAAGTATAATAAAACCTAAAATTGCAAGAAGATAAAAGAAAAAATAGTCTTTAAAAATCTGAAAATTTATTCCAGTTGAGGTAATAGCGTATATTACCATCGCAGGTGTACCTATGTTAGATGCAAAATTTGTAATAAAAGTAGTATCAAATTTCTTGTCTTTTTTACCTAAATAGTAGCCAATACCTACAATAAAAAAGACGGGAAATACTACTTCAAAAAGTTTTAAGTATATTTCCATTATATTAAAAAGCTCATACCATCATAGGCAGGTACAACAGATTTAGGCAGATGCTTCTGTATCTTAACATAATCAATTTCGTTATTCATATTAGTTAAAATCGTTTTTTTTGGTTTGATAATTTTAACTAAATTTAAAACTTGATCTAAATTAAAATGGGATGGATGTGGATCGTATCTTAAACAATCGACTATAAAGTAATTTAATTTTTTAAGTCTAGAGTAGTCTTTTTCACTGATTTTGCTTACATCACTTGCATAAGCGCACGAGTTATTAATTTTATATAATATACTGTTAATTTTTCCATGTTTGACAGGAAAAGACTCGATTTGAACCTTCGATTTTTTTACCTTGAAAGTATGTTTTTTTTTTAACTTGTTAAGATTGAAAATTGCGGGATAACCATGATTATTTTTGAAACAGTAACTAAAAGATTTTAATAAATAATCAGAAGTCATTTTATCGGCAAAGACATCTAATTTTTTTCTATTTTTTAGGAAAAAAACCCTTAATTCATTAACACCATGAGTTTGATCGCCATGTAGATGTGTGTAAAAAACTTTATCTATATTTTTAATTTTATTTTTTAATAATTGGGTTTTTAAATCAGGAGATGTATCAATTAATATATTGAATTTATCATGAGTTACTAAAGCAGAACATCTTGATCTAAAATTTTGCTTTATTTTTGGATTACATTTGCCAAAATATCCATCAATTCTTGGTATACCTAGAGAACTACCTGACCCTAATATTGTAAATCTAGTTTTCATTATTGAAAAATAGTGTTTCAAAATTCTGGGTAGTAATATGATCCATGCTAGATTTATCAATTTCCTTTAGTTTAGATAAGTGTTGAAGAGTATATTGAATAAAACTTGGCTCATTTTTTTTTCCTCTCATAGGAATAGGTGCTAAAAAAGGACTATCGGTTTCTATTAATATTTTATCATTTGGTAAAAACTTAAATGTATCTTGTAATTCAACACTATTTTTAAAGGTAATAATCCCACTTGCTGAAAAATATGCATTAAGATCAAGAAGTTTTTTTGCAAACTCTTTTGAACCAGTAAAACAATGCATAAGTATTTTAGGATTGTTATTTTTATAGTCATTTAAAATTGAAAAAGTTTCATTTTCTGCATCTCTAGAATGAACTATTAGTGGACAATTGCATTCAATTGAAGCCTCTATATGAATTTTAAAACTTTCTATTTGAGTTTCTTTTGGACTATTTTCATAATAATAATCTAATCCCGTCTCCCCTACGCCAATTATTTTTTGATATTTTTTAAACTCCTGAACAATATAGTTTTTTTCAAAATTTGAAGTTTGAACTTCGTGTGGATGAATTCCTATTGATCCATAAATCATAGGATCTTGGTTTATTAAATTTAAAATATTTTTATAACTGTTAATGTTAGTTGAAATAGTTAAAAGTTTATCTATACCAACCTTTTTGGATCTTTCTAAAACATCGTTTAGATTATTTATTAAAGGCTCGTGATCTAAGTGACAATGTGAATCAATCATTTTCTATCTTTTTAAATAGTATGTTTAATTTTCCAATATTTTTTCCACTCTCCAGAAATTTATGATTATTAATATCTTCAAATTTTAGTTTGTCATTATTAATGTCAAATATTTTTAAAACCTTTAAAGTTGTATCAGGTATAACTGGATTTAATAGTATAGAAATTTTTCTAATTAGATCTAAAGCAGTATAAACAATTGTATTCAATCTATTTTTATCATTTTTTTTCTTCCAAGGTTCTTGATCATTAAAATATTTATTTGATGAAAAAAGCATATCTACAATAAATTTCATATAATCATTGATGTTTTGATTGTCTATTAAATCTCTCAAATATTCTAAATTTTCGAAATTTTTCAAAATCTCCAAATCATCATTTACAAAATCACTAGTTGGGATTTTTGAGCCACAATTTTTTTCGCAAAAAGTCAAAACTCTTTGACATAAATTTCCATAATTATTTGCTAAATCACTATTTATACAACTTTCAAGTTTTTCTTGAGAAATATTTCCATCATTGCCAAAGGAAACTTCTTTTAAAAGATAATATCTAAGTGTATCTAGCCCATATACATCTATAATCTCTAATGGATCGAGTATGTTCCCCTTTGACTTAGACATTTTTTCATCACCAGATAATATCCAACCATGGCCATAAACTCTTTTAGGCAAAGGTAATTTAGCTGCCATTAAAAAAGCTGGCCAATAAATAGCATGAAATCTTAATATATCTTTTCCAATTATATGAACATCAGCAGGCCAAAAATTTTTATATAATTCGTCTTTAGTATTTGGATAATTTAAAGCACTTAAATAATTAGTAAGTGCATCTAACCATACATAAATAATATGTTCATTATTAGAAGGAATTTTAATACCCCAAGAAAATGTTTTTCTACTAACAGACAAATCCTTTAAACCATTTTTAACAAAACTAATGACCTCATTTCTTCTTCCTTCTGGTAAAATAAATTTTGGATTTTCATCATAAAACTTTAATAATGGTTTTTCCCATTCAGATAATTTAAAAAAAAAGGACTCCTCTTCTACCCACTCTACTGGGGAACCAGAACTTTTTACAAAATGTTTATTTTCTTTATTTTCTATTTCATCAGGTTGATAAAATGCTTCATCAGAAACTGAATACCAGCCCTCATATTTAGACATGTAAATTTGATTTTGATCCTCTAGAATTTTCCATAAATGTTGAACAGATTTAATATGCCTTTGTTCAGTGGTTCTAATAAAATCGGTATTTGATAAATTTAGCGTCCTAGACAAATTTTCAAAAGTTTTAGATATTTGATCGCAAAAATCTTTTGGCTTCATATTGTTTTTTTCTGCGGATCTTTGAATTTTTAAACCGTGTTCGTCTGTACCAGTTAAAAATTGAACTGAATAACCATCATTTTTTTTAAATCTTGAAAAAAAATCAGAAACAATACTAGAATAAGCATGACCCATATGTGGTTTTGCTGAAGGATAATAAATAGGTGTAGTTATATAAAAATTTTTACTCATTTTAATAAATCTTTAAATTCTAAAAAAAAGGTCTCGATATCAAGATTGTATTTTTTTACGTTTGATAATTTTTTTAGAAAATATTCTTTTGCTTTAAAAATATTTTTTTTATGAGCATTTATATTTTTATAAAAGTATAATTCAATAAAAAGATTTAGATTTAATAATATAAATTCATCTTTTAAGTGTGATGGATTTGTTGCAATCTCATATAATAAATCTTCAATACTAAAATTTTGAATATCTAAGTTATTTTCATTAAAATAATTTGACAAATTAATTATAAAAACTGGGTTATGATAATAATTTTTAAAATCTAAAGAAATTTGATCATATACATTTTCTGTAAAGTAAGAGTTAACAATATTTTCTACGAATTCATTTTTTAAATTTACTTTAAATTCTATGCATCTTGATTTTAATGTTTCTAAGATAGTTTTATTTGAATTATGTGTTAAAATAAAAGAAAATTTATTATTTGGCTCTTCAAGAGATTTTAATAATGCATTTATAGAATTTACATTAAGCAGATCTGCATCCTCAATTAATACAAATCGTGTTTTATTATTAAATGATGAACTATTTTGAAATTTAATCATTTCTCTTATCTGACCTATATCAATATTTTTTTTATCCTTTTTTTTATGAATTTTAAAAACATTGGGATGTGCATTACTTTCAAATAATTTATAAGATTTATTACTAGGATTGATTTGGAACTTTTTTAGATCATATTCAAATGGCTCGTTTTTAGACAGAATATAATTTAGAAGATGTTTGGATAATACGCCTTTCCCTATTCCTTGAGGCCCACTTAATAATAATTTATTTGGAAGTCTATTTGAATTATATAAGTTAATTAAATCAGTTAATACAACACTTAAGCCTATTAGCGTATTTGACATTCAATTAGTTTGCTATTTTTTTAAATTCTTTGATAATTCTATTTAAATTTTCAGCAGGTGTCGAATTATTCGAATCTAATAAAACATATTTTTTTTTATTTTTTGATAATTTAAGAAAGCCATTTTGAACTTTATTATAAAAGCTAATTTTAAAATTATCATATCTATTGTTATTTGATCTTTTTTTTAATCTGTTATTCATATTCTCACTATTTACTGTACATAAGAAGGTAAGATCAGGTTTAAATTTACCAATAATATAAGAATTTAAATTTTTTATTGTATTTAAATTTAAACCCATACCATAATGTTGGTAAGCTACTGTAGAGTCTGAAAATCTATCAATTAAGATTATTTTTTTTTGGTAATTTTTGTTAATAATTTTTGAAATGTTTTCAGATCTAGAAGCTAATATTAATAATAAATCAGTTTTTTTATCTAATTTATTGCTCTTTGATAACATTATTTTTCTTAATTTCTCTGAAAATTTTGTGCCCCCAGGCTCTCTTATCTTTATAAATTGATATTTATTTTTTTTTAAAAATTTTGAAAAATTATTAATATTTGTTGATTTTCCAGAAGCTTCAATTCCTTCAAAAATAATTACAGGGTATTTTTTTTTATACATCGCCCCATATTAAAAAATTTATTGAGCTTAGGATACGGGAAATTATATTTTGTTTTTGAACACTTTCTGATGCAAATAAATCATAGTTACCAACTACCTCATCTTTATAAGTAATCTTCATTTTTCCAATTACTTCATTTTTTTCTATCGGTGCCTCCAGGGGTCCTTCATAATTAACTGTTACTTTTAGATATTTTTTTTTTGCCTTGGGAATTGTTTTATAGATATCTGATGAAATATATGCTTTAACTTTTTTCTGTTTACCTTGCCAAACATCTAACTCTGATATTACATCGTTTTTTTTACCAATTAATATTGTATCAAATTTTGTTAATCCCCAAGTCAACAACTTTGCAGATTGCCTAGATCTATCATTTTTTGAATTAAAACCACTACCAACAGCAATTAATCTTCTGTTCTTTTTTTTTATTGAGGATGCTAATGAATATTTTTCAACTGCAAGATAACCAGTTTTAATTCCATCAGCTCCCATATTTTTATACAATAAAGGATTTCTATTTCCTTGAGTAATAGGATCACCACCGGTTCTATCCCATGTAAATTCTTTTTCTTTGTAGTAATGATAATATTCTGGATAATTTTTAATTAAGTAGTTAGACATTATTAAAATATCTCGAACTGTAGAATAATTATTTGGGTCATTGATACCTGATGAATTTGAAAAATTAGTATTTTCCATCCCTATCTCAAGCGCTTTTTCAGTCATTAATACAGCAAATTCCTCCTCTGTGCCTGCTATACCCTCTGCCAATGCAATGCAGGCATCATTACCTGATGCAACTATTATACCTCTTAAAAGATTTTCAACGGACACCTCATCTCCAACCATTATAAACATAGAAGAATATCCTGCTGTAGATAGTCTCCATGCGTTCTCGGATATTATAAATTTTTCATCAAGTGTAAGTTCTCCTTTTTTAATTAAATCAAAAGCAATAATTGAAGTCATAATTTTTGTCATAGATGCAGGATATATAGAAAGGTCTGCATCCTTTTCATAAAGAATTTCACCAGATAAATAATCTTGAAGTATTGCAGTTTTAGCATTTACGCTAATTATTGCATTTGATTTTGATGAAAATAAAATGAAAGAAAATAAAATTAAAAAAAGTTTTATAGAATTATGCATTTTATAATTTGATTATATCTATATTATCAAAGTCCATTAGATTTATTTTATCGAACTCAATTTTAATAGACTTTATATTATTAAAGGGTCCTTTATAAACCCTATAAACATTATTATTTATCTTATCTATTGAAATATTACTTAAGTTGTACTCATCAATTAATCTTTTTTTAAGAATTAAAGCCGAATCTTCAAAATATAAGTCTGCAAATTTAATAATATAATTAAACTCCTTCTTTTTTAATTTTAATTTATTGGTTTTTATTATTTTATTTGTTTCATCACCCAAATTTTCAATAGTAATTCCATCTACAGGAGCTTTATCTGCTACATTTTTTTCTTCTTTAAATGTTTTAGCTTTCTTAGCAACAAATGCGCCACTGGTATTTATTGTTTGAATTGCAATATAAGGTTCTAAAAGATCAATTTCTAATTCTTTTGCTATTCTTTTAGAAATAACAGCATTATAAAAAAGGGGATATTTAGATTTTTTACCTATTTTAGCTAAAATATATTTTCCATTTAATAAATTTGTTACTTTTACTGGAGTATCATATTTCAATTTATTATTAAAAATTATAAGCGATCTTTCATCTATTTTTTTATTAACAATTTTATTTTTATAAAGTTGCTCATCATAAATTAAGGCAAACCCTTTGTTTGAAAAATTTTCAAAATTACTGTTATATTCTAAATTAGTATACCTTTGTTCGCATGCAAATAAAAAAGTTAAAAGAAGTATAAGAGGAATTTTATAATTCATCTTTGAATTTATTTCTTAAGGTACAAACAGCTAATGCAAATCTTAATGACCGGTTCCATTTTAATATTAAATCATAATTATCAAAGACTATATAAGCGGGTGAAAACTTTTTTGCATTTTCAACAATGTCAACATCAGGTGTAATAATAGCTGAATTAAGATTGTTAAATTTTTTTAAATAATCACTATTTTCTATGTACTTTGAAAAATATTTTACTTTTCTTTTATTGTTTAGTTTTTTTGCCGAAGTATTTAAAAATTCTAATGGAATATCATCTTTTAGATTTATTTTATAAAAACATGGAATATTATTATTCCATCCCAAATTTTTTATATAATTAGCAGCTGATGCAAAGGAGTCTTCCATATTTTTTAAATCGATTTTTTTATCGTTGTTATAATCAATTGCATGATTAGTAATTGTTGATGGCATAAATTGAAAATTACCAAAAGCTCCAGCCCAAGACCCAAATAAAGTGTCTGGATCAATTATATTTGCATCTACTAATTTTAATAAAGTTATGAGTTCAGATGTAAAAAATTTGCTACGTCTTTTATCAAAACTTAGTGTAGCTAATGATGAAACAATGTCCATTTTTCCAAGATAGGTACCAAAATTAGTTTCTATACCCATCAAAGCTAATAAGAGATTTTTATCAACTAGAAACTCTTTAGATACAATTTCAATTAATTTTTGATTTGAATTATAGAGATTTCTGCCCTGAGTAACTTTCTTTTGAGATGTTCGCTTTGATATGTAAGTATAAGTATCCTCGTAAAATTCTGGTTGATATCTATCATATTTAATTACATCAGGAAGAAATCTAGAATTATCTATTACACTATTTATTGTTTCTATACTGATTCCTTCATCTAGAGCAATTTTTTTAAAGTGTATTTTCCAATTTTCAAAATCTGAGGCAGACAAAAATTTAAAGCTTAATAAAAAAAATATTATATTTATTACAAATATTTTAGTTATTTTCATATAAATCTCTAAGATAAATAAATACAGCAATCCATATTAAAATAAAACTAACTAACTGGTTAATATTGAAAGGCTCATTGAACATAAAATACCCTAAAATAAATTGTAAAGTGGGTGTAATATAAAAAATCATACCCGTTGGTCCAAGACCACACAATTCAACACCTCTTACATATAAAAATAATGGAATCACTGTCATTGGACCTGCCATCATAAGAATTAACATCAAAATAGGATTTGATAGTGAGAAGTCATTAACGTTATTTTGAGTAATAAAATAAAAAACTATTAGTATAAAAGGCAAGATAAATAAACTTTCTATAAATAAACCAATATCTGTTGACACTGATAATTTTTTTCTGAGTAAATTGTAAAAACCCCAACTTAAGGCAACTGATATTCCAACCCATGGTATTGATTTAAAGTCAATCAGAAAGATGTAAACTATAGAAACTAAAACTAAAGAAATAGAAACAAATCTTTTCTTATTTAATTTTTCTTTAAAAAAGAAATATCCTAAAAAAACGCTTAATATCGGCATGATAAAATATCCAAAACTTGCGTTTATAACTTGATTGGATGAAACTGCATAAATCCAAACTGCCCAATTTAAAAATATTAATACCCCAGATAAAAATAGAATAAATAATTGTTTTTTATTAAATATAATTTCCTTAAAAATCTTCCATTTTGAAAAAATGATTGTTGTTACTAAAAGTGTAACTGCAGTCCATAAACTTCTATGCACAACAACTTCTATATGACCTGCAAAAGAAATATATTTAAAATATAAAACACCAAAAAAACCCCACCAGAAAGATCCAGCTGCACTTAAAATCAGACCTTGGTTAAAACTTTTTTTATTCATAATGAAATTATTATTAAAAAGATTTTGATTAATATCTAATCTATTTTATTGTTGAAATATATATCAATACTTATAAAACCTAGCTCACGGAGAGATGGCTGAGCGGTTGAAAGCACCGGTCTTGAAAACCGGCAAAGGGGCAACTCTTTCCTGGGTTCGAATCCCAGTCTCTCCGCCATTAATATTTTTTTTTAAATTCCCGCAATTTTATTATGACTTTGGATAAATTTTTGTTTTTTTTTGATTCAGAAATTTTGATTAACTCTTCATCACCAAGATTAATTAATTTATTCAAATCTTCTAATTCTTCTAAATTTAAATTTTCAACAATTTCGTTTACAAACTTATAAACAAATAAGTCCATTTCTTTAGTACCTCTATATTGAGCTCTATATTTTATTTTATTAATAAGATTTTGCTTGTTTGAATCCATATAATATAGATTTATATATACTTTATGCAGGATTATGAATATTTTTTATCAAAAATTAGTAGCATTAAAGGAATAGGTAAAAAAACTACACAATTATTTTTAAAAAAAAAAATATTAAATATCTTTGATTTATTATGGCACGCACCTATTTCAAAAATAGAAACTTCAAAGACAGTAAATATTGATCAATTACAAATAGGCAAAACTCAATCAATACAACTAGTCCCAAAAAAGTATAATTTTCCTAGAATTAGAAATTTGCCTAATAGGGTTAACTGTTTATCTTCTGAAAAGAAAATTGATTGTGTATTCTTTAATAGTTATGAAGGTTATATAAAAAAAATACTTCCTCTAGATCAAGAAATAATTATTTATGGAAAAGTAGGTTTTTATAAAAATAAATATCAAATAACTAATCCAAAATTAGTGTCAGAGACGGAAGATGGAAATATAAAAGATATAAATACTTATAGTCTGACAGAAGGACTTACAGCTTCAAAATATAATAAAACTATTGAAATTATATTTAAAAATATGCCTGTACTTAAAGAATGGCATAACGCAGAAATTTTAAAATATTTCAATAATGTAAGTTGGGATCAATCTATTAGAAAGATTCATAGTGAAGAAATAGAAACTCTTCAGAACTCAGATTACCTAAGAAGATTAATTTTTGATGAAATTATCTCAAACTTTTTAATCTCATCTGAAATAAGAAAAAAAATTAAGGTGATTAAAAAAAAAGAGAAGATTTTTGATCCAAATATTTATCACAAATATTTAAAAAAATTTAAATTTATACTTACAAATGATCAAATAAAGGCAATGAAAGAAATAAATAATGACCTCAAATCAAAACAGAGAATGTTTAGGTTGCTTCAAGGTGATGTGGGATCAGGAAAAACAATAATTGCATTAATTGCTGCATTAAATGTTATAAAATCAGGTTTTCAAGTAGCTTTAATGGTTCCTACTGAAATACTAGCTAAACAACACTATAATTTTGCATCAGATTTATTTGGAAAAGATATATCAATAGAACTATTAACAGGAAAAACTGAATACAAACAAAAAAAAAGTACATTAGAAAATATAAAGCAAAATAAAATAAAATTGATCATTGGAACACATGCCCTTTTTCAAAAAAAAGTAGATTATAAAAATCTTGGTTTAATTATTATCGATGAACAACATAAATTTGGTGTAAGACAACGAAAAGAATTATCTGACAAAGGTGGTAATAATTGTGATGTACTTGTTATGTCTGCAACTCCAATACCTCGTACTATGATGATGACAATCTATGGAGATATGGATGTTACTTTAATTAAACAAAAACCAAAAAATAGAAAAGCAATAACCACTTATAGTAAATTAGAAACAAAAATAGAAGAAATTATAAAATTTTGTAAAAAAGAAATTTCCTCTGGTAATCAGATATTTTGGGTTTGCCCACTTATTGAAAAATCACAGAAACTTGATCATCAGTCTGCAGTAGAAAAGAGTAAATTTTTAGAAGAATATTTTAAAAACAAAATTGGCCTAATTCATGGATCAATGGAAAAAGATGAAAAAAATAAAGTACTTGATAATTTTCTAAATAAAAAAATTGATGTGTTGGTGTCAACAACTGTCATTGAAGTAGGAATTGATTTCCCAAATGCAAATGTAATCATCATTGAAAATGCAAATAAATATGGGTTATCACAATTGCATCAACTCAGAGGCAGAGTTGGAAGAGGTAACAAACAAAGTACATGTATCTTAATGTTTAAGTCAAATTTAAGTGAAAATGCAAAAAAAAGAATAAATATTTTAAAAAGCTCAAATGATGGTTTTGAAATTTCAGAACAAGATATGGTTTTAAGAGGTTATGGAGATGTCTTGGGGTTTAAACAAAGTGGTTTAAAAAAATTTAAATTAGCTGATCCTATTTTACATAAAGATCTTTTTATATTAGCTGAAAAAGAGGTTAAAAAAATTGAGTTAAAAGACAAACAGATTGATCAGTATTATAAATTACTTAAACTTTATGACCGTGCCTCAATCTTAAATGATATTATTTAGATTGAGGGTTTGAAGTCCCTGCAGATACAATAAACTTAGACGCCTCTTCAAAACTCATATCTAAATACAAAACTTCCTCTTTTGGAAACATTAGTAAAAATCCACTGGTTGGATTTGGTGTGGTTGGAACAAATACATTAACAAGATTTTTGTTTGTTTTTTTTGAGATTTCTCCTTCATTGTCTTTAGTTGCAAATCCTACTGCCCAGCTTCCTTTTCGTGGATACTCAATTAAAACTACACTTTTTCTGTCTCCCTTTTTAGGAGCCAATGATTCGGTCATCTGTCCTATTGCTGAATAAATAGTTCGAAGAATAGGAATTCTTTTAAATAAATCATTTACGAATTGTAAAATTTTTTTTCCTATAAATGATAAAGATAAACTTCCAACTAATGTTATAAATATAATTGCAAGAACTATCTCTAGACCTGGGATAGCATATGGCAAATACGTATTTGGATTAAGCTCATAAGGTATTAGTTTAGAAGAAACTGAAATAAAAAATTTGGTTAAATAAAGTGTAATGCCAATTGGAATTAATACAACTATCCCTGTGATAAAATAATTTCTTAATCTAGCAAATAAAGATATGCTTTTTCTTTTAAATTTTGCCATATTTTAATTATAACTAGAGTAAATTACAAATGAAACTGCAAGAACAAATAAGAAAACTAAAATCTTGTTATTTAATATCATATAATTGTTTGTTAGTTACATGTAATATAATTATGAGTAAAAGTGAATAGAAGAAATTTCATATATTTAATGGGCTGTGGATGTGCCTCTTTTGGTCTTCATGCCTGCACAAGTGTTCCGATAACAGATCGAAAACAGCTCAGACTTATTCCTGAGTCTAAACTTAATGCTCAAGCAGAAAAATTGTATGAAAAAGTCAAAGAAAAAGAAAAGCTTAGCAAAGATATTGCATCTTTAAATAAAATAAAAAATATTGGCGCAAAAATTGAAAATTCAATAACTGAATATTTTGCAAGAAGTAATCAACCAGATCCAACAGCTAATTTTAGATGGGAGTATATTTTAATAGAAAATAAAAAAGTTAAAAATGCATGGTGTATGCCTGGTGGAAAAATTGCTGTTTACACAGGCATGCTTGATATTACAAAAAATGATAATGGATTAGCTGCTGTAATGGGTCATGAAATAGCTCATGCTGTAGCAAAACACTCAGTTGAAAGAGCAAGTAGAGGAACGTTATTAAATGTGGGTACAAAAATTCTAGATATTGCAACTAAAGGTGCTGTATCTAATGTAAATAGAACAACTGGGATGGATACAGTTGGTTTGTTATCTCAAATTGGAATTATGAATCCTTTTAATAGAAAACAAGAGAGTGAAGCTGATTACTTAGGTTTAATATTTGCGTCATTATCTGGCTATGACATAAGAGAGACAGTAAAAATTTGGGAGAGAATGCGAGAAGCTAACAAAGGTAAGGAACCACCGGAATTCATGAGTACGCATCCTTCCTCAACCAATAGAATAAATAACATCACCTCTTGGATAAATGAGGTAACTTTAGAATATCCACCAATTTCTTAAAATTGGTGAGCCGTGATGGACTCGAACCATCGACCCATTCCTTAAAAGGGAATTGCTCTACCAACTGAGCTAACGGCCCAACGGGGGTCCTTATATTGATTTTTATCCATTTATCAATGGATAATTTTTACAGAATGTTAATATACTTATCGTGAAATTCTTTAAAAGTTCCATTTTTAATATTTTTTCTAATCTCACTCATCAACTCCTGATAAAAGTTAATATTATTTAAAGTTAACAGCATAGATGCTAACATTTCATTAGTATTAAATAAGTGATTCAAATAATTTTTTGAGTATTTATTTAAGTCAAATTTAGAAACATTTAAATCTAGAGGCGAATTATCGTTTTGATATTTTGCATTTCTTATTTGTACTCTTCCATTCCATGTGAATGCCAAACCAGTTCTGCCAGATCGTGTTGGTAATACACAATCAAACATATCAATACCTCTTTTAACTGCGCCAATAATGTCTGAGGGAGTACCAACGCCCATAAGATATCTAGGTTTATCTTTTGGTAAATAATCTTTAACTCCATCCAATACATCAAACATTTCTTTCTGAGTTTCTCCAACCGCCAAACCACCCATCGCATAACCATCAAAATCAATATCTATAAGTTGCTCTAGTGATTTTAATCTTAAGTCATTAAACAGACCGCCTTGAACTATTCCAAATAAACCTTTGTGAGGATTGTCTCCAAATGCATTTTTTGATCTTTTTGCCCAATACATTGATAAATCCATTGATTTTTTAATTTTCTCAAAATCATCAGTTTTTTTTGGACATTCATCCATTACCATTACTATGTCTGAGTTGAGGCCCTTTTGAACTCTAATACTCTCCTCAGGACTTAAAATAAACTTATTACCATCAATATGAGATTGAAAAATAGCACCCTTCTCTCTGTCGATTTTATTAAATTTTGATAATGACATTACTTGAAATCCACCAGAGTCAGTTAATATAGGCAAGTTGCAATTCATAAATTCATGCAAACCTCCAACACTTGAAATTCTATCAACACCTGGTCTTAACATTAGGTGATAGGTGTTTCCCAATATAATTTCGCTTCCAGTTTGAACTACATCTTTTATGAATGCGCCTTTTACAGTCGCCTGTGTACCAACAGGCATAAAAGCAGGTGTATTAATATCACCTCTATGGGTTTCAATAACTCCTACTCGTGAATGGTTTTCAGTATGATTAACATTAAAATTAAATTTTTTTAATGCCATTCATTTTTATTCAGACTTAAAACTAATTATTTTATCTGGTTCAGAAACTGATCCATTAGGACCATCACCTTTTTTAATTTTATCAACAAACTCCATTCCTTCAATAACTTTACCAAAGACTGTATAGTTTCTATCTAAATAAGAGGCTGACTCAAAACAAATAAAAAATTGACTATTAGCACTGTTTGGATCAGAAGATCTTGCCATAGATACAGTGCCACGTTCATGGGGCAAATCATTAAATTCTTGTTTTAAATCAGGTAAGTCAGATCCGCCCATTCCTGCTCTTTGCAGATTAAAATCGGATGATGAGGAATTTCCAAATTTTACATCTCCTGTTTGAGCCATAAAGCCATCAATAACTCTATGAAATACTACATTATCATATTTACCACTGTTAGCTAACTCAGTAATTCTTTTTACATGATTAGGGGCAACATCTGGAAACATTTCTATTTTAACATCTCCATCTTTTAATTTTAAAATCATTATATTCTCCTTTGCATTTAGTTTTGAAGTTAAAGTTAATAAAATAAAAAATAAAATATTTATATATTTAAGCATATCTCTCCTTTAAAGATTTGATTGTACTCTTAGTTGTAAATTTTTTTAAATCTCCATTATGTTGAGCAATTTCTTTTACAAATCTTGAGGAAATAATTTGATTTTCAACATCAGACATTAAAAATATTGTTTCTATTTTATTGTAAAGTTTTCTATTCATTCCAGCTAATTGAAACTCATATTCAAAATCTGAAACAGCTCTAAGACCTCTTAGAATAATATTTGATTTATATTTTTTGCACAAATCTGTTGTTAGTGAATTAAATGTAATAACATCGATATTTTTTTTGGTAAATTTAAGATCAGAGAACAAAGCTTTCTTAACAATATCTACTCTCTCATCGATTGGAAATAAAAAATTTTTTTGGTTTCCATCTGAAATTGCTACAACTACTTTGTCTACAAATTTTAGAGCTTTTTTAATTACATCTATATGACCAAAGGTTATAGGATCAAAAGTACCGGGATATATTGCAATATTTTTCATTAAATTAAATTATCATCTAATTTAATAGCCGAAACTACTTTTTCATCACCAGAAAGTTTAATAATTCTAACTCCTTGAGTGTTTCTTCCTGCCACTCTTATCTCTTTAACAGTAGTTCTGATAACTCTACCTTTGTCAGTTGATATTAATATTTGATCACCCTCAAAAACTGGGAAAGATGATGATACATTTCCATTTCTTGATGAGTTGACAATACCAATTATACCTTTTCCACCTCTATTAGTTACTCGAAAATCATAATGGGAAGTTCTTTTTCCATAACCATTCTCTGTAATTGAGAGTATAAATTTTTCTTTAGCCTTTACCTCTGATAATCCATCTTTTGAAGATTTTTTTGGAATTTTTTGATCATGATCAATTATAGATAATGATACGATTGCATCTTTGTCAGATAAATTTATACCTTTAATGCCTTTAGACGATCTACCTTTAAATACTCTCAATTTTTTAGATTCAAATCTGATGCATTTTCCAAACTTTGTACTTAAAATAATGTCTTGATCATCTTTGCAAATTTTTACACCAATAATTTTGTCATCACTATCTAATTTCATAGCAATTTTACCTGATTGATTAATAGAACTAAAATCCTCTAAATTATTTTTTCTAATTTTTCCTTTGGCTGTAGCAAAAATAATATGCATTCCTTTTGTATCAACATTTTCATCTGGAAAAGGCATAATTGAGCTAATCGATTGGTGATTTTTAAGTGGTAGAATGTTGAATAAGGATTTACCTTTTGATGATGCAGATCCTTCAGGTATCTTCCAAGCTTTAATTTTGTATGCCAATCCCTCTGTAGAGAAAAAAAGAACAGAGGTATGTGTATTGACTGACAAGGTTTGAACTACTGAGTCTTCATCTCTAGTTTTAATACCTGTTTTTCCTTTTCCACCTCTTTTTTGTTGTTTTACATTACTTAGTGCACCACGTTTAATATATCCTTGTAACGTAATTGTAATGATTACAGCCTCTTTTTGAATAGTTTCTTCAATATCATAATTTAATACAGCATCAATTATTTGTGTTCTTCTTGGTTCAGAAAATTTATCTTTGATTTGTTGCAAGTCAGCACTTATAACTTTTAGTAATTCTGCTTTAGAATTAATAATTTTTTTATATTGAGTTATTAATTCAGCTAATTTTTTTATTTCTACTTCAATTTCGTTTATTCCTAAAGCAGTAAGTTTCTGTAATCTTAACTCAAGAATAGATACAACTTGCTCATTAGATAAACTATAAGTTCCTTTATAATTTTTATTATCAACTAATTTAATCAATTTTGCTGACTTGTTTATCTTCCACTTTGTTTTTAATAGAGAATTCTTAGCCTCTTCAGGATTTTTGGATTGTCTTATTATTTTTATTACTTTATCTATATTTTCAACACTGACCGATAATCCGATTAAAATATGAACACGATCTTCTGCTTTTTTTAGATCATATTTAGTTTTTTTTATTACTACATCTTCTCTAAATTTTAAAAAATTTTCTAAAAAATCTTTTAAATTACAAGTCTTTGGTTTGTTATCTACAATAGCTAAAGTATTGAAACCAAATGAACTTTCAATGGATGTATATTTATATAATTGTCTTTTAATTGTTTCAGGTTCAACACTTGATCTTAAATCAATTGCAACTCTAATTCCTTCTCTATTAGACTCATCTCTTATATCTCTAATTCCTTCAATTTTTTTTTCTCTTACTAATTCAGCTATTCTCTCATTTAAAACAGATTTGTTTACTTGATAAGGTATGGAGGTTATTACTAATCTTTCTCTACCCCCTTTAGCTTGCTCAATTTTAATATCGCCTCTGATTTTAAAAGAACCTCGGCCAGATTTATAACCTTGTTTAATAATATCTTTGCCAATAATAATACCACCAGTTGGAAAATCTGGACCAGGGACATGTTTCATCAATTCACCTAATTTTATGTCCTTATTTTTGATTAAAGCTAAAGTAGCATCTACAACTTCACCTAAATTATGAGGAGGTATACTTGTTGCCATACCGACAGCAATTCCTCCTGCTCCATTAACTAATAAATTTGGATACTGTGCGGGAAGGACATCTGGTTCTTGTTCTGTTTCATCATAATTACTTTTGAATGAAACTGTATCTTTTTCAATATCGTCTAATAAAAATTGAGCTATTTTTGCTAATCTTGTTTCTGTATATCTCATAGCAGCTGGTGGATCACCATCAATTGAACCAAAATTTCCTTGACCATCAATTAATGGAAGACTCATTGAAAAATCTTGAACCATTCTAACTAAAGCGTCATATACGGCTTGATCACCATGTGGATGATATTTACCAATTACATCTCCGACTATTCTTGCAGATTTTCTAAATTGTTTTGACCAATCAAAACCTCCCTTATGCATTGCATACAAAATTCTTCTATGTACTGGTTTTAAACCATCTCTTACATCAGGTAGAGCTCTACTTATTATAACGCTCATTGCGTAAGACAAGTATGACGAACTCATTTCATCATACATTGAAATTGGTTTGATATTTAAATCTTTAGGTGCCTCGTTTTTTTGCATAAAAACTAGAATGGAATATCATCGTCCATATCATTTTGAGCAATGCTATTTTCATCAAAATTTTGTTTATTATCTTGAGAAGGAATTGAATTTTGATTTCCACCACCTAACATTGTCAAAGAAGAATTATAACCTTGTATTAAAATTTCTGTCGAATACTTATCTTGACCAGACTGTTCATCTTTCCATTTTCTTGTTGAAAGTTGTCCTTCAACGTATACTTGTGCGCCTTTTTTGAGATACTGCTGAACGACATTAACTAGTCCCTCGTTAAATACAACCACTCTATGCCATTCTGTTTTCTCTTTTTTTTCTCCTGTATTTTTATCTTTCCAGGATTGACTAGTTGCAAGGCTTAATCTTGCAACACTTTTGCCATTTACCATTTGTTTCACTTCTGGATCTGCGCCTAATCGACCGATTAAAAGTACTTTATTTAAACTACCTGCCATAATATTTTATATCTGATATGTTTATTTATATCACTTATTAAGTTGAATATTAATTTTATTAATCTAAAGCAACAAAAATTATGCTTAAAAAGATAGTTATTAAGGGTGCAAAAGAGCACAATTTAAAGAACATCTCACTAGAGATTCCAAAAGATAAATTTGTTGTTATTACTGGTCTGTCTGGTTCTGGAAAATCATCTCTAGCATTCGATACCATATATGCTGAGGGGCAAAGAAGGTATGTAGAAAGTTTATCTGCATATGCAAGACAGTTTTTAGATAAAATGAAAAAACCAAATGTCGACTTGATAGAAGGATTAAGTCCAGCAATTTCAATTGAACAAAAAAATACATCAAAAAATCCACGATCAACCGTTGCAACTGTAACTGAGATTTATGATTATATGAGAGTGCTTTATGCAAGAGCTGGCGTGCCATATTCACCATTTACTGGTAAACCAATTACATCTCAAACTATAAGCCAAATTGTTGATAAAATTAAAGAGCTGCCAAAAAAATCTACAATCTTCTTATATGCTCCAGTAGTTAGAGGTCGTAAGGGTGAGTATAAAAAAGATATTTTAAATTATAAAAAAAGAGGTTTTAGAAAAATTAAAATAGACGATCAGCTTTATGAAATTGACAATGTACCAGAATTAAATAAAAAAGTTAAACATGATATATCTATACTAGTAGATAGAATTGTTATTAATTCATCACTTGGAAATCGATTAGCTGAGAGTGTAGAAACTGCAGTTAATTTAGCAAATGGTTTATTGTTTGTTGAATATGAAAACGAAACTTTACCAAAAAAATACCGAAAAGTAGAAAAACTAATTTTTTCTACAAAATTCGCTTGTCCAGAAAGTGGATTTACCATTGAAGAAATTGAGCCTAGACTTTTTTCATTTAATAGTCCCTACGGTGCTTGTGAAGAGTGTGAAGGTATTGGTGTAAAACTTAATGTAGATCCAAAATTAGTGGTTCCTAATGAAAAAAAAAGTATTGCAGATGGAGCAATTGAACCTTGGTCAAAATCTTCATCTATGTATTACGCGCAAACTTTAGCATCTTTAGCAAAACATTATGGATTTTCACTTGATGAAAAATGGTCAAAACTTTCAAAAAAAATAAAAGATGTAATACTTTTTGGATCTGATGATGAGGAGATAAAATTTACTTATGATGATGGTTATGAAAAATATTCTCACAAGAAAACTTTTGAAGGTGTTGTTAATAATTTAGAAAGAAGATATTTAGAGACTGATAGTGATTGGAAAAGAGAGGAAATAGCTCAATATCAATCTGATACAAAATGTGAAAGATGCAATGGCCAGCGGTTAAAAGATGAGGCTTTATGTGTCAAAATTAACGAACTTAACATTAGCGAAGTAACAGAAAAATCAATTTACGATGCAAAAGATTGGTTTAGATCTTTAAATAACAATCTAGATAAAAGACAATTAAAAATTGCACAACACATATTAAAAGAAATAAATGAAAGGTTAGATTTTTTATTAAACGTTGGTCTTGATTATTTAACACTTTCAAGAGAGTCTGGAACTCTATCAGGTGGTGAAGCTCAAAGAATTAGACTAGCATCTCAAATTGGTTCAGGACTTACAGGAGTTTTATATGTTTTAGATGAACCATCAATTGGATTGCACCAAAAAGACAATGTTAAATTAATTGATGCTTTAAAAAGATTAAGAGATCTTGGTAACACTGTGATTGTTGTTGAACACGATACTGAAACAATGGAAAACGCAGACCATATAATTGATCTTGGGCCAGAAGCTGGGAATAAAGGTGGTCAAGTAGTTGCACAAGGTTGTTATGAAGAAATTTTAAAAAATAACGATAGTATTACTGGAAGATATTTATCAAATAAAAGCTTTATACCAATTCCAAAAAATAGAAGACTTGCAAAAAATGGAAGATTTTTAGAAATCAATGGTGCAAGTGGTAATAACTTAAATAATGTTAATCTTAAAATTCCATTAGGTAGTTTTACTTGTGTTACAGGGGTATCAGGAAGTGGTAAATCAACTTTAGTTCTTCAAACTCTTTACAACGCTTTAAACCTTACTCTAAATAATAATAAGTCTAGAAAAATTCCTCAACCTTTTAGAGGTTTTAAAGGTATTGAGTTAATTGATAAAGTTATCGATATTGATCAATCTCCAATTGGACGAACACCAAGGTCAAATCCTGCAACATATACTGGTGCATTTGGGCCAATAAGAGACTGGTTCACAAACTTACCAGAGTCTAAAAGTCGTGGTTACAAACCAGGTCGTTTCTCTTTTAACGTTAAAGGTGGAAGGTGTGAGGCTTGTGAAGGTGATGGAGTAATCACATATGAGATGCATTTTTTACCTGACGTATATATTACTTGTGATGATTGTAAGGGAACAAGATATAATAGAGAAACCTTAGAAATTAAATTTAAGGATAAGAGTATTGCTGATGTGTTGAATATGACAGTTGATGAAGGTTGTGAGTATTTTGAGAATATATCAAATATTAAAACAAAACTTCTAACACTTAAGAAAGTTGGACTTGGGTATATAAAAATTGGACAACAAGCAACTACTCTATCAGGTGGTGAAGCACAAAGAATTAAATTAGCAAAAGAATTATCAAAGAGGTCAACTGGAAGAACAATGTATATTCTAGATGAACCTACAACTGGTTTGCATCAACATGATATTAAGAAATTATTAGAAATTCTACATACATTTGTTGCTACAGGAAATAGTGTAGTTGTTATTGAGCATAATCTAGATGTAATTAAAACTGCCGATTATATTATTGATATGGGTCCAGAGGGAGGTGTTAAGGGAGGAAATATTATAGCTGAAGGAAAACCTGAAGATGTGGCAAAAGTTGACGGTAGTTACACTGGAAAATTCCTAAAACCTCTTTTAAATACAAAATTTAAAAAAACTGCTTAATATTGTAAAAAAAACATTGTATAACTAATTTTTATGACTTCGATTCTACAATCATTATCAAAAACAGTTCATTTATCTTTAGGAATATCTGTAATTCTTTTTTTAGGTTTGTACTTTGCGAATGGAGGATTTGATATTGATGTTTTATTCTGGAGCTGGGTATTCAGATATATTCATGTGATTGTAGCAACTATGTGGATTGGATTACTGTGGTATTTCAATTTCGTTCAAATACCTAATATGCCAAAAATACCAGATGAACAGAAACCTGCTATAGGAAAAGTAATAGCTCCATCCGCCCTATTCTGGTTTAGATGGGCAGCTTTAGTTACAGTAGTTTCAGGTTTAATTCTTGCATATTTAAATGGATATGTTCATCAAGCAATGACTTTAGGTATTGGTTCTGGTGGTGGTAAAAATACTGCAATAGGTATTGGTATGTGGTTAGGATTGATAATGGCATTTAATGTTTGGTTTGTTATTTGGCCTAATCAAAAAAGAGCCTTAGGCATAGTTGAGTGTGAACCTGAGATAAAAGCAAAGTCCGCAAAAACTGCAATGTTATTTTCTAGAACAAATACTCTTCTTTCATTGCCAATGCTACTTTCAATGGTGGCTGCTCAAAATTTATATTAATCTTTATCTTCTTTTACTATAGTTCGTTGCGATACTTTTAGGACAACTAAAATTGGGTTTGCAATATAAATTGAAGAATAAGTTCCAAATATAACACCCAAGATCATTGCTAATGAAAATCCTTTTAGAATTTCACCTCCAAAAATAAAAATTGATAAAAGTGCTAATAGTGTAGTGGCAGATGTAATAATTGTTCTTGATAGTGTTTGGTTGATTGAAATATTTGTTAATTCAAAAATTTTAATATCAGAAAATTTTCTTAGATTTTCTCTAACCCTATCAAATATTACAACCGTATCATTCATTGAGTATCCAACTATGGTAAGCACTGCTGCAACAATTGATAAATTTATTTCTAATGAAAAAAGGGAGAAAACTCCAAGTGTAATTATTACATCATGAAAAAGTGCAACGATTGCACCCAAACTAAATTGCCACTCAAATCTTATCCAAATATATAAAAGCATAGCTGCTAAAGATAAAGCAATAGCTATAATGCCTGATTGTAAAAGTTCAGCACTTACCTTTGGACCAACATTTTCAACTCTTCTAAAATCTACCGTTCCAATTGAGCCTGAAAGTTTAGTTTTAATATTATCTATAAATTTTGGATCATTTGAATTTTGTTTTTCAAATTTAATAATAAAGTCAGTGTCATTTCCAAAGTTTTTAACAGACACATCTCCAAGATTTAATTGATTAAAACTGTCTCTAATTTTTTTAATATTTGCAGAATTTAAGTCGGTTCTTAATTCAATTAATGTACCTCCTTTAAAATCAACACCATAATTTAACCCTTTAAACGCCAATAGAATTAGCGATGTAACAATAAGAACAATTGAGAGAATATTGAATGATTTGTAAAACTTATTAAACGATATTTCTCTCATTATATTAAACTCTCTTTTTCCTTATTTTTAATCACATAAAATGCAGTAAATAGTCTTGCTATGAAGTATACAGAGAATAGCGTAGTTAGAATTCCAACACCTAATGTTATTGAAAATCCTTTGATTGGACCAGATCCCATGAAAAATAATATTACAGCTGCTATTAATGTAGTAATATTTGCATCTAAAATTGTAGTTCTTGATTTTGTATAACCAGAATCGAAAGCAATAATTGGATTTCGCTCAGATTTAATTTCTTCTTTTATTCTCTCAAAAATTAAAACATTTGCATCAACTGCCATTCCAACAGTCAAGATTATTCCTGCTATTCCAGGCAATGTTAGAGTAGCTTCGAATATCGTTAATACACCAACAAGTAAAAATAAATTTGAAATTAATGCTAAATTCGCAATTACACCAAAAACTCTATATTTATAAATCATGAATAGTACTACTAATATAAAACCAATTATTAATGACATTATCCCAGCATCAATTGAATCTTGTCCAAGATCGGGTCCTACTGTTCTCTCCTCAATAATGTTAAGAGGTGCGGGTAAAGCTCCAGATCTTAATAATAAAGCTAAATCTGTTGCTGATTGAAATGTAAAATCTCCTGATATTTGACCAGATCCACCAATTATAGGCTCTCTAACTGATGGAGCGCTAATAATTTTACCATCAAGTATAATTGCTAGTCTTTTTCCAACTCCTGTACTAGTAGCTCTTCCAAATTTTTTTGCACCTACTCTATCCAAAGTAAAAGATACAACTGTTTCATTGGTTTGAGAGTTCATAGATGGTTTTGCATCTACTAAGTTGTCACCACTTAAGATAATACGCTTACTAACAATTGCGTTCTCAGAGCCATCTTCAAATTCTAATTTTTCAGTTCCAAAAGACTCCTCAGTATTTTGAGTAATAAATTGAAAAGTCAAATTAGCAGTTTTTCCTAATAAAGATTTTATTCTGCCAGGATCATCTAAACCTGGTAATTCTACTAAAATTCTATCATTGCCTCTTTTTAAAATGTTTGGTTCATTGGTTCCAACCTCATCAACTCTTCTTCTTACAATTTCAATTGCTTGATCTAAAGAAGCATTCTTTAATAGAACAAGTCCGTATTTAGAAAGCGTTAATTTAAAAGAGTCTTGATTTTTTACAAAATCAAATTCATGTGACTTATATTGTTGATAGTAAGGATTTATTTCACTTTCATCATCATCTAAAATATTGTTTAATTCATCAGATTTGTCTGGGGTAGTATCAAAAATAATTGAATTATCATCTACTGCATAATTTCTTGTAATAATATTCTTATCCTTAAAAAAATTTTTTAACTCCATAACTTTGTTTTGGAGTTTTTGAGTAATTACAGGCTTATTATCAATTTCGAGCAATAAGTATGAACCACCTTGTAAATCTAATCCAAGTTTTATATTTTTTGAAAAAAAATTATCATCTATCTTAAAAAAGTTTGAGATGGAAAAATAAGATAAAATTAAGGTAAATATAATTACACTAAATATTCTTAATTTTGAAAAGTATAACATTTAAATTAATGTTATTTTTTTGGCTCTACAGTATTTATTAAACCTTGAATTCCAGTAGCTCTAACTACCTCAACATTAATATTTTCGGCGATTTGTACTTCAACTTTGTCATTATCAATTATTCTTTCAACAGTACCAACAATACCACCTGAAGTTACAACTTTGTCCCCTCTTTTTAAATTTTCAACCATTGCCTTATGTTCTTTAACTTTCTTTTGCTGTGGTCTAATTAAAAAGAAATAAAAAATAACAAAAATTAAAATTAACGGTATAAATTGTCCAATTCCACTGTCCATATGATCCTCTAAAGTTTAAGATTATTTATACTATCTAATTTTTAATGACAACTCCTAATTGTTCGAAATCTTATCAATATTTCCCATATAGGGTTTCAAGACTTCAGGAATTGAAATTGAGCCGTCCTCTAATTGATAGTTTTCAAGAATGGCAATAAGGGTTCTACCTACTGCTAAACCACTACCATTAAGAGTACCTACAAATTCGATATTATTATTATTTTTATATCTAGCTTTCATTCGTCTGGCTTGGAAAGATCCACATGAAGAACAGCTTGAAATTTCTCTGTATTTGTTTTCTGAAGGAAGCCAAACTTCTAAATCATATGTTTTTTCTGCTCCAAAACCCATGTCACCAGTACATAAAATAATTTTTCTATAAGGTAATTTTAGATCATCTAATATTTTAGTTGCACATTCCGTCATTCTCTCAAGTTCCTGCATGCATTGATTATTTTCGACAATACTTACAAGTTCAACTTTATAAAATTGATGTTGTCTAATCATTCCTTTTGTATCTTTTCCATAACTGCCAGCTTCTTTTCTAAAACAAGGTGTTGATGCAACTAACCTCATAGGAAGTTTTTTTTTATCAATAATTTGGTTTTTAACCATATTTGTTAATATTACTTCGGCTGTAGGTATCAAAAATTTTCTATCATTTTTATCATCAAATTTAATTTCAAATTGGTCATTTTCAAATTTTGGTAATTGTCCTGTTCCAAACATAGTTTCATCGGTTGCCATCAAAGGAGGTGATATCTCTGTATATCCATTTTTTTGAATATGTGTATCGATCATAAAATTAGAAATTGCTCTTTCAAGAGCAGCTAATTTATCTTTAACAAACACAAATCTAGAACCAGTAGTTTTTGAAGCTAAATCAAAATCTAACATATTTAGTTTTTCACCTAACTCATAATGACTTAATGGTTTAAATTTGAAATCTTTGATTTCACCAGATTTAGTAATTTCAACATTATCATTTTCATCTTTGCCAACGGGAACTTCATCCAAAGGTAAATTAGGTATTGAACTTAGTAAATTATCAAGTTCATTTTTAATAATTTTTTGTTCTTTTGATAAATTTTCAATTTGCTTGGATATTTCTTTAGATTTTTCAAATAAAGATTCATCTTTTGATTTAGAGATATTTTTTTTCTCCATCTCAAATTTTTCTTTTTCTTGAATTAACTGTCGATTTTTTTTATCGAGATCTAAAATTTGATCATAATCGACTTCAGAATTTCTATGACTAAGCGATGTTTTAAAATGTTCTAAATTTTCTCTTATTTCTTTTAAATTATGCATTTTTTTCTTCTGCTTTTTTCTCAATTATATTTACAGAAAAAATTGATAATTCATATAAAATAAGCAGCGGAACAGCTAAACCAATTTGTGTAATTGGATCTGGTGGAGTTAAAATTGCTGCAGCTCCAAATATCATAACTACAACGTATTTTCTTCTCTCTTTTAAAAAAGTTGAATTAATAACTCCAATTCTTGCTAATAAACTTAAAACTACAGGTAGTTGAAAACTCAAACCAAAAGCAAATATCAATTTCATTACTAATGATAGATATTCATTAACTTTTGCTTCAAGTTGAATAGGTAAATTTGTACTTGCTCCTAAACTTTCAAATGATAAAAAAAACTTTATCGCAAGTGGCATTATTAAATAATAAACAAGCATTCCTCCTAATAGAAATAAAATTGGTGTAATAATTAGATAAGGCATAATTGCTTTCTTTTCATGAGTATAAAGTCCAGGTGCAATAAACTTCCAAATCTGTATCAAAATAAATGGACTAGTGATAAAAAAAGCTGCAAAAAAAGATACTTTTAAATAAGTTAAAAAAGTTTCCTGAAGAGCTGTAAATATTAATCTTCTTTCAATACCGTCATCTCTTACCGCTTCAGCATATGGGTTAACTAAAAATCCATAAATATACTCTGAAAAAAAATAACAAATTACAAACAATACAGATAAAAATATTAATGAATGTATTAATCTTTTTCTAAGTTCAACTAAGTGGCTTATAAATCCCGTTTCTTTATCCATTTATATCTTTTATGTTTTCATTTTTTTCAGATGATTTTTTAATATTTTTTTCGTCTTCTATTGAGTTGTCTGTAATTTCGGATACTTGAGTTTGTACATCACTTACATATCTTTTAATTGATCCAATCCAAGATCCCATTTTTTTTAACATTAAAGGAAAATCTTTAGGACCTACTACAATGATTGCTATAGAAACTATTATTAAAATTTCTAACCAGCCAATTTGTGGCATGTATTACTCTTTGTTATTGGAGTCTTGATTATTTGAGTCTTCGTTTTCTGTGATATTTTTCGGTTGTGTATCTTCCGTAGGGTCAGTTGCCATACCTTTTTTAAAACTTTTTATCCCTTTAGCGACATCGCCCATCAAACTAGAGATTTTACCTCTCCCAAACAGTAAAACTACCAGTATAACTACAATTGCTATTTGCCAAAATCCTATACTCATACTTTATATATACCCTTAATAGTTGTTTTTTTAAAGAAACTTTTTCACTCCTCACTTTCAGGTTTGAGAGTGCTATTTAACATTTCATCGATATCAGAATATATGTTTTCCTTTTTGTCTTCTTGCTTTTCCTTATAAAACTTTCCGGTACCAAAGATCGATGCATCAACAGAAGATGTATCAATAAGTCCAGCAGTCCCTAGTTCGTCAACTGTTGGAAGATCAGATAATTTTTGAAGATTAAAATGGCTTAAAAAGTCGTCTGTAGTTCCATACTGGATAGGTTTCCCTGGAATATCTTTTCTGCCTTGTGGCTTAACCCAATTTAATTCCATTAGGATTTCTAAAGTATTAGTGCCAAAGGCAACACCCCGTATCTCCTCTATCTCCGCTCGTGTAACCGGCTGGTGATAGACGATGATTGCCAATGTTTCTATAGCAGCTTTTGATAGCTTTTTCTCAACAGTTTTTTGTTGAGACATTAATGATGATAAATTTTGTGCCGTTCTAAAAGACCACTTATTTGAAATACAAACTAAATTAATGCCTCTGTTTGTATAGAATGTTTGTAATTTTTGTAATATTTTTAAAACATCAGTATTTTTTGAAATTTTAGTTTCTATTGTTTCTATACTTAGTGGTTCTGCAGCTGCAAAAACAACAGCTTCAACTTCTCTTTCTATTTCGGTCATTTTTGAAGGAAAATTTAAAACGTTATCTTTTTTTAATTTATTCATATTTTCTCTTTAATGTAGATATTATCAAATAAGTCTTTTTGCTTTATAGAAATATTACCCTCTTTAGCTAACTCTAAACAGCCAGCAAAAATTCCTGCTTTTCCAGTTCGTTTTAAATTTTTTGTTGATTTAAAATTATTTGGAATTAATTCAGATATATCTTTCCAATCAGATAATTTGCCAAAAAATTCTTTTATTCTTTTAATGCCCTCTTCTGTTGTAAGAACCGGCAGTTTTGGAATATTCATTCTTTGAAAATCTTTGGTCATAACTATATTTGCATAAGTTTTTAAAACCTCAAATAATGTTAAAGTATATTTAGAGTCGTAAATAGGTTTAATACCACTTTTTGAACCACGCATAAAAACATCTCTTCCAAGTCTTTTTCTACTTAACATCTGTGAAGAGAGAAGTCTTATTAACTCCAGTTTTTTTAATTGTAATTTTAATTTTTCAGCAACTTCTAAAGCTTTAAATTCTTCCTCTTCACTTTCAGGTAACAGTAACTTTGATTTTAAATATGTGAGCCAAGTTGCCATCAATAAATATTCAGAAGCAATTTCAAGATTAAGATCCTTTGAGTTGGTAATGAACTCATGAAATTGATCAGCAAGTTTAGTAATAGATATTTGTTCTAAATCAACTTTTTGAGATTTGGCTAGATCTAACAATACTTCTAGAGAACCATTGTAAGCATTTAACTCAACATTAAATTCTAAAGAATCATTCATTAAATAAATTTAGCTTATAATATTAGTTATTTGTGATGTTTTTTTAATTATAAAGTTATTAATTTTAGGTGAATTTTTGGCTACCTTAAGCATTTCACTCATTTTTCCATTACAATGTAAAACTAAATTACAACCTGCACTGAATGATTTTATAACATTATCTTCAACATTGTTGTTTAATGCTTTCATCGAAATGTCGTCAGTTATAATTAATTCATTAAATTTTATTTTGTTTCTGATTATCTTAATTATCTTTTTGGAGTGTGTTACTGGATATTGGCTGTCCAATTTTTTAAACATTAAATGACCCGTAATAGTTATTTTAGATTTCTTCTTAGAAAAAACACTAAAGTCATTTTTAAGCAAATAAGCTTGATTTTTATCAATAATTGGCAGCTTCAAATGACTATCTACCTTGGCTAGACCGTGTCCAGGTATATGCTTTGTTATTGTTGCAATTTTGTTTTTATGAAATTTATCAATACAAATATCACCAATTTTTGAAACAATTTTTTTATTTGAAGAAAAAGATCTATCACCTACAATTTGATGTAAATTTTTTCTTAAAATATCTAAAACTGGAACTGTATTAACATTAATACCAAGAAGTCTTAATAAATATGAAATTTGTTTAACGTAGACATCAAAATACAAATTAAATTTTTTTTTATCTTTTTTATAAAGATCTCCAAAATATTTATTTGTAAATACAGAATTATCTATAAATTTTCTTAATCGTGAAACTCTGCCACCCTCTTCATCAATTAAAATTGGGAGTGTAGGATTTTGTAAAATATTTTTTAATGACTTTGTTAATAATTGGGTTTGTTTTATAGTTTTTATATTTCTTGAAAAAAGAATTATACCCCAGGGTTTATATTTACGTAAAAATTTAGTTTCAGATTTAGATAGCTTGTAACCTTTAATGCCACATATAAATGATCTAGTATTCTTATTAATCATTATAGAGAAGTTCCCAAAATGAATATTTTTCTGTTTTTTTATTGTTTTTATATTCTACAAAATCGATGATATTCTCAGTATCGCTATTTAATATAATTAAATCTTTTGTAGAAATTTCTAATTTTTTATCAATTTGATTGAACGATCTATATGACTTTTTTTTATTTTCATCTGAAAAGTAATATCTCACAGTAAAAAAAATAAAGAAAAAAATAACAATTAGAAAAAAAAGATACTTAAATTCCTTAAACATCACATTTTTTGTGGAGTATCAACTCCTAGAATATTCATTCCAGTTTTGATTACATTTGCAATAGATTTTAAAAACACTAATTTTTCAATTTTTATAGTACCATCTTCTTCAATAAATCTTTTATCTTTATCATCTCTTCCCATATTCCAATATGAGTGAAATTCAGATGATAATTCATAAAGATAGACTGGTAGTCTATGTGGTTCTAATTTATTGCTTGCAATTTCTATACATTTTGGCCACTCAGATATTTTTCTAAAAATCTTAATTTCATCTTTAGAATATTTTAGTTCATTTTTAATTAAAATTTCATCTTCTAAATTTTTACTTATATTTCTAAATACTGATGAAATCCGAGCATAACAATATTGAACATAATAAAGTGGATTGTCTTTTGATTTTTCTTTTACTTTGGTAAAATCGAAATCTAGCTCTGCATCACTACTTCTATTAAGCATAATAAATCTAGTAGCATCTTTTCCAACTTCGCTGATCAAATCATCAACAGTTATATAATCACCTTTACGTTTTGACATTTTAAAAGGTTTGCCATCTTTTATTAATTTTACTAATTGGCTGACTTTGCAAGTTAATTTATTTTTATCTCCTGATAATGCCTCCACAACTGAGGTAATTCTTTTTATATAACCTGCATGATCAGCTCCTAGAATATTTACTAAAATATCATAATTTCTGTTTAGCTTGTTATTGTGGTATGCAACATCACCTGCAAAGTACGTCCATGTATTGTCAGATTTTTGTAAAGCACGGTCTTTGTCATCACCAAATTCTGTTGATTTAAATAATAATTGATCCCTTTCTACCCAATTTTTCGTATCTTCCCCTTCTGGCGCTTTAATTTTTCCAGTATAAACAAATTTTTTTGATTTAAGCTTTTCAATAACTTTTTCTACTTCTTTTTCTTGAACTAAATTTCTTTCACTAGCAAAATTATCATGGTTAATTCCGAGTTTTTTAAGATTTTGCTTAATTAACTTTAAAGACTCATCGACAGATAAAATTGTTAATTCGCTTTTTATATTTTCATAATTTTCAAAATTAATATCTTTTTTTTGGTTTAAAATATTTGTTGCTATATCTATTAGATATTCCCCTGGATAAAGATCAGGATTATCAGATGGGAAATTTTCTTTAAATAAAATTTCACGAATTCTAAAATAAACAGACTTTGTAAAATATAATATTTGGTTTCCATGATCATTTACGTAATATTCCTTTGTAACAGTGTTATTATTAAATATTAATAAATTTGAGATAACATCACCTAGTATTGCTCCTCTGCAGTGACCTACATGTAAAGGCCCAGTTGGGTTGGCAGAAACAAATTCAATTAAATATTTTTTATTTTCTCCGCTAGTAGATCCATAATTTTTTTGATTAATTATATTATTTAAAAACTCACCCCAAAAGTTGTGATTAAATTTTATATTTATAAATCCTGGTTTAATTATTTCTATAGAGTCGATATTATCGTCATTTTCTTTAAGTAGCTTGCTAATTGTTTTGGCAATTTCCATGGGAGGAGCATTGTTGGGTTTTGATAACACCATGGCTACATTTGTTGATAAATCTCCATCAAATTTATTTGGTGGTATATCAACATTTATACTAGATAATTTTTCTGGAAGTTTAAGTTGAATATCGTTAGATGCTTTTTGAATTAATTTTAATATTTTTATAAGATAATCTGAAAAAATGTTCATTTTAATGATTTATGAAGTTGAATAGCATATCGATCAGTCATTCCTGATATATAGTCAGAAATAGATCTAAATTGATCTTTATTTTGATAATTATTTATATATTTTTTTGGTTTATTTGAAATTTCTGAAAATAATTTCGTAATTATTTTTTTTCCATTATTATTTTTGTTTAATACACTTCTATTGTTATACATTTTTAACCTTAAAAATAATTTAATTTCTTGCTCAATTGATTTAAATTTATTTGAAAATGATACTATTTGTTTTTTATTATTAATAATATCACTATACTTTTTAATTTTATTATCTTTTATATTTAATAAAGTATTATTGATTACATCCTCAACCATAAGATTAATAGAATCTCTAATAATTTGATAAATTATTATGTTTTTCTCCTTTTTTTTTATATTTGATTTATAGGATTTGTAAATTTCATTAAAAAATTCGATTTCAATTAAATCTTCTAATTTAAATAAGTTAGCTTTAATTCCATCTTGTATATCATGATTATTATAAGCTATATCATCTGATATTGCTGATATCTGTGCTTCTAAAGACGTATTTTTGTTAAAATTAAGTTTTCCTTTAAAATTTTTTTTACCAATAATTTTATTAAGTTTGGAAATTTCACTATAAGGTCCATTATGTTTAATTAATCCATCCAGTGTCTCAATAGATAAATTTAATCCTTTAAACTTTAAGTACTTATGCTCTAAAAACATAACAATTCTCAAAGTTTGTAAATTATGATCAAATCCACCGTATTTTGACATACATTCGTTTAATGCGATTTCGCCAGCATGTCCAAATGGCGTATGCCCCAAATCATGAGCAAGACTTAATGTTTCTGCTAAATCATCATTTACATTTAGGTACTTAGCAATAGATCGTGCAATTTGTGCAACTTCTATAGAATGTGTAATTCTTGTTCTATAATGATCCCCTTCTGTATTAACAAATACCTGGGTCTTGTGCTTTAACCTTCTAAATGAAGCTGAATGAATAATTCTATCTCTATCTCTTTGAAATGGTGATCTGTACTTATTCTTAGGCTCAAAAATCAATCTACCTTTTGATTTAAACAGTCCTAAATTTGAATAATTTTTCATTCTTTAAATTTGGTAAAATGACATTATATTAGTATTATCAGTGTTAAATCATGATTAAAGAAATTAAATTTACAGAAAATGCTTTAAAACAAATAAAGCACCTTCTATCCTCAAAAGATAGTGGTTCTTTTTTTAGAATCGCAATTAAAGGTGGTGGTTGCTCAGGTTTTCAGTACGATTTTTCTTTTGATAAATCACAAAATGAAGATGATTTAAGACATGAAAATATACTCATAGATAAAACTTCAGCTGACCTACTAAAAGGTTCTGAGGTAGATTTTGTTAAAGAATTAATCGGAGATTCATTTAAAATTAACAACCCACAAAGCAAATCCTCGTGTGGTTGTGGCGTCTCATTCTCACTTTAATGATAATTAGCTCATGGAATGTAAATTCTGTAAGAGCACGTATTATTAATATTCAAGAATACCTGAAGAAATTCTCACCTGATATATTAATGATGCAAGAAATAAAGACTCAAGAGGAAACATATCCTTTTGATGATATAACAAAGCTAAAATATGAAAGTCATGTATTCGGTCAAAAAAGTTATAATGGAGTTGCAATTATTTCAAAAAAAAAGATTGAAAAAATAGAGAAGGATATTTTTAAAGATAAAAATAACCAATCAAGAATAATTACTGCAAATATAAAACATAAATCTAAAACTATAAAGCTGATAAATATTTACACTCCAAATGGTAATCCAGTTGATACAGATAAATATTCTTATAAGATTTATTGGTTAGATAGTTTAATCAAAAAACTTAAATCATATTTAAATAAAAACGAAAATATAATTATTGGTGGAGATTTTAATATAATACCAGCAGCAGAAGATGTTCATAATCCAAAAAGTTATGAAAACGACGCCTTATTCAGATTAGAAATTAGAAAAAGATTAAGAGAAATGATTAATTTAGGCTTCCATGATGCATATAGATACAAATATCCTGATAAAGAAGGTTATACATTTTGGGATTATACAAGTGGTGCTTGGCAAAAAAATAATGGAATGAGAATTGATCATTTCTTAGTTTCTAATTCAATTATCAATTTAGTTAAAAACGTAAAAATTAATAAATATCCTCGTGGAAGAGAAAAGCCTTCCGATCACACTCCTATAGAAATTGAATTAGCTTAAAGATCTAATTTTATTAACAAGTTCCTCGTTTATATTTCTTGGTCCTTTATCCAATCTATTTTTGTGTCTTCTCTCACCAGGTAATCTGACCTCACCCATTGATTTCATTTTTTCAAAAAATTCATTTGCATGCTTATCCCAATCCTTATCTGAGAGTTTATCTGGAAATATTGCTAATATGAATTCTCCACCACTTGGAGGTCCGCCATCATTATTATCTTTAGCTGCTGTTTCGTAACTAAAATTATCTCCAACCAAAGCTCCTGCTAATAACTCAACCATCATTGCAATTCCTGAACCCTTATAACCTCCAAAAGGTAATAAAACTCCGCCATCAGCAATTTCTGCTGGATCAGTTGTATCTTTGCCATCTTTTGTAAGTCCAGTACCTAATGGAACTTTGTGTCCCTCTCGCTTTGCAACTTGTACTTCTCCCATAGCCATTGAAGCTGTGGCCATATCATAAACAACTGGTGTATTATTTTTTCTTGGCCAAGCGAAAGAAATTGGGTTTGTGCCAAATAATGGTTTTATAGCCCCTGCAGGAGCAACTGCGGGTTTATACGATGTGCATGCAAATGCCACCAAACCTTCTTCAGCTATTTTTTCAGTTTCAGGCCACATAGCGGCCATGTGGTGAGAATTAATTATAGCAAGAACTGCTACACCATTTTCTTTAGCAGCTTTTACTAACTCTGGTATCGATTTATTTAACACAACTGGTGCTAAGCAATTTTTGCCATCAGCTTTAATTACTGAGGGTGTTAATTTTTTTATATCTGGTTTTTGTTTCCCATTAATTTTTCCACTTTTTAAGCCTGAAACATATGCAGGTAAACGAAATAAGCCATGTGAGAGTGAACCATCCCTTTCAGCATTGGTAATTAGTTCTGATAAAATATCAGCTGTTTCTTGATCACATCCATTAGCTAACAGAGTCTTATTTGCTAATTTATAAATTTCATCAAGTGAAAGAGATACAGTTGCCATAAATAATAGTAGATATTATTTATGGCAAAAATTCAATTTTTATCTAACAACCTTTGAATGAGCTGGACATATTCTTGATTAAATCAAAATATAAGCCTTTTCCTGGATTTAATGTTGCTCCTAAAGGATCTAGAACACCGGTTTTAATATTCATATCCTTAGCTACTGCATTTATAATATCAGGATTGAACTGAGGTTCTGAGAATACACAGCTTACATTATCATGCTCAATAATTTCTCTTATTTCTTTTAATTGCTCAGCACCAGGCATCACATCTGTATTTACAGTAAAAGCTCCTAATACATTAACATTAAATCTTTCCTCAAAATATTGATATGCATCATGAAATACAATTGATGCTGTGCTTTTATTTAAATCAGTCATTACATTCATTGTAAGCTTATCTAATTCATTTAAAGCTTTATCTAAATTTTTCTTATAAATTGAAGCATTTGCTGCATCATTTTCAATTAGATGCTCAACCATTTCATTTAAAATAGCTTTTGCATTTATAGGATCTAGCCATATGTGAGGATCGAATTCTCCATGATTGTGTCCATCATGATCATCGTGATCATCATGTCCATCTTCCTTTTTTGCATGGCTATCATGATCGTGATCGTGGTCATCTTTTTTCTTAGTCGTTTCATGATCGTGGTCATGATCATCATCTTTTTTTGCTTTTTTATCATGATCATGATCATCGTGATCATCATGATCATCTTTTTTCTTTGCATGATCGTCGTGACCATGATCATCGTGATCATGTTCGTCAAAAATATTTCTTTCTCTAAATTTTAATACATTTAAATTTTTAGTTGCCATTAATTCAATTTTTTCAGCTTTTTTTGCAATAGATTTTAAAGGCTTTTCAAGAAACGCTTCTAAGTCTTCACCGACCCAAAAAATTAAATCAGCTTCTTGTAGCATTTTTGCGTGAGAAGGTTTCATAGCAAATCCATGTGGAGATGCATATCCATCTACAATTAAATCGGGTTTTCCTACTCCATCCATTAAATAACTAGCTAGAGAGTGTATAGGCTTTATAGATGCAACTACTTTAACATCCGCATTAACTGATGTTATAAATGTAATAAATGATAAAAAAGATATTATTAAAGGTGTTTTTTTAAGATATTTCATGTTTTATGGTTTTTAATTATTGTTATATTATAACATTATGTAATAATATAACATTATGAAGTCAAGTGAAAATATATGAACGATAATATTTTAGTTAAATTAAAAAATGCAGGTTTTCGAATAAAGAATAAGTGGCTTGTACAAAGTGTGTCCTTTCAAGTTGAAAAAGGTAAAATTGTTACACTTATAGGTCCTAATGGATCTGGAAAGAGCACAACCGCTAAAATAGCATTGGGAATTTTCAAAAAAATTGAAGGTGAAGTTGAAAAATATACTAATAAAGTTGGCTATGTACCGCAAAAAATCTCAATTGATTGGACCCTACCTCTAAGAGTAAGTGATTTTATGGTGTTAACTGAAAATATTAAAAATGAAGATATAGATGAAGCATTGTCATTAACTGGTGTTATCCATCTCAAAAATAAAAATTTAGGAAGTCTATCAGGAGGAGAATTTCAAAGAGTTTTACTTGCAAGAGCTATCTCAAAAAAACCCGAATTGTTGGTTTTAGATGAACCTGTTCAAGGAGTAGATTTTACAGGTGAAATTGCCCTTTACGAATTAATTAAAAAAATATCTGATGAATTAAATTGTGGTATCTTACTTATATCCCATGATCTTCACACAGTTATGAGTGCTACTGATCATGTAGTTTGTCTTAATGGTCATGTGTGTTGTTCAGGTTCTCCAATTGATGTTGCAAGAAACAATGAATATAAAGCGTTGTTTGGTGAACAGGCTTCTAAAACTTTAGCTATTTATGAACATAAACATGATCATACTCACTCCAACGATGGAGAAATAAAAAAAAATTAAATGTTTGATGATTTTTTTATAAGAGCTTTGGTTGCAGGATTAGGTGTTGCTATCGTTACTGGGCCTCTTGGTTGTTTTGTAGTTTGGAGAAGATTATCTTATTTCGGAGATACTCTAGCACACTCTGCGCTGTTAGGTGTTACAATGGCTTACTCTTTTCAATTTAATATCGCTTTATCGGTATTTATCATCTCATCTATAATTGCTTTAATTTTAATTCAACTTCAAAAAAAAACTAATTTACCTGGAGATGCATTGTTAGGATTGTTAGCGCACTCATCATTAGCTGTTGGATTAGTTGTGATTGGATTTTTAACATTTATTAGATTTGATATAATGGGATTACTTTTTGGTGATATATTAGCAGTAACATTAAATGATATAATTATAATATGGTTTGGCGGAGCTCTTATTTTACTAATCTTAAAGTTAATTTGGAAACCGTTATTTGCATCTACAGTAAATTATGAACTTGCAGAAGCTGAAGGACTTAATCCTGATAGAGCAAAAGCGATATTTACAATTTTAATGGCTGCAATTATTGCTATCTCAATAAAAATGGTTGGGTTATTATTAATTACAGGAATGTTAATTATCCCAGCTGCTATGGCCAGAAACATTTCGGACAGTCCAATTAAAATGGTAATATTTTCAATTATTGGAGGAGTATTGTCAGTAATAATTGGATTATTTACCTCTTTAGAATTTAATACTTCTTCAGGTCCATCAATAATAGCTGCAGCTTTATTATTATTTATACTGTCATTATTTAAAATTAAACAATCTGTTCAATTGAAAAACTGATCAACTATGAATAAAATACAAAATATGGATAAACAGCAAATGCTATCAAAAAATCAGCAAATCATTTTTGATATAATTGAAAAAGCAAAAGAGCCAATTAAAGCATATTCAATACTATTCAATGTACAAAAAAAGGGAATTAAGGCGCCTTTACAGGTTTATAGAGCCTTAGATAAATTAGTTGAAATTGGAAAAATTCACAAAATTGAAAGTAGAAATTCTTTCGTTGCATGTAAAAACTCTAATTGCCAAATATCAAAAGCAACTGCCTTCTCCATATGTGAAAGTTGTGAAGAGGTAAGTGAAATAAGTGATAATAAATTATCCAAATATTTAAAAAGTTTTCAAAATAAAGCTGGCATGAAATTCAAAAAATATAACCTTGAATTTTTTGGACTTTGCAAGAAATGTTCAGTTAAATAATTTGCATATTACAAAAAATATTTTCACAAATGTTATTCTTTCTTTTTAAAGTTATTGCAGCAGGTTTAATTGTTGCTTTTTCGAGTTGGTTGGCTGGTCAAAATCCTAAGCTCGCTGGATTTATTATAGCACTACCTTTGGTATCACTAATAGCGATACTGTTTTCGTATTATGAGCACAATGATACAGAAAAAACAGTAATGTTTACGAAAAGTATATTTATTGCAGTACCAGCAAGTTACTTATTCTTTGTGCCCTTCTTTTTTGCAAAATCTTTTAATATGAATTTTTTCATAATTTATATTGCAGGTTTAATGTTTCTAATCGGTGGATATTTTATCCATAGATACATAGTTAATTTCTTATAAAGTTAACATATTTAACAAATCTTTAACATAAGTGTCATAAGTAATACGAAAGGAGTTATATGTTTTTAAAAAAATATCTTAAGTGGATAAGTACATTTTTAGTTCTAATTGGAATATTATTAACAAATTTAAATATCTATCCGATAAATATATATTTTCATGGTTTAGGAGTTGTCGGTTGGACTGTCGCAGGATTTTTATCAAAAGATAAGGCCATATTAACTAATTTTGGATTACAAATTCCATTATTTGTAATTGGTATTTATAAAATTATTTTTTAATGAAAAATATTTTATTTGTATGCACAGGAAATTCAGCGAGAAGCATTATTGCTGAGAGTATTATTAATAATGAATACTCAAATAAATTTAATGCTTTTAGTGCTGGTAGTAATCCATCTGGAAAAATCAATGAAGATGTTAAAAATTTTTTAGAGAAAAATAAAAGTTATGATCTAACTAATTATAGTTCTAAAAACTTTGAAGAATTTATCAATAAAGAAATAAAAATGGATCATGTAATAACAGTATGCAACAACGCAAATAATGAGGTATGTCCTATTTGGCCTGATAAAAATCAAATTATACACTGGGATATTGAAGATCCAGTAAAAAAACTTCAAAATGCAAATGATGAAGAAAAACAAATAATCATTAGAAACACTTTCAATGTTATAAGTAATAAAATTAAAGATTGGCTAGATGAAAAATAAAAATAAATATTTTCTTTCAGAATTTATTGGAAGTTGCTTTCTAGTAATGATCATAGTTGGATCAGGTTTAATGGCAGAAAATCTTACCAATGATACAGCGGTAATGCTAATTGCAAATACTATAGCAACTGGAGCTGGTTTGTTTGTGCTAATAACAGTATTTGCTGATGTATCCGGGGCTCATTTCAATCCATTTGTAAGTATTGCTATGACAATTACAGGAAAGTTAAAAAAAAAACTTCTACCCTTTTATATTTCCGCTCAGATACTTGGATGTTTACTAGGTGTAGCATTAGCTAATTTCTTTTTTGAACATCAGATTTTTGAATTATCGACAAAATCAAGAGATGGTATCTATATTTTTGTATCAGAAATTGTTGCAACATTAGGACTAATAATCATTATTTTTGGATCTATGAAATCAGGTAAAATTACTGTAGCTGCATCTGTTGGGTTATATATTACAGCTGGTTATTGGTTTACCTCTTCAACTTCTTTTGCAAATCCTGCTGTTGCAATAGCAAGAACATTCACAGAGTCCTTTACTGGTATAAGTTATTTAAACACTCCTTTTTATATAGTTGCAGAACTAATTGGTATGGTAATTGCTGTTTATTTTGCAAAAAAATTATTCTTAGAAAAAAATTGAAAAATTTAAGACTAACAAACAATATTAAATTAATTAATAAAAAATTTAAAAAAAATGAATTTTATCATTTTTTTAAAACTCCAAATCTTTCAATTGTAATACCTAAAATTAAAAACAAGTATATTTTGGTTTCACAAAAAAGAATTCCTATAAATCAAATTAATTTTGAGTTTCCATCTGGTATCATTGAAAAACATGAAACAGCCTTAATATCTGCTAAAAAAGAATTAATTGAAGAAACGGGATATAAATCAAGAAATAAATTGAGAAAAATTACCTCGTTTTATTCTGAACCAGGTCGACTCACCACTAGAATTACTGGTTTTTTTTGTAATAATCTTATTAAAATTTCAAAGCCTGAAAAAGGAATAAAAATACACTTAGTTTCAGATCAACAAATAATTAAACTAGTTAAGAATGGCAAATTTAATAATGCTTCTCATATCGGTATGTTTTTATTTTATAAAAAAAAATACGCTCGATAAATTATCGAGCGTATTTCAGGGGTCTATTGTTAATTAACCAATTCTAGAGCCATCATTTTTTCTAATAGCTATAATTGAAGATCTTGGAGCCGTTCCAGGTCCATCTGGCCATATAGAATTACCTTTTTCACCTGGATGTTGAATACCAACAAACATAGTTTTGTAATCTTTACTCCAGGTCAATCCTGTAACCTCTGCCTCATTAGGACCTACAAGAAATCTTTTAATCTCACCTGTCTTTGGGTCACCATACAACATTTGATTATTACCCATACCAGCAAAGTCTCCTGAATTAGAGTATTTTCCATCTGTTTGTATCCATAATCCTCCTTTAGAATCAAATTTAATTCCATCAGGAGCATTAAACATATTTTCCTTAGTTATGTTTTTAGATCCAGCATTTGGTCCTTTGTGAACAGCTGGATTTCCAACTAAAGCAAATATATCCCATTTAAAATTAGATGAAGCATGATCACCTCTATGTGCTGTCCATCTAACAATTTGACCATATTGATTATTTATTCTAGGGTTAGGTCCATTTACAGACGTATCATCGCCACCAGCATTTGGTTTTTTTCCTCTGTTCTTATTATTTGTTAAAGCAACATATGCTTCTGCTTTTAATGGATTTGCCGCAACCCATTCAGGTCTATCCATTGTAGTTCCGCCTGCTGCAGAAGCTGCCATTCTAGTGTGAATAGCTATTTCGGCTTTAGACTTCATTCCAGTTGTTTCAGGTGTTAAAGGTAACCATTTGCCTTTTCCATTGTCATCAAACTTGGCAACAAATAAATCTCCATCTTCTAAAACTTTGGAGTTATCACCATTTTTATTATATTTTTTTGATGAAATAAATTTATACAAATACTCACCTCTCTCATCATCTCCCAAATAAACAATAACTTCATTATTTTTACCAAGTGTTACCTCAGCATTTTCGTGCTTAAATCTTCCTAAGGCTGTTCTTTTTTTTGGAGTAGATGAAGGATTTAATGGATCGATTTCAACAACATAACCAGCTCTATTTGGTTCATTAGGTTCTAAATCCCAACTAAATCTATCATCAAATTTACCCCAAGCATAACCCCAATCCTTTGTTGAAATACCATATCTTTTAAATTCTGGTGGAATATCAGCATTAGGATCAGTATTAGAAAAATAACCGTTAAAGTTTTCCTCACATGCAAGATAAGTTCCCCATGGAGTTTTACCATTTCCACAATTATTCCAAGTTCCTAAAGATAGCGTTCCAGTAGGATCTGAAATAGTTTTTAACAAATCATGCCCTCTTGCAGGACCTGTAATTTCCATTCTTGAATCTGCGGTTATTCTTCGATTATATTTAGAGTCCTTAACTATTTCCCATTTACCATTTTCATTTGATATTTCAAAAATACTAACACCATGACCTGCTTTACCTTTTCTAACATCATCTGCTGTTTCAGGTAATTTGGTACCTCTGTTGCCGTAAATAATTGATCTATTTACATATTCATTATTAACAGCAATGATTGTTTTACCATCTTTAGTATAAAAAGTATCCATACCATCATTGTTATCACCAAAAGCAAGTTCCTGCGTCTCACCAGTTCCTCTTGTGTAATGATCAAACCATTTACCCTTAGTAAATAATGGATCACCCCACTTAGCTAAAATTTCCCAATTATATCCTTCTGGTACTGTAATATCATCTTTCGTATCTGCTTTAATTGGTTTAAAATCTACAAGACCAGAAAATGCAGCTTCTGCATCATTAGAGCTTAAAATGTTAATTCCAGAACCAAGAACAAAAGCTGATGCGCCGAACATAGCACCATTTTTCATAAAGCTTCTTCTGCTCATTGCCTTTTGAAGTATATTGTCAAAATCAACCACTTCTGGTGGTGGATTATTTATTTCATCATATTCATCAATTGATAAATTATGTATTTTAGTTTTATTATTTTTCATAAATATCTCCTTTAAATAAACCTCACATAAAAATATGACATTTGGATTAATGATATATTTCAATAAAATTAAAAATTTATTACGGGAGTAACGCCACTAACTTAAAAGTTGTAATAGATTAAATTAAATTTTAATTATTTGAGTAAATTACTCTCGGCTCTAAAAATAATTCTCGCGCAAGAGCTTTAAATCTTTTTGTAACTTGTTTGGAAATTATTTCTTGATGTTGTGATGGAATTTTTAAAAATACAGAGTTACCTCTTTTATATAATTTAAATTCCTCTAAAAAAATAGTTGAAATAGATGTTAGGGAGTGAGCAAATCTTAAAGCTGCACCAACTTGTTTACTAGAAAAAATTTCATTATTATTTAAAAAAGTCAAATATTCTATTTTAGGGTTGTATTTAATGCTACAGTACCTCCAATAACATGAAAGAGCTATTTGAATTCTTTCTTTATGTGAAAGTCTCAATAAAGGAGTATTTAATGTTTCTTGAAAAACTAATTCTGCCTTTTGAAAAGCACCAAGTCCCCAATCCATATGACTTAAAACACAAGCTAAGTTAAGCAATTTTTCATCAAAATGTTCATTACCATCAAAAACAGGTTTGATAAATTCGTGATATTTTTTGTAAGTTAGTCCCAAATCACCTCTTTTTTTTGAAATGTATTCTAATGATTTTTCAAAAACTTGAGAGTTATCAATATCTTTAAAGTAATCTTTTGCGAGAGACCCCTCTCTGATACCACTTATAGAGCATATTATGTTTTTTGGATTTGTTACTGTCATGATCTCATTTAAAATAATGGAGCTATAAGGTAGATAGGGAGTTCTAGATTTAGATATATATTCAACTGTTTTTAATTTTGCTTTATTGAATGAAGAAATTTTTTCCACAAATAATGATAAATCTTCATAATTTACTGAATATTGATGGATTATGTGGACAGGGTGTTTGTTTTGAAAAAGATGAAGTTTAAATAAAGCTCGCCATGTTCCGCCAACTAAATAAAGATTTTCAAATTTTTTTTTAGATAACCATTTCTCCTCTCTCAAAAGTTTTTTTACATATTTGTAAAGGTTTCTCTTTTTTACAATTGGATTATTAATTAATCTTAAAACACCTAAGGGTAGAGATGTTTTATTGGTGATCATACCGTTTTCAACTCTCGATAATTCTAAACTACCTCCACCGAGATCTGCAACTAACCCATCAACATTATCAAATCCAATTTTAACTCCTTCTGCTGAACAAATTGCTTCTTCCTCACCACTTAAAATTTCGATTTTTTTTTTAAAAAGGCTCTCTACATACTCTACAAATGGTTTTGCATCTGTTGCCTCACGTAATACAGCAGTTGCTATTATTTTTAAATTATCAATTTTAGAAATATTTAAAATCTCCGAAAATCTTTTTAAAACTTTTTGAGCATAATCAACGCCTGACTTATTAAGCCTTCTTGATTTATCTAAATTTTTACCAAGTTCACAAACAGCTTTTTCATTAAAAAATGGTACACGAGAAGAGCTAAAATCTTCATAAATCAGCATCCTAATTGAATTAGATCCTATATCTATAACTGCTAATTTAGCAGGTTTTAATTTTAAATTTTGTTTATTTTTATAAACTTTAATTTCCACTTTTAATTAATTTTAAGTTTAATTTTTTTGGTTTCATTTTTAATTTAGCTTTACCTCTTCCAGATAAACTAGGATTATTCATGAAATAATCGTGAGCTGAAAAAGAATCATTTTCAATATATTTAATTTTTTTATAATTTCCACTCGCATCGAGTTCCCAACTTTGTTTTTTATCTAAATAATTAGCTAGCATAATTTGATCAAGAACTTGCTCATGGACTGTTTGGTTTTCAATTGGAACTAGAAGTTCTACTCTTCGATTTAAATTTCTTGGCATTAAGTCCGCTGATGAAATAAAGACTTTTGCATCTCTACTAGGCATTGTTTTTCCATTTGCAAAACAATAAATTCTTGAGTGTTCTAAAAATCTTCCTATCATGCTTTTAACTATTATATTTTCTGATTTATCTTTAACTCCAGGTCTTAAACAACAAACACCTCTTACAAATAAAAATATCTTCACTCCAGCATTTGAAGCTTCATAAAATTTATCAATTATCACTGGGTCTACTAAGGAATTCATTTTTGCCCATATTTCACCGTTTTTTCCTTTTTTGACATTTGCTATCTCATTAGCAATACATTTGTTTAAAGTTTCCCTAAGATTTATTGGTGATATGGATATTTTATTAAGGTTTCGCGGTTTTGAATAACCAGTTACATAATTAAAAAATTTTTCCACATCAGTTGCTATTTTTTTGTCAGAGCTAAATAAAGATAAGTCAGTATAAATTTTTGCATTAACTGGGTGATAATTGCCAGTTCCCAGATGTATATAGGTTTGAATTTTTCCTTGCTCTTTTCTTAATATTAAAGATGATTTTGCATGTGTTTTATATTTTGCAAAACCATAAAGTATTTGAATTCCTGCCTTTTCTAAACTTCTGGAAAGTTGAATATTTGCTTCTTCATCAAATCTTGCTTTGATCTCTATTAAAGCAGTCACTGTCTTTCCGTTTTCGGCTGCTGTTATTAAGGCTTTAACAATTGGAGAGTCTAACGTTGTTCTGTATAGAGTTTGTTTAATTGCTATAACTTTTTTATCATATGCAGCTTGATTTAAAAACTCAATTACAGCATCAAATGTTTCAAAAGGATGATGAACTATTAAATCTTTTTTTTTTATAGTATCAAAAAAATTATTATTAAATTCCTTTAATCTCTCAACCTCCCTGGGATTAAAATTTTTAAATCTTAATTTAGAATTTTTAATTTTACAAACTTGATCGATATCTTGAATTCCAACAATACCTTCGGTTTCATAGATATATTCAGAATTTACGTTTAACTTATTTGTTATAAACTTAATTAAGTCATTATTACTATTTTTTAAAATTTCTAAACGTACTATGTCACCTGTTCTTCTTCTTTTTAATGCCAATTCAAAAGATCTTACTAAATCTTCAGCTTCCTCTTGTATTTCTACGTCACTATCCCTTATAACTCTAAATAACATTTTTTTATCTAAATCATGATCGGGAAAAATTTCAGAAGCAAAAAAACTTATAACATCATCAATAATTAAAAATTTTTTAAAACTTTTGTTTCCATCTATTTCAATAAATCTTGATAAAGCTTTTGGAATTACTATTATTGCATTTAAAACTCTTTTTTTATTTTTCTTATTTAATCTCATAACTAATGCTCTTCCTTGATTGACAATAAATGGAAATGGATGAGCTGGGTCTATTGCTGATGGTGTTAGTAAAGGGTAAATTTCTTCGTTAAAAACTTTAAATAATTTTTTCTGATCCGATTTACTTAAATTTTCAGGTTTAACTATACTTATATTTACTTTTTTTAATTGAAGAATTAAATCTTTATATATTTTATTTTGTTTATTAAGAAGATTGTTAGTTTCCAAAATAACTTCATTCATTTGTTCATCAGGAGTAAGACCATCAGAACTAAGAGAGTCTACGTCTTGCTTGATTTGACTATATAAACCTGCAACACGTACCATGAAAAATTCATCTAAATTTGATCCAGCTATAGATAAAAATTTAATTCTTTCGTAAAGAGGATTTTCTATATTTTGAGCCTCTAGAAGAACTCTGTCATTGAATTTAAGCCAAGATAATTCTCTATTTATATATTTAGATTTAAGTATTTCTTTATCTTGTTTTTTTAATGCAGTCATATATTTAAACTTTATGCTCAAATTATACGTTATGCGTCATGCAAAATCTAGCTGGGACCATCCAAATCTTGACGATCATGAAAGAACTTTAAGTAAGCGTGGCAAGAAAAATGCAAAAAAGATTTGTGAATTTTTTGTTAAAAAAAAATATAAATTTGATTATATATTACTTTCATCATCAAAAAGAACAAAGAAAACATTAAAAATTTTATTAAAAAAAATTGAAAAACCGAAAAAAATTACTTCCTCAAAAAAATTATACTTAACAAGTGAAGATAAAATTATAGATATAATAAAAAAAATACCTAAAAAATTTAAATCTGTGCTTTTAATTAATCACGAGCCTGCTGTTAGAAATCTAGTCCGGTCACTGACAAAAAATCATAACAACAACCATTTTAAGTTATTAAACTTTAAATTTCCAACATCTGCTTTTGCAAAAATTTATTTTGATTTTAATGAATGGAATAAATTAGATGGAAATGGTTTAATTAAGGAATTTATGAGACCTAAAGACCTTCAAGATTCTAAAGAATAACCTGCTGATCTTACAGTTCTTATTAAAGGCTTAGTTTTATCTATATTAATAGCCTGTCTTAATCTTCTAATATGTACATCGACGGTTCTAGTTTCTACATAAATATTTTCACCCCAAACATTATTTAAAAGCTGTTCTCGTGAGTACACCCTTTTTGGATTTTTGATAAAAAAATCTAATAATTTAAATTCTGTAGGACCCAAAGATATTTCAACGTTATTTCTATAAACTCTTTTTGTTATTCTATCTATTTTTAGATCTGTAAACTCAACAACATCAACTGAAGAATATGGTTTTGATCTTCTAAGTAGTGATTTAATTCTTGCATTAAGTTCTTTTTGACTAAACGGCTTTGTAACATAATCATCAGCACCTGTGTCAAAGGCTCTTAATTTGTCCTCTTCCTCACCTTTCGCTGTCAACATTATTATTGGTATGTCGTTATACTTATTATCTTTCTTTAAATTCTTACATACTTCAACACCCGATAAATCAGGCAACATCCAATCCATTAAAATTAAGTCAGGATGCTTATCTTTAATTTGTTTAAGCGCTTGTTCACCATTTTCACAGAAACTTACTTTGTAACTCTCTTTTTCAAGGTTATACTTTAAAAGGGTTATTATCGAAGTTTCGTCCTCAGCTATAAAAATGTGAGCCGGCATATTTTACTTTTCTCCTGTAACAATAGGTTCTGTACCTTTAGGTCGATCACCCTCAAGATATTCTCCGTTAACTAAATAGTATACTTGCTCTGCAATGTTAGTTGTATGGTCACCTATCCTCTCTATATTTTTAGTTACAAATAATAAGTGCGTTCCATCACTTAAGTTTTTTTCATTTTCTTTTAAATATTTAATCACTTCTTGCATGCAAAAATTGGTTAAATCATCAATTTGTTCGTCGCTTTCCCATACATTAATTGCCATAGCCGAAGATCTTTCTAGGTATGCATCCAATATTGATTTTAATTGTTTTTGAACATCAGAAGAGACTCTTATGATAGCATCTACTAAATTTTTTGGTAAATTCTCATTTAACAAAAGAGTTCTTTTGGAAATATTTTTTGCTAAATCACCTATTCTCTCAAGATCAGAAGATATTTTTAAAGCAGTAACTGTTTCTCTAAGATCTATAGCCATTGGCTGTCTTAAAGCAATAAGATTTACTACCTGTTGCTCTATTAAAGTTTCAAACTTATCTATTTTTTCGTCATCCTTTATAACAGATTCCGCATTATCACTGTTTCTTGTGGTAATAGCTTGAATAGCCTTTCCTAAAGACTTTTCACAAAAACCACCCATTTTAATTATATTGCTATTTAAATTTTTAAGCTCTTCTTCGTAAGACTTTACAGTATGCGGTGCTTCGGTCATTATCCAAACCTCCCAGTGATATAATCCTGAGTTTTTTTATTTTCAGGATTCTTAAATATCTTATCAGTGGAGCCATGTTCAATCAATTCTCCTAAGTGAAAAAAACCAGTATTTTGAGAGACCCTTGCAGCTTGTGCCATTGAGTGAGTGACTATTATGATAGTATGGTCTTTTTTTAATTCATCAATTAATTCTTCAATTTGAGCTGTAGCAATGGGATCTAAAGCAGAGCAAGGCTCGTCCATGAGAATAACTTCAGGTTTAACTGAAATAGCTCTTGCTATACATAATCTTTGCTGTTGACCTCCTGATAACCCTGTGCCCGGCTCATGAAGTCTATCTTGAACCTCTTCCCATAATGCTGCCTTTTTTAAGCTAGTTTCAACTATTTCATCCATTTCATTCTTTGATTGAGCCATACCATGAATTGTTGGACCATAAGAAATATTTTCATAAATAGTTTTGGGAAAAGGATTTGGTTTTTGAAAAACCATCCCAATTTTTTCTCTTAATCTAACAACATCACAACTTTTGTCATTGATATCAAAATCATTGATCATAATCTGCCCTTTTACTCTACATATATCAATTACGTCATTCATTCGGTTTAGACATCTTAAAAAAGTAGATTTACCACAACCTGAAGGCCCAATTAGTGCTGTAACTTGATTTTCTTCAATATCTAAATTTATATTAAATAGAGCTTGTTTTTTTCCATAGAAAACATCTACATTTTTTGAACTTATCTTTATCATCTTAACTCCATTTTTTTTCAAATTTATGTCTAATTATTTGTGCAAATAAGTTCATTATAATTAAAAATCCTAATAGAACCATAATACAGGCAGAAACTTTCTCGACAAAACCTCTTTCAGCGCTTTCTGCCCAAATATAAATTTGCACTGGCAAACTTGCAGCTGGATCTAAAGGAGATCCTGGTATTGTATTTACAAAAGCTACCATGCCAATCAATATCAAAGGTGCAGTTTCGCCTAAAGCTTGGGCTAAACCAATTATTGTACCGGATAAAGTCCCTGGCATAGATAACGGAACTGTATGATGCATTGTAGTTTGCATTTTACTAGCACCCATTGCAAGTGCTGCCTCTCTTATACTTGGAGGAACTGCTTTTAAAGATGCTCTACAAGCAATAATAATTGTTGGTAAAGTCATCAACGATAAAGTTATTCCACCGACTAAAGGTGTTGACCTAGGTAATTGAAATACAGCAAGTAAAATACCCAGTCCTAAAAGACCAAAAACAATTGAAGGTACTGCTGCTAAATTATTTATATTTACCTCAATAAAATCAGTAAATCTGTTTTTAGGAGCAAATTCCTCTAAATAAATAGCTGCTAGAACTGCTACAGGAAAAGCTATCATTAAACAAACAAGTATAGAAAATATTGATCCCATAAATGAACTTGCTATACCAGCTAATTCAGCTTCTCTTGAATCAGGATATGTAAAAAAACTTAAATTGAATTTACTTTCAACTTTTCCTAGTTCTACAAGTTGATCGAAAATCTTTAATTGATAATCCGTAACTCTTCTTTGATCTTCAGGTAAATCTCTTGGATAATTACCTTTGAATACTTGATCTAAATCATCTGAGGCAGTTAAATAAACATCTTTAGTTTTTCCAATTAATGAAGGGTCATTTAAAAGTTCCCTTTTAATCTCTCTTTCGAAAAAGTAAGAAACCATTCTCTTCAGCTCATTTTCTTGATCCTCATTAGCATTTGGATCTAAATCAGCCATTGATTTTAATGCTATATCGTAATAATCAGCATCTTCTAAATCCTCTTTAGAAGGATTTTGCTCTAACATCATTAATTCAGCATCAAAAGTAACTGGAACAATAAGCCAAGTTTTTTTAAAGGCTGAATAGCCTGTCGAAAAAATTTTAAAAATAAAGATTGTTAAAAATATAAGTGCCATAAAAATTGCACTTTGACCGTATAATCGAAATCTCTTTTCAGCTTTATATCTTTTATTTAATAATTGTTCTTTATTTTTATTCATATTTTTCTCTATATTTTTTAACTACTCTTAAGGCCACAATATTCAAACAGAGCGTTACTAAAAATAATGACATACCTAAAGCAAATGCAGCTTGCGTTTTTGGGTCGCCAAAAGCTTGATCTCCAATTAATATTACAACAATTTGCGCTGTAATTGTTGAAGTAGATTCTAATGGATTTAAAGTTAAATTAGCAGCTAAACCAGAGGCCATAACAACTATCATTGTTTCTCCAATAGCTCTTGAAACACCTAATAAAATAGAACCAACAATACCTGGTAATGCTGCAGGAAAAATAACTTTTTTTATTGTTTCTGATTTGGTTGCTCCCATGGCATAACTTCCATCTCTTAAACTTTGAGGTACACTTGTAATCACATCGTCACTTAAACTTGAAATGAATGGTATAATCATAATGCCCATTACTCCGCCTGCCGCTAAAGCGCTTTCAGCTGAAACGTCTAAACCCATGCTATTACCTATTTCCTTTAAAAAAGGTCCAACTGTTAGAGCAGCAAAAAACCCATAAACAACTGTTGGTATACCTGCTAAAATTTCAATTAAAGGTTTTGCGTATTGTCTAACTTTAATTGATGCGTACTCAGCCAAATAAATTCCACTCATTAATCCAATAGGAATAGCAACACACATAGCTATGAAAGCAATAAAAAAAGTTCCCGCAAAAATAGGGACTGCTCCAAAAGTATCGGAATACATTGACGGATCTAAAGCCTCAGAAGAATCTCTAACAAAAGCTTTTGCAGGATACCAATGAGTTCCAAAGACAAAATCAAATAATGGGATTACTTTAAAAAAATCTATAGTTTGAAATATAAGTGAAAAAATTATTCCAACAGTAGTTAATATTGCAGCTAAAGAAGCTGTAAATAAAACTGCTTTCAAAAATTTTTCAACTGGCTCTCTTGTTCTAGAATTAGATGAAATTCTTTTATAAGCGTAGGCCCCAGAGGCAATAATTGCTGATAACACTATAACAACTTTTGAACTTTGGGCTATTGATCGAAGATTTAAGTATTTTTTAGCTGAAGCCTCAATGAAGGGTGTAATTTCTCCAGTAAATTGACCTCGAGACAATGATTTTGTTTTTTCATAAATTAAATTTAATTCATTATCAAGATAACCTTGATTTGAATAATCACTTAAGATAAGCAATTTTACAATTGTAGGCTCAAAAATTGCCCATAAAGAAAAAATTATAAAAGCCGGTATTGCACACCAGATCGCAAGATAATAACCATAAAATTGAGGTAATGCAGTTAATCTTTTTTTTGTATATTGAATTCTGTATGCTTTTTTTCGTCCAAAATAATAACTTGTGAAACCAAGAAGAACAATAAATGTAAATAATATTAAGTTCAAAGAATCTCCACTAAAAAGGACTTTACTCTGTTTATAAAAAAAAGGGGCCAAAAAAGACCCCTTTTTTTTCATTTGTTATTAAAGAAATAATTAATCTCCCATAGCAACTAGTTTTGTGGCATTAGTTCTGGTTGTTTTATACAACGTTTTATCTAATGGCACTAAACCAATGTCTGCTAGATAACCACCTTTTCCAATAGCTTTCTTTGTTGTGAATTCTTTCACAAACTCATGTAATCCTGGAATAACGCCAACGTGAGCTTTTTTCACATAGAAAAATAATGGTCTTGCAACTGCATAACTGTAGTCTTGAATACTCGCTAGAGAGGGTTGTCCACCATCTATGCTAGCAGCTTGTAATTTATCTTTAGCAGCCAAGAAATAACTGAAACCAAAGAAACCAAACATATCTTTATCTTGAGTTAACTTTTGGATGATTAAACTATCGTTTTCTCCTACTTCAATAGCAGCACCATCTTCTCTGTAAAGTTTTTGTGGTTTTTTATATTTTTTATTTCCAGCTTCAAAACCAGCTTTATAAAGAGCTTTAGCTTCTTTAGTCATACCTTTTTTCATTACTAAAGAATTCCAAGCATCTCTAGTTCCTGATGTTCCTGGCGGGATCATCACTGAAATTTTTTGTTTTGGTAAGCTAGGGTCAATTTGGTCCCAAGTTTTATAAATATTTGGAACTAATTTACCATCAACAACTGTATGAGCAGCTAGTGCTAAATATAATTGTTCTTTAGTAAAATTTACTGGTTTTGCATCTTTGCTGTAAGCTAGTGTGATACCATCGTTACCAATCACAATCTCAACAATTTCATTTACACCGTTTTTCTTACATAGAGCTTTCTCTTTATCTTTCATAGCTCTTGATGCATTTGTAATATCTGGATGTTGCTCACCAACACCAGCACAGAATAGTTTAGCTCCTCCACCAGTACCAGTAGACTCGATTACAGGAGTTTTAAATCCTGAACCACCGAATCTTTCAGCAACAACAGTTGCGTAAGGGAATACTGTAGATGAACCAACTATTTTAATTTGATCTCTTGCTTGAGCAACTGTTGCGACCGTTAAAGCAACAAGCGAAGCAATTATTATAGTTAGTTTTTTCATTATCTTTAATCCTTTCATTGTTTATTAAAAGATTTCAGACTCTTATAAATTAATTGAATCTTAAATATTACGGAATTGTTACAGTTTTGTTAAAAACATAACCTTTTAGTTGTATTTCATTGAGAAAATAATCTCGTTATTTTCGGTTTCCAAACCACCTTTGCATGAGACTGGATTAACATTATCCTTAAAAGCAAGATCTGGAGTAGGTCTTAAAACAACTTCCAGTTTTACCAAATTAACCAATTCTTCAAGCACGCTTTGATCAAAACGCCATTTTGGCCAACTAGATGGAGTAGAAAAGATAGTTGTTAAATAGCTTGTCGCCATAGTAAACCTATAATTACTCATATTTTCATTTCTCAGTAAATGATCTCTAACAGAATTAAATATGTTTCGACATCTCAATGAATCTGACATGTAGTTCTCTTTTTTTAAATTTTCATTTACTGGAATTGAAACAATTAAATCTACTGTATTTCTCCAATAGGAACTAAGAACATCTATGTATATATCTTCGTATGGTACATCTTTATGTTTTTTAATTTCAGGATATGCACTCTTTAAGTCTTCGTGCAATCTAAAAATACCAATATCAAAAACGGTTAATTGCTGGTTTTTTAAAATTGTAGAAATATCAGATGCATTACTTTTCGCAATCATTGATATTGAAAAATATATAATAATCAAAATACAATTTAACACCTTAGTCATATTAAAATTTTAATTTAACTAAGATACTAATCAACAAAAGATTTGTTAAAAATTGATTGAATAAGTGTTAATTTTAAACAAGTTTTTAAATTTATTATTTTGTTGGAAGATATATCTTTACTTCAGTACCTTTATCTACTTTACTGAGAATCTCATAATCACCTCTATGTTGAGATATAATATGTTTCATGATAGCTAAACCTAAACCTGTACCACCAGCCTTTTTACTTTTTTCTTCATCTACTCTAAAAAATCTTTCAGTTATTCTTGGAATTAATTGTTGAGGTATTCCAACACCTTCATCTTTAATGCTAATTACAATATTTTTATCAATTAATTTACCTTCGCTATTTTGACTATTTACATATATATTTTTGCCATTTTGAGAATATTTTATTGAATTATCAATTAAATTTGAAAACACAGTTAACAATTTATCATTATCACCAAACACTAAGGTTGGTTTCATAAGATCTAGATGCAAATTAATACTTTTTTTTTTTAATATTATTTCAAAATTACTTTTTATATTTGTAAAAATATCATTTAAGTTGATTATTTTATTAGGCTTAATGTGTTCTTCTAGTTCAATTCTACTTAAAATCAATAAATCGTTGATAAGATTTTCCATTCTTAATACTTGATCAGACATGATCGACATAAATTTTTTTTGCGCTTCTTGATCATTTGAAGCTGGTCCAAGAATAGTTTCTAAAGAACCTTTGATTGATACTAAAGGGGTTCTTAACTCATGACTTACGTTAGCAACAAAATCAGTTTTTAATTTTTGTGCTTTTGTTATTTCTGTAAAATCTTTTAAAAATAATACGACAGAATCTGCTTCTGGAAACAAATGAGTGGGGCCAGGTATAACATAAATTTTGTAAAGTTGATAAGATGGTAAATTTATTTCTACATTTACATTTTTTGTAGTTTGATCTTTAATAGCATTTTCGATTGTTTCTAGTAATTTTGTATCTCTTATTACACTTGAAATATTTTTATCAATTAAACCTTCTCCAAAACGTTGTTTTGCGCTTTTGTTAAGATATTTAATTAAGTTATATTTGTCTAAAGCAAAAAATTGATCCTCTAATTCCTCTATTATTATTCTTTTACCTAAGTCGTCTTTATTTGTCTTATTAATAGTAGGAGCAATGTTTTCTGGCTTAATATTTTTTTTAAATAAAAAATATAATAAAACAATTACTATAAATATAAGTATCAACTCTGTCCAAAACATGGATATGTTTTAACAAATGTAACTAATATTGTCTTTAGTTATTAGGTGAAATATTTTTAAAGAAAATTTTTGCTGTTTCTTCCCATGAAAATTTTTTTGCAAAATCCAAACAATCTTGACGATTTACCTTCAAAGCTTTTAAAGCAGAGGTTTTTAAATCATTATCTAAAGTATCAATATTAGTTCCACCTAATATATCTTTCGGTCCTGGTACAGGGTAAGCAGCAACTGGTGTTCCACAATTTAAAGATTCTAAAACAACTATCCCAAAAGTGTCTGTTTTACTTGGAAATACAAAAACATCAGAAGATGCAAAATGTGATGCTAATTCTCCATTTGTTTTTTCGCCTAAAAAAATATCATTTGGATATTTTTTTTTTAAAATGTTCAGGTTAGGACCTTTTCCAATTATAATTTTAGTACCTTCAAGATCTAAATCTAAAAATGCTTTAATATTTTTTTCAACAGCAACCCTTCCAACATAAATCCATATAGGTCTTTTATAAGGTAAGTCTCTCTTAATGGGATTTTTGAATGCACCATGATTACCTCCTCTTGTCCACGTAACCATTTTGCTGTTATCAACACCTAATGCAATGAGTTCTTCACGCATAGACTCTGTTGTAATTAAAATTCTTTCAGCTTTATTATGAAAGTTACACAAAAATTTTTCTGACCATTTAGCTGGAATTATGGGCATATAAAGCTTTATATATTTATCAAACCTTGTATGAAAACTTGTTGTAAATTTTAATCCTTTTTTAATACAATGTCTTCTTGCCATAAAACCTAAAGGGCCTTCTGTTGCAATATGTATTGCATCAGGCTTAATAGAGTTGATTAAATTACTTACACGGGGCCAAACATTTATAGACAATCTAATTTCATTATATTTAGGCATAGGCACAGTAAGAAATTGTTGAGGAGTAATATATTCTAACGTGTGACCTTGAGATTTTAGAACTTCACCTGTTTCATGAAGTGTTCTAACAACACCATTTACTTGAGGAAAGTAAGCATCTGTCACTATTAATATTTTCATATTTTATGATGCTCTTTTAAAATCGCTAACTTTTTTAGTCTCTAAATTTTCTAAAATAAAGTTTTGTCTTATTTTGTCCCAGTAGATAATTTCAAAAGTCCCATCGTATTTTTCAGCTAAGGCTGTGCAAGATTCAACCCAGTCTCCACAGTTTAAATAATTAACACCATCAAGATTTAAATTCTCTGCATGATGTATGTGACCACAAATTATTCCATTAAATTTTTTTCTCTTTGCATAATCTGTTAGTGTTTTTTCATATTCACCTATATATTTTACTGCATTCTTCACTTTATATTTTAAAAATTTGGCTAAAGACCAATAATCTTTACCTCTCATTTTTCTAAAGAAATTAATAACAATATTAATTTTGAGTAATATTTCGTAAGCGACCGCTCCTAATTTAGATAGCCATTTTGCATACTTCATTACTCCATCCCATGCATCACCATGAACAACTAAATATTTTTTGCCTAACTGCGTCTCATGAATAACTCTATTTACAATTTTGATATCACCAAAATGCATAGGTATAAATTTTCTAAATACCTCATCGTGATTTCCAATTATGTAAAATACTTTTGTTCCATGTCTTGCTTTTCTCAATATTTTTTGAATGACATCATTATGTTGTTGAGGCCAATAAAAAGTTTTTTGCATGGCCCAAACATCAATTATATCTCCAACCAGATAAAGATTTTCAGATCTTGAGTTCTTAAAAAATTCCAAAAGCTTATTAGCCTGACAACCTTTGGTACCAAGATGTAAATCTGATATAAAAATACTCTTATATTTTAATATAGGAGGCACTAAAAAAACCTATTTTGTAACACAACTGTAACTCGAATCATCTATTTCTTATCTCATTGAAATGTTAAAGTTTTGTTAAAAATTAGTTACGGAAAAATTATGCATTTTTGTTTAATCTATAATCTTAATTCTTCATCTGGGAAAAAAGTAAAACTGGTAAATAAGATTTATGAAAAATTAAAGATCAACAACACTGTTGATTATTTTAAAACAAAATCTGAAAAAGAAGCGAAAGAAATATTTTTTGAATTTAAAAATAAGAATTATGATCGATTAATAGTTGCAGGTGGAGACGGATCAGTATCATTCGCTATCAATGAATTGATCAAAAATGACTTTGACTTTAATGAAAATTTTGCAATTGGATATATACCAGCTGGAACAGCCAATTTGCTACAAGCAGAGTTATCAATAACTACAAAAGTAGAAGATGTTTGTAAAGTTTTAACTTCAAATAATTATAAACAATCCAATCTAATAAAAATAAATGAAAATTATTTTTTTTTAATGGCTGGTATTGGTTGGGATGCTAAAATTGTTCACTCGATTGATACACGTATAAAAAAAATACTTGGAAAGATAATATTTGGTTTAAAGGGATTTCAGCATTTCATATTTATGAATAACAATAAATTAAATGTTTCCTTTGATGGTCAAAAACATCAAGCCGATTGGATACTATCTTCTAATACCAAGTTTTATGCTGGCCATCATAAGATAAATAAATCAAACATTTTTGATGACAGATTAATAACTTATGTCTTTAAAGATTTAACTAGGCTAAAGCTAATATATTATATAATTTTAATAATTATTTATGGAGATTTATCAAAAAATAAATCTGTAATAACTACCTACTCAAAAAGTATTCATATTAATTGCAATAATTTTGAAATTCCCGTTCAGGTTGATGGAGATAATTTTGGATGCCACGATAAGATTGATATTGAATTTTCAGAAAAAAAAGTAAATTTTTTACTTTAATATTTTAAATTATATAATTTTACACAAAACTATTTTACTTAAAAGTTTAATATAAATATAATCATTTTATAACTTATCTAGGAGGTAATGATGGGCAAAAAGTTAAAGAAACATGAAAAAAGGAAAAAAAAGTTTATCAAATCAATAGATAAACTTAAAAATAAGATTAATTTAAAAGAGAAGAAATTATCTAAACTTAATATAAAAATTGCCAGTATTGAAAAAAAAGTTGCTGAAAAAAAAGCAAGAAAATTAGCTAAAAAAAAGGCTGGTGAGAGTTCTGCGTCTGTAAATAATTAAGATCTAAATCGTCCTTCCCCCTTTTTATAAAAAAAGGGGGAAGGTAGTTAATCAATAAAGTTTAAATAGAGGAAAAAACAATATGACTTAGTATATTTAAACTTACGATAAAAATTAGTAATAAATGTTTATGTCAAAAATATTTATAAATTGTTACAAATTAGTTAAAACAACTTAATCCCAATTACACCTATTAAAATAATTACTATAGAGGAAATTTTTAATAAATTCATTTTTTCTTTTAAAAGAAAGTATCCAATAAAAATTGATAATAAAATACTAGTTTCTCTTAATGATGTAACAACTGGTATTGGTGCTTTTGTAAAGGCCCAAACTACTAAAGCGTAACTTGCATAAGAAAGTGTTACCCCATAAATGAAGATTTTTTTACCTTCTATATAAACACGCTGTAAAACTTTTTTTTCCCCTATTATTCCAAGAACAAATGGAAAAATTAATGCATTGATAAGAAATGACCAGCTCATAAAAGATATTGCTGACTCGCTAATCCTTGCTCCGTAACCATCAATTAAAGAATACGACCCAATAAATACTCCTGTAATCAATGGATATTTTATTTCATTAAAATTACTTTTTTTATAATTATTTGCTCCTAGTAAAAAAATTCCAAAACATAAAAGTAATATTGAAAAAATAACAAATTTATCGAGAACAACTCCTAAAAACAGAATTGATATAAAAGTTGTAATTAATGGTCCAGTTCCCCTAGCTATTGGATAAACTTTAGTTAGATCTCCAACTTGATAAGATCTTAATAAAAACCATTGATAACCTTGATGAATACATATGCTTATGATTATAAAAATATAACTATCTGTGCTGGGTGCTGGAAAATATAAAATTGCTAATAACGATAATGGTGCGTGACCTAGAACAATCCCTGTTACTGCAACTGTTTTATCGTTGTGGTTTTTGACAAAACCGTTCCATGTTGCATGAAGCAATGCAGCGATCAAAACAACTGCAAATACAATACCGTCCATGTTATAAAATTTATTTTACTCTACCGTAAACATCCTGATATCTAACAATATCACTTTCTTTAAGTATTGATCCAACTTGTGCTTCAAAGATTTTAACAGGCTTTTTGCCAGGATTTTGAATTCTATGTATTGCTTCTAATGGAATAAATATATGTTCACCAGGTTTTTTGATCATTATATCTTTATTAAGCGTAATTTTAGCATTGCCTTGTGTTACCAACCAATGCTCTGCTCGGTGGTGATGTTTTTGTAAACTCAAAATACCATTCGGTTTTACGTACAATTCTTTAATTAAAAATTCATTACCTTCAAATAAATTTGTGTATTTTCCCCATGGTCGATAATAAATATTCTTCTTTTTAATGTATTTGCGTTTATTTTTGTCATACATTTTTAAAATTTCTTTCCAGCTTCCAAGGTCTGACCAAGGAATATCTAATTTAATTGCATTTATTTGTTTGGTTTTTTCTAAAATGGCATAATCAAATGATTTAGCTGTAGCTTTTACAAATGAGGATTTATTTAAATAATAAGTGTTAGATTTATATTTAGCTTTGTTAACTGCGTCTAAGCAGTTTTTATATGTTTTTAGCTGATATTTTTTAAAGTTATTAATTATAGAGTCTTTTCTAAGAAAAAACATACCTGAATTCCAATAACCATTTTTTTTAATAACTTGTTTTGCTTTTGCTTCTTTCGGTTTTTCAATAAATTTTGTTACTTTATTAATATTTCCCTTAACTTTTTTTGTAATAAAGTAGCCATATTCGCTTGAGGGAGATTTAGGTTTTATGCCAAAGATAAATATATTTTGATCGGTCAAATTAGATTTATTTTTATAAATAGCATTATTAAAAATATTTACTTTTTCTATTAAATGATCTGATGAAAAGAACATTAATGGTTGATTGTCTGGAATATCTTTTATTAAGGCAGTACTTAAAATAGCTGGAGCTGTATTTCTTTTAGCTGGTTCTAAAACAATTTTATATTTTTTGATTTTATGTTTTTTTAAATGCTGTTTTACTTGTTTAAGGTATTTTGCATTTGTGCTGATTACTGGATTATCAAAAATTGACCCTTTAACTCTTTCTAATGTTTTACCTAACAAAGTCCAATTACCAAAATTAATAAACTGTTTTGCTTGGTGATTTTTTTGATTAGGCCAAAGTCTTGTCCCTGCTCCTCCACAAAGAATTACAGGTCTAATTTTCATATTTAAATATTCGCGTAAACTTTAACCTCGTTTTTGCCTCCAGGGTGTGTAGGCGCTCCTAAGTATGCCGGTCCAACTGTTTGTGCATATTTCCACAAAGTACCATTTCCAAAATTAATCTTTTTTGGTTTCCATTTTTTACGTCTAGATGCTAATTGTTGTTTTGTTAATCTAACATTGATAGTTCCTTTTTTAGCATCTATATCGATGATATCTCCATTTCTTAAAAGAGCTATTGGGCCACCTACTGAAGCTTCTGGACCCACATGACCAATACAAAATCCTCTAGTAGCACCCGAAAATCGTCCATCTGTTATCAGTGCAACAGTCTCCCCTTTTCCTTGACCATAAATTGCAGCTGTTGTTTGAAGCATTTCTCTCATACCTGGACCCCCTTTTGGTCCCTCGTATCTAATAATAATTATATCGCCGTCTTTATATTTTCTATTTTTTACAGCTTTATAAGCTGTCTCTTCATTATCAAAACATCTTGCTCTTCCAGTAAACTGTAATTTTTTTAATCCTGCTATTTTAACAATACCACCTTCAGGTGCTAAGTTACCTTTTAAACCAACGACACCACCGGTTTTAGTAATAGGATTTTTGTAACTTCTCATTACTTTTTGATTTGGATTAAATTTAACATTTTTTAAATTTTCTTTCATTGTTTTCCCAGTAACAGTCATACAATCACCGTGTATAAAACCACCATCGTATAAAGTTTTTAATAACATTGGTACACCACCTGCTAACCACATATCTTTTGCAACATATTTTCCACCTGGTTTTAAATCTGCAAGATAAGGAGTTTTTTTAAAAATTTTTGCAACATCCATCAAATCAAACTTAATTCCAATTTCATTTGCTATAGCTGGTAAATGTAATCCAGCATTAGTAGATCCGCCTGTTGCAGCAACAATTGTTGCAGCATTTTCTAAAGACTTTCTTGTTACAATATCTCTTGGTCTAATATTTTTCGCTAATAAATTCATTACAGCTTTACCACTATCTACAGCGTATTTATCTCTTTCTTTATAAGGTGCAGGTGTTCCTGCAGAGTATGGTAATGCAAGACCAATCGCTTCTGATACACATGCCATTGTATTAGCAGTAAATTGACCACCACACGCACCTGCAGATGGACAAGCTTTTAATTCTAATTTTCTTAATGCATGAGCAGTCATTTTTTTGGAAGTATATTTTCCAACCCCCTCAAAAACATCTACAACAGTTACATCTTTTCCATTAAATCTTCCTGGAAGAATTGATCCACCATAAATAAATACACTTGGAATATTCAATCTAACCATAGACATCATTAAACCAGGTAGTGACTTATCACATCCAGCTAAACCAACTAATGCATCATAACAATGACCTCGTACTGTTAATTCAGTTGAGTCTGCTATAACATCTCTAGATACTAATGAGGATTTCATACCCTCGTGACCCATTGCAATTCCATCTGTAACTGTAATTGTACAGAATTCTCTTGGTGTTCCTCCAGATTTAATAACACCTTTTTTAACCGATTGAGCTTGTTTCATTAAATTAATGTTACAAGGAGCTGCCTCATTCCATGTTGAAACAACGCCAACAAATGGTTTTGCAACATCTTTCTCGGTTAAATCCATTGCATAATAAAATGATCTTTGAGGTGCTTTATCAGGCCCTATAGTTGTGTGTCTGCTTGGTAATTTCTTTTTATTAAATTTTTTCATTATAAATTTTCTAAGGTTAGTTGTATTTTTTTAGCATCTTTTTCTAGGTTGTTAAAGTTAGATTTTTCTAGTTCAACAATATCTTTTGGAGCTCTATCTATAAAACTTTTATTTGACAGTCTGGTATTTATTTTATCCATTTCGTCTTTAATTTTAGAGTGTTTTTTTAATAATGTATCTTTGATAGTTTTAATATCTACATCCTGCTCAAAATACATTTTATAAAGCTCACCTTTTATAATTAGGCTTGCAGATGATTTTTTTTGATCTTCTAACAATATGTTTGATATTCTTCCTAACTTTTTTAACACAATTTCATTTTTTTTGAAAAAATCTTGTGTTTTTGAATTTATATTAGCTAAAGAGATATCAATTAAAGAACCTGGGCTAACTCCTATCTCGTTTTTAAAGGATCTAATTGATGTAATAATTTCAATTATATTACTTACATCATTATATTCATTGCTTTCTTGAGGTTTTTCCTCACTCCAATTAGCGAACATTAAATAATCACTACTATCTTTATCTAATTTATTATTTAGCCAGATTTCCTCTGTAACAAATGGAATAAATGGATGTAGGATAATCAAGATCTCTCTAAAAATATATGCAGAGACTTTTTTAACTTCCTCTATAGAGGATTTGTCATCTGAATATAATATTGTTTTTGATAGTTCCAAATACCAATCACAAAAAGAATGCCAAACAAACTGATAAGCATTTCTTGCAGCTTCATCAAATCTATAATCATTAATATTTTGCTTAATCTGATTATTAATTGAATAATATTCAGATATTATCCATTTATTTATATTTACCTTTAATTCTTTAGGCTTTTCAATCTCATTAAAATTACAATCATTTTGTTTGAGTAAATTATTTGCATTCCATATTTTATTTAAAAAATTTCTATACCCTTTTACTCGATCTTCTGAGAGTTTTACGTCTCTACCTGGAGATGCCATTGATAATAATGTAAATCTTAGTGCATCTGCTGAATATTTCTCTATTAAATCTAATGGATCAATTACATTTCCTTTAGACTTGGACATTTTCTGTCCCTTTTCATCTCTAACTAAAGCATGAACATAAATATCTTTAAATGGTTCTTTTTCTAAAAAAGCCATTCCCATCATCATCATTCTGGCTACCCAAAAGAAAATAATATCAAAACCAGTTACTAAAACTGTAGTTGGATAAAATTTTTTTAAATATTCAGTTTGATTAGGCCAGCCTAAAGTTGCAAATGGCCATAAACCTGATGAAAACCAAGTATCAAGTACATCTTCATCTCTTTTTAACTCAACATCTTTTTTATAATAATTTTTAGCCTCTTTGATTGCTTCTTCTTCAGTATACTCAACAAATACTTTTCCATCTGGACCATACCAAGCAGGTATTTGATGACCCCACCAAAGTTGTCTCGATACACACCAAGGTTCTATATTGTCCATCCATTGAAAATATGTTTTAGACCAATTTTCAGGAAAAAAATTTGTTGATTTATTATTTACAATTTCTTTTGCTTTTATGGATAATTTTTTTGCATCTGCAAACCATTGCTCAGTTAAATAAGGCTCTATAATTGAGTTAGATCTATCTCCATAAGGAACTTTATTTTTAATATTTTCTTCTTCAACAAAGAAGTTATTTTCTTTTAATTTTTTTAATAATTGTTTCCTTGCTTCAAATCTATCTAATCCAATAAATTCTTTTGGTGCATTTTCATTTATTTTTCCATCTTCAGTAAAAACATTTATAATTTCTAAATTATTTCTCTCACCTACTTCATAATCATTAAAATCATGAGCCGGAGTAATTTTAACAGCTCCTGTTCCTTGTTCTGGGTCGGCATATTCATCTTCTATAATTTTTATTTTTCTTCCAACAAGTGGAATTGTTACATATTTACCAACAACTTTTTTATATCTTTCATCGCTAGGATTTACTGCAATAGCAGTATCACCCAGCATAGTTTCAGGTCTTGTTGTTGCAATGGTTATGAAATCTTTACTATTTTCGATAGGATATCTAATATGATAAAGTTTTGAATTTACCTCTCTTTGATCTACCTCGAGATCAGAAATGGCAGTTTTTAATACAGTGTCCCAATTAACTAACTTCTTTGACTTAAAAATTAGATTTTTTTTATATAAATCTACAAAAACTTTTAAAACAGATTTAGATAGATTTTCGTCCATAGTGAAAGCATTTCTTGACCAATCACACGAACATCCTAGTTTTTTTAATTGATTAATAATTATATCTCCATATTCTTTTTTCCACTCCCAAACCTTTTCAATAAATTTATCTCTACCTAATTCATTTTTTTTAATACCGTCTTTTTCTAACTTTCTTTCAACAAGAGCCTGCGTTGCTATTCCTGCATGATCAGTGCCAGGTTGCCATAAAGTTTCAAAATTATTCATTCTATGAAATCTTACTAATAAATCCTGAATGGAATTGTTTAAGGCATGACCCATATGTAAACTTCCAGTTACATTTGGTGGAGGAATAACTATTGAAAATTTACTGGTATTTTCTTTAGGTTCAAAAAGTTTATTTTTTTCCCAGTAAGAATAAATCTTATTTTCTACATCGGTATGGATATATTTATCAGCACTCATTAGATGAATATTTTATAAATTAATCATTTCAATAAACAATAATGAAATTAGGATTAAAATTTATAGACTAATCTAAAAAATCAATTATATAAGGTCATCTATCAAATATTGGATATTTGGTGGCAACGTGGCGGAATGGTTACGCAGAGGATTGCAAATCCTTGTATCCCGGTTCGATTCCGGGCGTTGCCTCCAAAAAAGTTGTTGTGATAAACTAAAAAAAAAGTAAGTTGCAATGTGTCATTCCTCGGTAGCTCAGTTGGTAGAGCAGTTGACTGTTAATCAATTGGTCGCAGGTTCGAGTCCTGCCCGAGGAGCCAATAAAATTAAACTATTTTTGAAATACTTGGCTGAGAAAGTTGAATATTTTTACCAAACTTAATTTTTTGATCTTGAGTTAACTCTGAATATACTTTTACCAAAAAATTATAATTTACATTCATATGTCCTTCTTTTGATTTCTCTAAATTTAAAAGATATTCAGAAAAATCCTCAAAAAAATAATTTATTGGCACTTTCAAATAATTAGACAATTGAAGTAATCTTATAGAACTTACTCCATTTGTGCCTTTCTCATATTTTTGTATTTGTTGAAATGTTACGTTTATAGCTTTTGCAACCTTTGTTTGTGTTAAACCTAGAGCTAACCTTCTAAGTTTAAGCTTGTTGCCTAAATGTTTATTGAAATTATCTTCCATCAAAGACCCCTCTTTAATTAAAATATAAGTTCGAGTTAATATAAATAGATCATGTATTACAAGAAGATTTTTTTTTAAAAAATATCCTTTTTTTTAAAATTAAATATCCTGTCAAGTATCTTTTTTACAATATAGCCAATTATTTTTAGAGTATCTGGCTTAAAAATAGCTTAGTTCTATCGTTCTTTGGATTAGCAAAAAATTCATTTGTTGCTGCTTTTTCAACTATCATTCCTTCATCCATAAAGATTACTTCATCTGCAACTTCTTTTGCAAAACCCATTTCGTGGGTGACAACTATCATCGTCATACCTGCTTTAGCTAAGTTTACCATGGCGTCCAAAACTTCTTTAATCATTTCAGGATCTAAAGCCGAAGTAGGTTCGTCAAAGAGCATTATTTTTGGCTCCATACATAAAGCTCTTGCTATTGCACATCTTTGTTGTTGTCCTCCTGATAATTGACCAGGAAATTTATGTGCTTGATCAGCAATTTGTACCTTTTCTAAGTGTTTCATAGCTAAATCTTCAGCATCTTTTTTTGGCATTTTTTTAACCCAAACAGGAGCAAGAGTACAATTATCTAATATAGATAAATGTGGAAATAAATTAAATTGTTGGAAAACCATTCCAACCTCAGCTCTTATCTGTTCAATATTTTTAGTATCTTCTGTAAGTTCATTACCGTCAACGACAATTGATCCTTGTTGATGTTCCTCTAATCTGTTTATGCATCTAATTAAAGTAGACTTTCCAGAGCCTGATGGTCCACAAACAACTATCTTTTTATTTTTTTCAACATTTAAATTAATATTTTTTAGAACCTGGAAATCACCAAACCACTTGTTTACGTCTTTAATTTGAATAATTGTATCTGACATTATCTCTCTGTTTTATATTTTTCTTCTAAGTTATAACTATATTTACTCATTGCATAGCAAATTATCCAAAATACTACGGCTGCAAAAACATAACCTTCCATTGAATAACCTAGCCACTTAGGATTTGTTTTTGCCATCTGAAGCATTCCAGCAATTTCTAATAAACCAACCACCAAGATTAATGGAGTATCTTTTACTAAAGCTAAAAAAGTATTAGCAATACCAGGGATTACTAATTTTAGTGCCTGAGGTAAAATTACAAATATATGCATCTTCCAATAACCCATTCCTAAAGATTTTGCTGCATCGTACTGACCTCGAGGGAGCGCTTGCAGCCCTCCTCTTATAACCTCAGCTACATAGGCCGCTTCAAACAAAGAGATAGCAATTATAACTCTTACCAATTTATCTAAGAAAAAATCTTCAGGTAGGAACATTGGGAACATAACTGATGACATGAATAAAACAGTTATTAATGGAACCCCTCTCCAAAATTCAATAAAAACAACTGAGGTATATTTTATAAATGGTAGTTCAGATCTTCTACCTAAAGCTAAAGCCATTCCTACAGGAAAGCAAAAAATTAAACAGAAAAACGAAACTATGAAAGTTAAAGCTAAACCGCCCCATGCACCTGTTTCAACCCAATTCAAACCTTCTAATTTACCTAGTTCAACATATTCCTCGGGTAATATGAAAAGATTTAGAGATAAATAAACAGCTAATGGTACAAAACAAAAATAATATAATTTAAATTTATTTGGTACAAAAAATCCAATAATGATTGCAACAACGCTTGCAATAATTCCATAAGAAAAATCAAAGAATACTGGACCACCTGAGATAAAAAAGAATATGAATAAGAAAGCAATAATTGGATAAATAACTACATAATATAAAGTTAAATATTTTTTGAATTTTTCTGTTGCAAAATACCCTACTGATCCAAGAGCCAATAAAGATATGAAAGATAAATTTATTCTCCACTGCTCTTCGTTTGGATACAAACCATATATAAATCTTCTCAACCAAACTTTAATATAAGTCCAGCATGCACCGTCACCTGTACAAGCTTCTTTTGAATTGCCCGAAATATTTGCATCAATAACAGTCCAGCTTAAAACTGGTGGTATTGATTTTATAATTATAAAGATAATTAATAATGATAGGACAGCGTTAAAATTATTGTTATTAAAGTTTTTATTAATTTCATCTAATCTTCTTATTCCAGAGTACTCAACCCTAATAAAGTGTAATCCAATAAAACCAATTATTAATGGTAGTAAAAAACTTATAGATGTAGGCAAAAAACCAGTGGCATTTATTTTGAAGAAAGATGATAAAAATACATCAAAAATACTAATAAATACTAAAGATAATCCTAAAATTAAAAATAAATTTAAGTTTGATTTATCTGGTTTTAAAAAATTTATATTATTCATTTATTTTTCTTTGATCGCAATTTTTTTGTTATACCAATTCATTAAAACTGAAATTGATAAACTTAATGACAAATAAGTAAGCATTGTTATTGAAACTATTTCTATCGCCTTACCTGTTTGCATTAGTGCAGTTCCAGCAAAAACTAGGACTAGATCTGGATATGCAATTGCAGCAGCTAAAGAAGAGTTTTTTGTTAAATTTAAATATTGGTTGGTTGTTGGTGGAATAATTATTCTTAAAGCTTGAGGCATAACAACTAATTTTAAAATTTGGTTAGGATTCAAACCAATAGACGCTGCTGCTTCTTTTTGACCTTTACCAACACCCTGTATGCCAGCTCTTACGCATTCAGCAATAAATGTTGCTGTGTATAAAGATAAAGCTAAAGTTAAAGCAATTAACTCTGGAGGTATTCCTACCCCTCCTTCATAAATATATGATGTTTTTGCTAACTTTTTAAGAACAGGTATTTCAAAACTGAGTGAAACACCTCCGATTAAAAAACTTAACAATGGTAGAATAAGTAATAACCCTATTGATATTAAAAATACTGGTAATTGTTTTCCCTCATTTTCTTGTTTTCTTTTCGCATAATTTTTAATTACAGCAATTGATACTACTGCAGCAATTATTGAATATAAAAAAATATTAAAATTTTCCCATATAAAAGCTGGTATAAACAAACCTTTAATTGTTAAATAAAATACTCCCATAATGCTCTCAGTATCTTGGGGTAAAGGCAATGCTCTTAAAGCTGCAAAATACCAAAAGAAAATTTGTAATAAGAGTGGGATATTTCTAAAAAATTCTACATAGAATGCAGCTGTATTTTTAATTAAGTAATTTGATGATAATCTTGCAATACCAACAATCACTCCAATTACAGTTGCCAAAATTATACCGATAACTGAAACTAAAATTGTGTTTAAAAGTCCTACTAAATAAGCTCTAAAATATGAGTGTGATCCATCATATTCTATTAAAGAAAATTGAACATCAAATGAGGATTCTTGACTTAAAAAACCATAACCAAAATCAATACCTCGATTTTCCATATTGAGCTGAGCATTGTATGAAAAGAAACCAAATATTAATATTACAAATAAAAGTGTTAATAGTTGGGGAGCGATTTTTTTGATATTAAATTTCACGAAGATTTTATAAAAAAAAGGGCTAGAAAAATCTAGCCCTTTTTAAGTAATTAATTAGCAATTATCTTGCTGGTGGTACGTAAAGAATTCCACCTTTTGTCCATAATTGGTTAGGACCTCTGTCTGGTAAAATTCCAGGAGCAGCAATATTTCTCTCATAGCTTTCTCCGTAGTTACCAACTTGCTTGATGATTCTTAAGCTCCACTCATTATCTAATCCAAAAGCAGCACCTAATTCACCTTCTGCTCCAACTAATCTTTTAATAGCTGGGTTGTCAGAGGTTTTCATCATGTCAGCGTTAGCAGACGTAATACCATATTCTTCAGCTTCGATCATAGTGTTTAGTGACCATCTTACGATGTCTTCCCAAACAGAATCACCTTGTCTAACAACTGGGCCTAAAGGCTCTTTTGATATAGTCTCAGGTAATACCATGTGATCATCTGGATTTGACATTTTTGTTCTTTGTGCAGCAAGACCTGATTTATCTGTAGTGTAAGTATCACATCTTCCAGCATCATAAGCAGCAACAACTTCGTCAGCTTTTTCAAAAGCTACTGGCTCATATGAAATTCCTTTAGAATTAAAGAAATCTCTCATATTAAGCTCTGTAGTTGTACCAATGTTTGTACATGCGGAAATACCATCTTTGAAATCATTTACTGAATTCATTCCAGAGTTTTTTCTTACCATGAAACCTTGACCATCATAAAAGTTTACACCAACAAACGTTAAACCAATGTCAGCATCTCTAGACAATGTCCAAGTTGTGTTTCTTGATAATATATCGATCTCTCCAGATGTAAGTGCAGTAAATCTTTCTTTAGCACTTAGTGGAGTAAATTTAACTTTACTTGCATCACCTAGTACCGCAGCAGCTACCGCTCTACATACATCAACATCAACACCAGTCCAGTTTCCTGCAGCGTCAGCATTAGAAAATCCTGGAAGACCCTGTGAAACACCACATCTCACAAAATCTTTTTTCTGAGTATTTTTAAGAGTTTTAGATTTCTTAGCGGCCATAGTTTCAGTTGTGAAAGCAAACAGAACTGCAAATACAGCAACTAAAGAAGTCAATTGTTTTACTATTTTAAACATTATTTCTTCCTCTTGTTATTATTTTATTTGTTAACAAATAATTCAAAAGTTAATTTGAATTATCATAAGTAAAGCAGAAACAAGGATCTTCATCAATGATAATTTAAGCCCACCATTTCTTGTTTATATGAGATTTAAAATTACGAAGTCTATTACAGTTTAATATGAAATAGGAGAAGTATGCAAATATGGCGCGCCCTGAAGGATTCGAACCTCCGACCCACGGTTTAGAAAACCGTTGCTCTATCCAGCTGAGCTAAGGGCGCTTAAATTATGAACGTATAATACAAAATTAATTTTTGAAAAGGAATTTTTTTATCAAAATTAAAATAGTCAATAATTCAATCCTACCGATAATCATAAATAAGATTAAGGATAATTTGGACATAATATTTATACTATAAAAATTAAAATCAGCTAATCCATACATTGATGAATTTACAGTGTTCATAATAGATAAAATTCCTAACTTAAATGAGTTTTCAAATTTTATACCTGATATAGTTAATAAGCTAGAGATAACAAAAAGTGAAATAATAAAAATTAATAAAGTTAAAAAATATTTACTTACATCAGACTTATTTGTGTTTGATTTTAACAAAGCTACTTTATTCAAATAAATTTGATTTGGTTTAGTGTTTGAAAGTAAATTATTTAATGAGTATTTAAGTAAACCCAATATTTTAATTACTCTTAAACCTGAGCTTGTAGAAAAAAATGATCCGCCAACTATAACTAAAGTAAGAAAAACAAAGGATAAATTTGACGGTACATTTTCAAAAGAAATACCTAGATTAGAA
>CACPMF010000004.1 GCA_902634935.1 uncultured Pelagibacteraceae bacterium
TATTTGGTCTTTCATAAATATTAGAAAATTCGGAATTGTAGATAAAATTATTTTTCACTGAGTTTTAATTTTTTTCTTATAAACCATAAGCAAATTAGTGATGGAATAACCATTAACGCAGTTAGAATGAAAAAAATTCCCCAATCACCGTTTAACCAATCAACTAATGATCCTGATGATGATGCTAGCAAAGTTCTACCTGCTGTCCCTATAGATGCAAGAAGTGCATATTGTGTAGCTGTATAAGTTCTATCTACAAGTAAAGATATGAATGCTACAAATGCTACAGTTGCGAATGCAGCTGCAATATCATCTAATATTACAGCTGCAGCGAATAATAATTCAGATTTTCCACTCCAAGCAAGAAGTGTAAACATTAAATTTGTTATAGCCATCAAACCTCCGGCTATAAACATTGTTTTCACTGTTCCAGATCTTATTGCAAACAGTCCACCCAACAATGTAAATACAACTGTTGTAATCCATCCAAGTGTTTTTGAATATATCGCAATATCTGATTTTGAAAAACCAAGCTCTTTATAAAAAACGATAGACATTCTCCCTAAAAAAGCTTCCCCAATTTTAAATAAGAAAACAAATCCTAAAATTCCCATTGCTATTGAAAATCCATTTTTCTTAAAAAAACTTATTACTGGACCTCCTATAGTGCCTGATAACCAAGATAAAATTATTGTTAAAAAATTATTATTTCCAAGTTTATTTTTTATTGTTTCATCTGTCTTTTTTTGAGATAAAAATCTTTCTGTAAAACTATTTTCATGAACAAACATTAGTGCAATATTCATTAAAATTACTACTACACCCATAACTATAAAAGTTGCTTGCCAGTAATTATTAACACCAATTTTTTCGAAATATTCAGCAGTGAACAAAGCTACAACGCCACCAAGCTTATAACCAGTCCACCAACCAACTACAGCCATGGCCGCACCTGCTGCCATAGACTTAGTTTCATATTCTTCAACTTGCTCAATTCTTAAGGCATCGACAGTTATATCTTGTGTGGATGAGGCAATAGCTATCACCAGACCAATAGATATTAGTAAAGCTAAGTTTTCAGATGGATTTATGAAACTCCAAAGGACTAAAGAAATTAAAATTAACAACTGCATTAAAACTATCCAGCCACGCCTGTGACCAATTTTTTTTGTTAGAAAAGGAATTTGTATCCTGTCAATTAAAGGCGCCCATAAATAGTTGAATGCATAAACTCCAAATATCAGACCTGCCCATCCAATTGTTGATCTACTTAATCCTTCTTCTTTGAGCCATAGAGATAAACTGCTTCCTATTAAAACCCATGGAAAACCACTTATTGCACCAAGAAGTAATATTCTTAACATTCGAATATCAAAATAATATTTGAATAAATTTGAAATTGTTTCTTCTTTTTTCATCATCAGTATTTTCTCCAAAAGGAAGGAATAAATAGCACAAGCACTGCAAAAAGTTCTAACCTTCCTAATATCATTGCTATACTCAAGATCCATTTTGAAAAATTAGATAGGTAAGAAAAATTTCCATTTGGACCTATTACATCGCCTAAACCAGGTCCAACATTTGATATAGATGTAGCAGCAGCAGATATTGCTGTAGTGAAATCTAAACCATCTACAGATAGCAAAGCAGTAATAACAAAGAAAATCAATATATATAAGAATATGAAAGAAATAATTGATGCCATAAATTTTTCATCAACATTATTTTTATCATACTTAATATTAAATATTCCTCTTGGATAAATAATTCTCATTAACTGATTAGATATAAATTGATAAAGTATTTGAACTCTAAATATTTTAATACCACATGCAGTAGATCCAGCGCAACCACCTATAAACATTAATATTAAAAAATAAATAAGTGGAAACTGTCCCCATTTACTAAAATCATTCGTTACATATCCAGTTCCAGTTAAAATTGAAACAACATTGAAAGATACTTCTCTGAAATTTATCTCAAATATGCTTTGATTTTTTAAAGATAAGTAAAAAAAAATTATAAGAATTGAAAAAATTAAGATTTTTATAAAAGTTTTTATTTGAGCATCGCTAATAAATATTTTTTTATCACCGCCCAAATATTTAATGTAAGAAATAAATGGAATACTTCCGAGAAGTATAAAGACAATAGCTGTTAACTCAATAAATCCACTGTCAAAATAACCTATAGACTCGTTGTAATTAGAAAATCCTCCAGTTGCTATCGTTGTCATTGAATGCACAATGCTATCAAAAAAACTCATTCCAAAAATTTTATAAAAGAAAGCGCAGACTAAAGTTAATGATGAGTATATAGCAATTAATCTGATAGAAATTTCTTTAGACTTAGGCAATATTTTTTCTGGTGTATGGGTATTTGATATAACAAATAATTGCATACCTCCAATATTCATTATTGGCATTAAAGTAATTGCCATTACAATAATTCCAATTCCTCCCAACCATTGAAGCATTGCTCTCCATAATAAGATTGCCTTTGGTGTTTCGTTCAGATTTGTGAGAATAGTTGAGCCAGTAGTTGTGATTCCTGACATACTTTCAAAAAATGCATTTGTGAATGAAAGACTTAAATCTGAGAAAACAAATGGTAAAGAGCCGAATATTGCAATACTTAACCATGATAGTGCCGTTAAAAGAAATGCTTGAGGTAAAGTTAATTTTTTTTCGTAATCTAAGTTAGATAAAAAAAATAGAACTCCAAAAATTATCGAAACTAAGCCAGATCCAATAAAACCAGAGTCTACTTGATTATAATAAAATTGCGCTATAATAGGCACAATCATAGATAATCCTAAAATAATTTGTAAAACACCGAGTATAAAAAAAACGGTTTTATAATTGGACATTTTGATTGGACATTATTTTATGGTAAATAAATTTCAACTCTATAAGAGTTATTAAATACGTTATTTTTGAGTATTTTGCATTTATATGATTGACAAAATAAATATTGATAAAACAAATGCATGGCCATTTGTAGAAGCAAAAAAAATCATAAGAGAGAGAAAGAAAAATATAGAGAGTAAGGGAAAAATAACTCTACAAACGGGTTATGGCCCAAGTGGTTTACCTCATATTGGAACATTCGGTGAAGTTGCAAGAACATCAATGATAGTCAATGCCCTTAATCATTTAACTGACCTTCCTAAAGAGATAATTACTTTTTCAGATGACATGGATGGTTTGAGAAAAGTCCCGGAGAATGTACCAAACCAAGAAATTTTAAATGCTAACCTACATAAACCCTTAACAGTTGTTCCAGATCCTTTTGGCAAATTTAATAGTTTTGGAGATCATAATAATGAAATGTTAAAAGATTTTTTAAATAAATTTGGATTTAAATATTCCTTTAAAAGTTCAACTGAGCTTTATAAATCTGGAAAGTTTAATGAAACTCTCAAATTAATATTAAGTAATTATAAAGGCATAATGGATATTATTTTACCAACTTTAGGTAAAGAGAGGCAGCAAACTTATTCACCCTTTTTGCCAATCTGCCCAACATCAGGAGCTGTCTTAGAAATACCGATCAAGGAAATCGATGAGAACAATTCCAAGGTTTTGTTTGATAACAATGGAACAGATTTAGAAAAGAGTATTTTAAATGGCGATTGTAAATTACAATGGAAGGTAGACTGGGCTATGAGATGGTATGCACTTGATGTTGATTTTGAGATGTATGGAAAAGATCTAATTGAGAGTGCAATCTTATCAACAAAAATTATAAGATTACTTGGTAAACCTAATCCCTCAGGTTTTGCATATGAATTATTTTTAGATGAAAAAGGAGAGAAAATCTCAAAATCAAAAGGAAATGGAGTAACTATAGACCAATGGCTAGAGTATGCTTCGCCTCAAAGTTTATCACTTTATATGTATCAAAACCCTAAAAGAGCAAAAAAACTTTATAGAGAAGTTGTTCCTAAAGCTATGGATGAATATCTAGAGTTTATAGAAAAAGGTAAAAATCAAAGTGATCTTGAAAAATTAATGAATCCAGTTTGGCATGTTCATAATGGAACAATTCCAAATGAAAAAATCATAATGTCATTTTCTATGTTGCTAAATTTGGTTGAGACAAGCAATGCAGATAACAAAAAACTACTTTGGAAATTTGTGAAAAAATACAAGCAGGATATCAAAGAGGATGAGCATCCAATTTTTGATAATTTAATCAATTATGCAATTAAATATTTTAATGATGTTATAAAAACTAAAAAAGTTTACAAAACACCAAATGAAAATGAAAAAGGTGCGTTAAATGCATTAATAAAATCACTTGATAATTGTAATGATGATATGGCTCCTGAAGAACTTCAGACAAATATATTTACAGTTGGAAAAGAAAATGGTTACAAAGAAAACCTAAGAGATTGGTTTAAACTTATTTATGAAGTTGTTTTCGGTGATGAGAATGGACCTAGAATGGGTTTCTTTATTAGTTTTTTTGGAGTGCAAGAAACTAAACAACTTATCAAAAATAAATTAAATAATGTTTAATAAAATAAGACCTTTAATTTTCAAATTTAGTCCTGAAGTAGCACATTCTTTAGCAATTAAAACTCTTAAGCTAAACGCTTTGCCAAAAAAGAAAATTAAAAATAAAACTGTTTTAGAAACATCAATATTTAATAAAATTCTTGAAAACCCAATAGGTGTTGCAGCAGGTTTTGATAAAAACGCAGAGGTATATAATCCACTATTTAACCTGGGTTTTGGTTTTGTTGAGGTTGGCACTATTACACCTGAACCACAGTATGGAAATCCAAAACCACGAGTATTCAGACTGGAGGAGGATGAGGCACTAATCAATAGACTAGGATTTAATAATTCAGGTTCAGAAGAAATTTATAAAAGAATTGAAAGTAATAAACCATACGGTTTATTGGGAGTTAATATAGGACCAAATAAAACAAGTGATAATAGAATTCAGGATTATGTAAAATGTTTTAGAAAATTTATTTCGGTTGCAGATTATATCACAATAAATATTTCTTCTCCTAATACAGAAAATTTAAGAAATTTTCATAATCAAGAGGAAATGAACAATCTATTATCTGAAATTCAAAAAGAAAAAAAGAAATTACAATCCAATTTACCTATAGCTGTAAAAATTTCACCAGATATAAATTTTAATTCAATCGATGAAATTTGTGAGTCATTGGTTAAACATTCTATAGAAATTTTAATCATATCGAATACCTCCGAAAAAAATAGGGACAATCTTAAAAATATAAATAAACTAGAAAAGGGTGGGCTTTCAGGAGCCCCAATAGAAAATAAATCGAATGAACTAATTAATTTATTTTTTAACAACCTAAAAAATAAAATTAAAATTATAGGTGTTGGAGGAGTAAGTACTGGTAAGGGGGCTTACGAAAAAATAATTCGTGGAGCATCTTTAATTCAACTTTATACTGGCATGGTATATAGAGGACCAGATATAGCTAATAAAATAAGTCAGGAATTAATCGAAATACTCACAAAAGATGGCATTAAAAATATTTCAGAGATAGTGGGATCAAAAAATTGATATTGACGGATTAACTCATTAATCTTATACAAGCATAATTTTTATGACAAAAAAATGTGAACTCACAGGAAAAATGCCTCTTAAAGGTCACAACGTTAGCCATGCTAACAACAAGACTAAAAGAAGATTTTTACCTAATTTAAAAAAGGTAAAATTTAAAAGTGAATTATTAAAAAAGTCTATGAAGCTCAATGTTTCTAATGCAGGTGTTAGATCAGTTGATAAGAAAGGTAGCTTTGATAACTTCTTAAAATCAGCAAAAGCAAGAGATTTATCTCTAAGGCTAAAAAAACTTAAAAAATCACTACTCTCTAAAACTGCTTAATGAACAAGGTATTTTTAATACTCTCATTATTAATGGGAGTAGTAGTATTAGCATCCAATTATTTAGTTCAGTTTCCAATCAATTATTATGGACTTCAGGAAATCTTAACATACGGTGCTTTTAGTTATCCGATTGCATTTTTAATTACTGATTTAGCAAATAGATCTTTTGGAAAAATAATTGCTAGAAAAATTGTTTATATTGGATTTGTAATTGGAATTTTCTTTACACTTCTATTTTCAACAAATTTCGCAGATTTAATTTCAGTAAGAATTGCAATAGGTTCAGGTACAGCTTTTATAATTGCCCAATTACTTGATGTACAAATTTTTGATCAATTAAGACAAAAAAAATGGTTTGTTGCTCCACTTATATCCTCATTAATAGGATCAACAGTAGATACATTTTTATTCTTCTCAATTTCATTTTATGGAACTGGAATTCCTTGGGTTACACTTTCTTTAGGAGATTTAGCAGTAAAGATTTTTGTAGCTTTAGTGATGTTAATACCTTTTAGATTATTACTAGGAACTCTAAAAGCTGCTTAATTTAAATTATTGGCTCTTGTTGAGTCATACAATGAATTGCTCCAAAACCCCAAATTAAATCACTACAATCGACAGCAATAACTTTTCTTTTTGTAAAAAATCTTCTAAATATTCTCAATACTTTTTTATCTTCTTTTACATTAAATATTGGAACTAAGACTGTTTTGTTGCTTATGAAGAAATTTAAATAACTTGCTGGTACACGAGTTTTTTGAATAAAGATTGGACTTGGCATAGGGATCTTAATAATTTTAAATTTTTTTCCATTTTCGTCGTAACTTTTTCTAAGTATTTTTATATTTTCTTTAAGAGACTTATAGTTTTTATCTGATTTGTTGTTTTCATCAGCTATCATAATTGTCGTTTTGGAGACAAATCTTGCAATATCATCTATATGACCATGGGTATCATCTCCAACAATTCCTTTATTTAACCAAATGAAGTTTTTAGTATTTAAATACTTTGAAAATAAACTTTCATAGTCACTTTTTTTAAAACCCTTATTTCTCTCTTGTTTAGTACTTAATAAACATTCTTTTGTCAGCAATATAGAGCCTGATCCATTAGTATCAAAAGCACCTCCCTCCATAACTATTTTTTCAAACTTTTTTGAATTAATTTTTTTTGGCAAAATACTTTTAATATTTAAATATTTTCCAATTTGATAATTGATTTTGTTATCATTTCTGAAATTTTTATATTTTGACCAAGCAGTGAATTTAAAATTAAGCATTATTTTTTTTCTCGTTTTTTTATTGATTAAAAAAATTGGTCCTGAATCTCTTAACCAAAGTCTGTCGGTTTTTATTTTATGAAATTTTATATTAGATAACTTACAACCTGTCCTTTTTAGTTGTTTTCTAGCCTCATCCATACTTTTGTAAGTATTGACTAGTAAATCAATTCTTTGATGATTAGCTAAATATTTAATTATTTTTCCAACTACATTTGGAATTTTCTCAAACATTCCAGGCCAATCATTTTTATTATGAGGCCAGGAAATCCAAACAGATTTTTGAGGCTCCCATTCTGCTGGCATTCTAAATTCATTTATTCTCTTACTCATCTTCAGGGTTTTTGAGAATATCACTGTAATATTCAGTTCTTCTATCTCTTAAAAAAGGCCAATGTTGTCTAGAAGTATCAATTTTTTTGTAGTCAACTTCACAAACTAAAATATCTTGTTTTTTATTACCTGCTTTTGCAATGACTTTACCACTTGGATCTATCAACATTGAATTGCCCCAAAATTCAATTTTCTTCTTGCCTTTACTTTCAGTTCCAACTCTATTGATAGCAGCTACATAAGTTCCATTCGCAATAGCATGTGATTTTTGCATAGTGATCCATGAGTCTAATTGTGATTTACCATATTTGTTTTTCTCTTTTGGATGCCATCCAATTGCTGTTGGATAAAAAATAATCTGTGCTCCTTTTAAAGCTGTTAACCTTGCTGCCTCGGGAAACCACTGATCCCAACATATCAGAGGACCTATCTTTCCAAATTTGGTTTTTACACTTTTGAAACCAAGGTCACCAGGACTAAAATAAAATTTTTCATAATACCCTGGATCATCAGGTATATGCATCTTACGATATTTAGATAAGATATTCCCATTTTCACTGATAATGATACTAGTATTATGATAGAAACCTGATGTCCTTTTTTCGAACATTGTAATATTTAAAACAATACGAAGCTCTTTTGCTAGTTTACAAAAAATTCTAGAAGTCTTTCCTGGAATTTTTTCTGCCAATTTAAAGTTAGAATGGCTTTCTGTTTGACAAAAATAATTATTCAAAAATAGTTCTGGTAGACAAATTATTTTCGCCTTTTTTTTTGCAGCTTTTTTTATATTTTTTATTGCTAAATCAATATTAGACTCAATTGTACCTAAAGATTTACTTTGTATTAAACCAATTTTTATTTTTTTGACCATTAATCAAAATATATTGGAAAATTTTTTTCTTTCTCTATTTTTCCATTCACCTTTATGAAAGGCGTCACTAGCTATTAAGGGTAAAACACTTGTTGCCTCTGCAAAAACCATTTGCTCTTTTGTAATATCTACTTTGCCCCAAGAACTTGCTTCTTTTAATGTTGAACTACTACACGCCCCATCTCTCGAGTCCGCAACCGTTATTTGTATAGCGTATTTATGCATGTCAACGTTTTTTCCTAATAGCTCAGCACATATTACAGTATCTTGAATAAAATTTTTTGGCACTCCTCCTCCAATCATTAAAAGTCCTGATTGCTTAGATTTTATCTTAATTTCAGTTAATTCTCTAAATTCTCGAATTGAGTCGATTGTTATATGATTTTTTGGGTTTCTTTCTTGATGCATTACGAGTCCAAATCCAGCACTGGAATCTGTAAAAGCTGGACAAAAAATTGGAACATTGTTGTCATATGCGACCTCAATTAATGAATCTTTTTTCTTTGCGTGTGATTTAAGATATTTACCAATCTCATTTATAAATTCTCTTGAGGTATAGCTTCTAGGCTCCAACTGATCTGCAATCTTACCTATTGTTTTATCACAAATTTGAAGTTCTTCTTCATCAATGTAAGTATCATATATTCTATCTACATAATTATTTCTTAACTCCGTGTCATCTTGATACTGTGATCCTTGATAATGTTTAAAACCAAGCGCTTCAAAGAAATCCATATCAATTATAGAAGCTCCAGTCGCAACTATGGCGTCCACCATATTATATTTAACCATATCTCTATAAACATGCATGCATCCTGCGGCAGAGGTAGATCCAGCTAAAGTTAAAAAAATTGTACAATTTTTATCTTTCAGCATTTCATTATAAATATCTGCTGCATTAGCAGTTTCTCTTGATACAAACGACATTTTTGACATCGAGGATATAATTTCTCTTGCATCGAACTTTGTGATGTCAATGTGCTCAATCTCCCTGCTCAAGAGATCTTTTTTTCTATTATGTGATAAGTTTTTATTCTCTGACATTAAGCAACAAGAAACTCTTTCATAGTTTCTTTGTTATACATTGTCATAATTGGATCATCTTCTACTTCAAATATCTGATCAGAATAAAAACCATTAAATTGTGTTCTAAATGTTAAACCATATGCTCCAAGTTGACCTAACTCGATATAATCGTTTTCCTTAATATTGTTTGGTAATATGAAAGGACCTTTCATATAATCCATACTATCACATGTTGGACCATAAAAATCAAAAGAAGTTAACTTTTTTGATATTACTCTTCCATTTTTAATTACTCTTGATGGATAAACAATATTGGGTGTTCCTGCATCAAATAAAGTTCCATACGTTCCATCATTGATATACAATTTTTGTTTTTTTCTCAAATTTACTCTTACAATTGTAGATCCACTTTCTGCAACAAGCGATCTACCAGGTTCACAAATTATCTCTGGAAGTTTTTGAAGTTTTAAATTTTTTAAACCTTTACTTATTTCGTCAAAATAAGATTGCATTGACTGCGGTACAAGATCTGGATAAATTGTTGGAAATCCACCACCGACGTTTATTATGTCAGGAACAATCTTTGTTCTTTTAATTATATTTCCTATTTCTGAAATTCCTTTTGCATACGAAATTGGATGCATGCATTGAGAGCCTACATGAAAACTTAAACCTAGTTTATCAGCATATTGTTTACCAAGCCTTAAAAGACCAGCTGCTTCTGACGTTATAGCTCCAAACTTTTTGGATAAATCAATTTCAGCATGTTCATTTGAAACAGAAACTCTTACAAATAATTTTAAGTCTTTTGCATGATTTGTGCTTTCAATAATTTTTATTAATTCATCTTTTGTATCTAATGCAAAAGTTTTTATATTGTACTTAAAATAAGCTTCCTTTATATCTTCTCTACTTTTTACAGTATGCATGTATGAACATTCAACTTCAGGATTTAAATTTTTTATTGTTTCGATCTCTTTAATTGATGCAACATCGTAGTGCTTTATTCCGCTATCTAATAATGTTTGTAAAACTACTGGATGTGGGTTTGTTTTGACAGCGTAAAGGATTTTACCTGGAAATTTATTTTGAAAGAATCTGGAAGCTAACCTTATAGAATTTCTTCTTATACAATATACCGGTTCTGTTGGTTTCAGTTGGCTTACTAGCTCGTCAACTGACTTAAATTTTTGCATTTAAAGCTCCAAAAAAAAATTTAACAAAAAAAACTCGCATAACTGCTATGCAAGTTTATATAAGACGAGCATTTATGCAGAAAATGAGCCAATGTAAAGTAAAAATATATACTTGAAATAATTTAGAATGTTTCCATATAAGGCCCATGCCTGAAGCTGAAATAGTAAAAAAAATAACAGAATTTGAGGATAAATCTCTATTAATTGTAGACGATGATAACCCTTTCAGAGAAAGACTTGCAAGAGCAATGGAGAAGAAAGGCTTCACCGTTTCACAAGCTGAAGGTGTAAAAATTGGTATAGAGTCTGTAAAATCCAAAAAGCCAGCTTTTGCAGTTGTAGATTTAAGATTAAATGATGGAAATGGACTTGAAGTTGTAAAAGAAATTCAAAAAAATAATTCTGAGAGTAGAATAGTGATGCTAACTGGCTACGGCAATATTCCAACTGCGGTTGCAGCTATTAAAGAAGGTGCAATTGATTATCTTGCAAAACCAGCTGATGCAGATGATGTTGAAAAAGCATTGCTTGCAGATCCTAACAAAAAAGCAGCTCCACCAGAAAATCCTATGTCAGCAGATAGAGTGAAATGGGAACATATTCATCGAGTTTTTGAGCTGTGTAATAGAAATGTTTCTGAAACTGCAAGAAGATTGAAAATGCACAGAAGAACTCTACAAAGAATTCTTTCTAAAAGATCACCTAGATAAATTTTCTAAAATTTTTCACTTTATTAACAATCAAGGTAAGCAGAAGTATTTTAAGTATTTCCGCATAAACAAATGGCAATAAGCCTAATTTAAATATCGGTTTATCCCATCCAATAAGGGTGCCGAGCCACAATAAACCAAATAGATAAATAATTGAAATTGAAAATAAAATTTTAAAAAAATTAAAAAAATAGTTTTTGTTATATTTCAAATATCCAGCCATAACTGCAGCAAAAATAAATCCAATTAGATAGCCCATTGTTGGACCCATAAAATAAGATAGACCAACTCCCTTCTCAGGAGAATTAGAGAATACAGGCAATCCAGCAATTCCCTCAATTAAATATAAACAAACTGCAGCAGCACCAGCTTTATATCCAAATGTTATTCCTAACAATATTACGACAAAAGTCTGCATCGTCATTGGAACAGGATAAAAAGGGATTTTAATTTTTGCAGATATAGTTAATAATATTGATCCAGCAAAAGCAATTACGATGTATTTAAGTATTTTGTTACTGTAAATATTTTTAGCTATTTCCATGCTTAATTGATACAATTATAATCACAATAAATCTACACTTTTGTTAACAAGTTATTTTAAAATTATTAACTTATATTAATTTAAGCTAAAATATTAAATGTCAAAAATTAAAAAAGACGATAACTTTTATTTGATTGATGGATCTGGATATATTTTCAGAGCTTATTATGCACTTCCACCGTTAACAAGAAAAAGCGATGGTTTACCTGTCGGAGCCGTTAGTGGATTTTGTAATATGCTTTTTAAACTTCTAGAAGATGCTAAATCAAAAGACAATAAAGATAAGCCCAGTCATTTTGCAGTAATTTTTGACTCGGCAAGAAAAAATTTCAGAAATGAAATTTACTCTGAATATAAAGGAAACAGATCTGATGCTCCTGATGATTTAATTCCACAATTTGATTATATAAGAAAATCAGTACTTGCGTTCAATCTCCCTTCTATTGAATTAATAAATTATGAAGCAGACGATTTGATCGCTACTTATGTAGAGCAAATTTTAGAAAAAGGTGCAAAAGCAACAATAGTTTCCTCTGATAAGGATTTAATGCAGCTTTATAGGAAAAATGTGAGAATTTATGACCCTATGAAGAATAAATTTATAAATGAGGAGGATGTTCAAAATAAATTTGGAGTTGAAGCTGGAAAGGTAATCGATGTTCAAGCTTTAGCTGGAGATAGTACTGATAATGTTCCAGGTGTACCAGGTATTGGGGTTAAAACCGCAGCTGAATTAATCAAAGAGTATGGAAATTTAGAAAACTTACTAAAAAATGCAGATAAAATTAAACAGAATAAGAGAAGAGAAACATTAATTGAAAATAAAGACAAAGCATTAATTAGTAAGAAACTTGTAACATTAAAAAAGGATGTTCCAGTTAAAAATAAAATCGAGGAATTTGAATTAAAGGAAATTGATAAACAAAAACTTTATAATTTCTTAAGAGAAATGGAATTTAATAGACTATTAAGTTCTGCGATTTCAACTTACGGCGAAACTGATTTTTCACAGAGCAAAAATAAAAATAATGATGAAAAAAATAATTCAAAAATTACAAAAGAAAACTATTTTTTAATTAAAAATGAGGAGGAGCTCGAAAAATGGCTAAAAGCTGCAGAGGATAAAGGGGAATTTGCTATTGATACAGAAACTAATTCATTAGATGCTCACCAAGCAAAACTTGTTGGAATTTCAATGTCCTATGCAGTTGGCAAAGGCTGCTATATTCCTACTGGACACAAAAATTTCAAAAATTTAGATGAAACAAAAATTTTAAAAATATTTAAACCTTATTTAGAGGACAAAAGTATTAAAAAGATCGGTCAAAATATTAAGTTTGATTATATTATTTTTAATAAAAGAGGAATAGATATTAATTCTTTAGAGGATACGATGTTGATGTCATATGTTTTAGATGCAGGAAAAAATAGACATAACATGGATACACTGGCTGAAATTCATTTAGGACATAAAACAATTCAATTTAAAGATTTAGTAGGTACTGGAAAAAAACAAATAAATTTTTCAGAGGTAGATGTGAATATAGCTAAGGATTATGCAGCTGAGGATGCTGATATTACATATCGATTGTACAAAAACTTTTTAAAGTCTTTAAAAGAAGAAAATCTTTTAAATATTTATGAAATTTTTGAAAAACCATTAGTTAAAATTTTAGCTAAAATGGAAATAGAAGGTATTAAATTAGATGAAAAATCGCTTAAAAATTTATCTTCAAAATTTGAAAAAAAAATAAAAAGCCTAGAACAGAAAATATTTAAGCTTTCTAAAAAAGAATTTAATATTGGCTCTACCAAGCAGCTTGGTGAAATAATGTATAATGACCTAAAAATTGCCTCATTAAAAAAAACAAAAAAAGGAAGTTTTGCAACTAGTGCTTCGGTTTTAGAAGATTTAGCTTTTAAGGGCTATGACTTTCCAAAATTAGTTCTTGAATGGAGACAAACTAGTAAACTTAAAAATACTTATTCAGATACTCTTCCCGAACACATAAATAAAAATACAAAAAGAATTCATACATCTTTCCTTTTAGCTGCTACAACAACTGGAAGACTGGCATCAAGTGATCCAAATTTACAAAACATTCCAATTAAAACTGAAGAAGGCAAAGATATAAGAAGAGCATTTATTGCAGAAAAAAACAAAAAACTTATTTCTGCAGATTATAATCAAATAGAAATGAGAATCTTAGCAGATCTAGCAGACGTTAAAGAGTTAAAAAAAGCATTTAATAATAATGATGACATTCACTCCCTTACAGCAAGCCAAGTATTTGGCACTGAAATTAACAAGGTTGACCCAGACATGAGAAGAAAAGCTAAAGCTATTAATTTTGGGATCATTTATGGAATATCGCAATATGGTCTTGCAAAACAAATTAACGTTTCAAACGTCGAGGCTGAGGAATTTCTTAACTCTTATTTTTTAAAATTTCCTGAGATAAAAGAATATATGTCTGAAACAATAAAGTTTTGTAGAAAAAGCGGATATGTAAACAATATTTTTGGAAGAAAAACACACATTACAGGTATTAATGATAAAAACTTTAACGTAAGAAATTTTCAAGAAAGAGCAGCAATAAATGCGCCAATTCAGGGTTCAGCATCAGAAATAATGAGGATGGCAATGATTAGATTAGATGATGAGATTAGCGAAAAAAAAAATAATAACCTAAAAATGCTTTTACAAATTCATGATGAGTTAATATTTGAAGTAGAAGAAAAAAATATAATTAATAGTTCAAAAATTATAAAAAAAATAATGACAAGTGTAAAAGATAGTAACCTGCACTCATTCTCAATACCTTTATTAGTAGACATAAATTCAGGTGATAATTGGGGACAATTACACTAGAAACATTTAATTGCCCAAATTTAAACATTTTAGTATTTTTATAAGTGAATAATGAAACAAACAATTGCTCTAGTTGATGATGATAGAAATATCTTAACTACTTTAAGTATTGCACTTGAGAAAGAAGGATTTCAAATTCAAACATATTTAGATGGAGAAAGTGCTCTAATAGGTTTGTCAAGAACGCCACCTGATCTTGCAGTTATAGACATTAAAATGCCAAGAATGGATGGAGAAGAATTGTTAAAAAAATTAAGAAAAAAAACTTCAATGCCTGTAATCTTTTTAACTTCAAAGGATGAAGAAGTTGATGAACTGCTTGGATTGAAACTTGGGGCCGATGATTTCGTAAAAAAATCTGGTGGATTTTCTACGAAAGTTCTTATTGAGAGAATTAGAGTACAACTTAGAAAAAAAGATAATAAAATTGAAGAAAATAAAAATATTATTTCTCACGGTAAATTAAAATTAGACCCCTCACAATTAGAGTGTGAGTGGGATGGAAAAGAACTACCAGATAAATTAACAACTACAGAATTTTTAATAGTGAAAGAACTGTCAAAAAGACCTGGTATAATCAAAGAAAGGTCTCAATTAATGGATGTTGCATATAGAGAAGATACTGACATTGAAGATAGAACAATAGACAGCCATGTAAAAAGAATAAGAAAAAAATTTAAGAGGATAGATCCTGACTTTTCAGCGATTGAAACTAGATACGGAAGTGGATATCGTTGGAATGTTAAATAATGTTGAGTCGTTTTCTTAAAAATTTATCAATACTAAAAAAATTTCTATTTATTAATTTTTTGGTATTTTTGATTATTGGTTTACTCACATTAATTTACCTTAATAGAATTCAACCTACATTAATAAAAACTAAGACTGTAAATCATATTAATACACTAGACAATACAATTGAAAATTTAAATAGATTACAAGTTCAATTTAATGAGGAAGATGTAAAAAGTTTTCTTTTTTCTACTAGGTTTTTGTTTCAAAGTTTAGATAGAGTTCAGTTTTTTGATCTCAATTTCAATTTAATAGGGGATACAGACACTCTTGATCTGGACCCGCGAGCCTTTTCCCAAAGATTAGATATAGTTGAAATGAATAACCTCAACGAAAACGAAAAGAATAATATACCAGAAAAAAAAGAAGAAAATTTTAAAAAAAAAGTTAAAATTTTGGAAAATTTAAACATTTATAAAAGTTCAAAAAATTATGGACAACCTTTTACATTTACTTCTGATAGTTACGATCAATTTTTGTTAACAACTTTGAAAAATGTCATAATAGATAATAGAGAAGTTGGTTTTATTGCAGTTACAGAAAACGCAAATGATGTAAAAGCTGTAATTAACGAACGTAAAGTGTTTATAGTAAGAACAGCAATTTTAGTTGGTATAGTAATTATAATTTTTTCATTTGTTATGAATAGATATTTTTTAAAGCCAATAAAAAATTTGGTTATTTATACAAATTTAATAAAAGAGAAAAGTAGTCAAGAAACAAACATAAAATCAATTCAGAATAGAAATGATGAAATTGGAACTTTATCAAAATCTTTGGGAGAAATGACTGATGAATTACATCAAAGAATTACAACAGCAGAAAATTATTCAACAGACTTGTTGCATGAAATAAGAAACCCACTGGCATCTTTAAAGAGTGCATCAGAAATTATATCTGAGACTGAAGATAAATCACAAAGACATAAGTTAGTAAAAATTGTTTCTCATGATGTTGAAAGAATAGAGAGATTAATTACAGATTATTCACAAATGTTGAGAGATGAGGCTGCAATTTCCTCCGAAAAGATGAAAAAAATCAACTTAGCTGAGGTAGTAAAATCAGTCGTTGATGATTTTAATAGCGTTTATGACACTAAAAAATCTATAGCAATTAATTTTAAGACAAATGGCCAAAATAATTATGAAATTCTTGCTATAGAAAATCGAATTGAACAAATTATAGCAAACTTATTAGAAAATTCGATTTCATTCAGTGAGAAAAATCAAGCAATAGATGTTGAGCTAGCAAAAAAAGATGAGGATAAAATTACATTAATAGTTTCAGACGAAGGGGTTGGTTTTAATGAAAATGATACAAATAAAATCTTCAATAGATTTTATAGCAATAGACCTGAGAAATTTGGTGAGCATTCAGGTTTAGGACTAAATATAGTAAAAAATTTAGTAGAGATACATGGTGGCGAAATCACCGCATCTAATAATGAGGATAAAGGTGCCAGAATTGAAATAAATTTCCCAAAAGCTTAAATCTTTGTTGATTAATTTTGTTAAATTGTTAAAAGCCTCATTTTATGGAAGATTTTAAAGTAAAAGATATATCTGAAGCAGAATTTGGTAGAAAAGAAATATCATTAGCAGAAACAGAAATGCCAGGTTTAATGGCATTAAGATCAGAGTATAAAGGCAAAAAACCATTAAAGGGTGCAAAAATTGTTGGCTGTTTACATATGACAATCCAAACAGCAGTATTAATTGAAACACTAGTTGAGCTTGGAGCTGAAGTAAGATGGTCTTCGTGTAATATTTTTTCTACCCAAGATCACGCAGCTGCTGCAATTGCAAAAGCTGGAATACCTGTTTTTGCATGGAAAGGTGAAACAGAGGAAGAATATTGGTGGTGTGTCAAACAAACTATTGAAGGAAAAGAAGGTTGGAAACCAAATATGATACTTGATGATGGTGGAGATCTTACAGCCTTGATGCACAAAGATTATAAAGATTTATTAAAAGGTATAAAAGGTTTGTCAGAAGAAACTACAACTGGAGTTTTAGCTTTGAAAAAAATGGAAAGCGAGGGAACTTTACTTGTACCTGCGATAAACGTAAACGACTCTGTTACAAAATCAAAATTTGATAACCTTTATGGTTGTAGAGAAAGTTTAGTTGATGGAATAAAAAGAGCAACTGACGTAATGATGTCAGGAAAAGTTGCTATCGTAGCAGGTTTTGGTGACGTTGGAAAAGGAAGTGCTGCATCGCTTCGTCAAAGTGGTGCAAGAGTTATGGTTACAGAAACTGATCCTATATGTGCACTTCAAGCTGCAATGGAAGGTTATGAAGTAGTATTAATGGATGATATGATCAAAGAAGCAGACATTGTTGTAACAGCTACTGGAAACAAAGATGTAGTCACAGCTGATCACATGAGAGATATGAAAGATAGAGCTATACTTTGCAACATTGGACACTTTGATAATGAAATTCAAGTTGAAGCACTAAAAAATTATAAGTGGGATGAAATTAAACCACAAGTTCATGAAATTACTTTACCTAGCAATAAAAGAATAATTTTACTTGCTGAAGGAAGACTGGTCAATCTTGGTTGTGCAACAGGACACCCTAGTTTTGTGATGAGTGCATCATTTACAAATCAAGTAACTGCTCAAATTGAACTTTGGAATAATTCAGATAAGTATGAAAAAAAAGTATATGTTTTACCAAAACATTTAGATGAAAAAGTTGCAAGACTTCACTTAGAAAAAGTTGGGGCAAAATTAACTAAGTTATCTGAAGATCAAGCTCAATATATTAGTGTAACTACAGAAGGACCATACAAGCCTGATGCGTATCGCTACTAAAAGTAGCAAGTTAAATATTTCTAAATTAGAAAATACCAAAAAAATCGCAGATATTTTTGCAAAAAATATTTTCAAAGGTAATATTATTTTATTTTATGGAGAGATCGGTGTAGGCAAAACAACCTTTATTAAATCCTTGGTGAATAGTCTTGAGAAAATAGACAAAAAAAATATTTCAGAAATAACAAGCCCTACTTTCAGTTTGATGAATCAATACAAATTAAACAAATTTGATATACATCATTACGACCTTTATAGACTGAAGAGTGAAAAAGATATTTTGAGTTTGAATATTTTTGAAGATATTTCTGATAAAATTGTATTAATTGAATGGCCAGAAATATTAGGTGAACATAAGCCAAGAAACACAATTGATATAAATTTTGAGTATGGAGAAAATTTTAACTCAAGGTATTTAACAATATCAGCTTATGAAAAATTAAAAATATTTGATGAATTTAAATCATTATAAAAAATTGTCAGGAGACGCATCCTTTAGATCCTTTTATCGCTCAAACAAATCAGTCATTGTTTTTAGTAAAAAGGATCCAAAAATAAATTTATTAATATATGATGCAATCAATAAACTTCTTTTAAAAAATAAAATTAACGCGCCTAAATTACTAAAAGAAAATTATGATAAAAATTATATAGAGATAGAGGATTTAGGAGACGAAACAATTTTAAGTACATTAAAAAAGAAAAAAAGATAAAATTGAAATATATAAAAAAATTTTTTTATTACTTATTAGAATTCAAAAAATTAACAAAGAAAAAACTTTAACTTTTAAAAAAAGTTATTACCACTTACCAAAATATTCTGAGAAAAAATTAATTGATGAAGCAAACTTATTTACTCAGTGGTATCTACCAACAAAACTAACAAAAAATGAGATAAAAAAAGTAAAAAATAAACTTAATAAAATTTTTAAAAAATTGTTATCAAAGTTAAAAATTAAAAAGAAAGTTTTAGTACATAGAGATTTTCATATTTCAAATATTATGTTTCATAAAAATAAACTATTTTTAATTGATAGTCAGGATGCGGTATATGGAAATCCTGCTTATGATTTAGCATCTTTAATAGATGATGTAAGGTTTAAAACAACTCGAAATTTTAAAAATCACTTACTTCAAACATATTTTAAACTTGAAAAAAAAATTAAAATTGAAAAATTGAAAAATGATTTTGAAATATTATCTGTTTTAAGAAACTTGAAAATAATTGGTATTTTTACGAGACTATCATTAAGAGACAAAAAACATAAATACTTAAAATTGATACCTTATGCGTGGAAATTAATTCAAGATAGATCAGAAGATATAAAATTTGAAGAGCTTAATGTTTTATTAAATAATTACATCCCAGAAAAGAAAAGACTAAAATGAGGATATCAACAGGGTTAATTTTGTGTGCAGGTTTTGGTAAAAGAGTTGCTCCTTTAACAAATACTACTCCGAAACCCCTTCTCCAAATTAAAAATGGTACATTATTAGAAAACTCTATAAATTTTTTAAAGAAATGTGGAATAAAAAAAATTAAAATTAATACCCATTATCTATCAGATGAAATCGAAAATTTTATTAAAAAAAAAAACTATAAAAATGAAGTAGAATTATTTTTTGAAAAAGAAATTTTAGATACAGGAGGAGGTATCAAAAATTTGGCAAATAATGATACTGATGAAAATTTTTTAATTATAAACCCAGATACAATCTGGATGGATAATTATTTAATTGAAGTAGAAAAAATGAAAAAATTTTATTTTGACAAAAATTTAAGTAACATTTTGATGCTTGTTAATAAATCTAGAAGTTTTGATAAAAGGTTTAAAGGCGATTTTACTTTAAAAGATAATTTAGTATCTAAAGAGAATATAAATAACTATATTTTTACTGGTTGCCAAATTTTAAATAAAAATATTTTTACAAGTATTAATAAGGATAAGTTTTCAATTTCTGAAGTTTGGGACAAAGAAATTAATAATAAGCAGCTTTACGGCATCGAAAGTGTTAATGAATTTTTGCATGTTACAGATCTTGATATTTATAAAAAATTAAGTTCTTAAAATTTGATCAAGTTTTTCGCTCTACTTTTGTCTAGATAAATTGCATCAGTTAATTTTTTTTCATTATTAAATGTTATTTTCAAAGGATTGCCAGTTGGTATCTCTAGTTTAGTTACTTCATCATTATCTAGTTCAAATAAAAATTTGCACATTGATCTTATTGAATTTCCGTGGGCAGAAACAACAATATTATTATCCAATTTATTTTCAATTTGAGACTTATAATAAGGAATTACTCTTTCATAGGTATCTTTTAAAGACTCAGTATCAGGTACTTTTTCCCTTGGAATGTCTTTATAAGTTTCAATATTTAAAGGATGATAAGGGCTATTTTTACTTAAAGGTTGAGGTGGAGTATCCCAAGATCGTCTAAAAATGTGAACTTGCTCTTCTCCTAATTTTTTTTTCATTTCATCTTTATTTAAACCAGTTAGGGCCCCGTAATGTCTTTCATTTAACTCCCAAGCTTTTATAATTTGATCATCTTTTTCTCTGATTGTGTTTAAGATAAGCTTAAGAGTATCTATAGATCTCCTTTGATAGGAGCTAAAAAAGTAATCAATTTTGAAATTTAATTCTTTTATAAGTTCACCTGCTTTACATGCCTCAAGTTTGCCTTGTGGAGAGAGTTCGACATCAACCCATCCTGTAAACTTATTTTGTAAATTCCATTCACTTTGGCCGTGCCTAATTAATATTAGATGACTCATTTAAATATATTTAATATAGATTATTTCTAAATGTTAAAGACTTCTTTTCATGTAACAAATATTCTTTTAATAATATTTTATTTATATCCTGGCGCTATTTTAGGTTGCTATTTTTATAATGATTGTAACCTCCAACCTAGTTTGACAAAAGATTTTATAATTTCATCTAATCATTTTTTTGTTTTCTTAATTTTTGGATTAATTGCATTTATTGCATTTTCAAAAGAAAAAAAAATTATAATGGTATACGTATTTTTTATTTCTATTTTTTTAGAAATAATGCATTTTTTTATTCCAATCAGAGCATTCGAAATAAAAGATTTATTCGGAAATCTTATTGGTGTAATAATATCTTTGATAATATTTAATTCATTTAATTTTTGGAGAAAAAAATATGGACTCTTTTGATGATAGAAAAAAAGGTTTTGAAAAAAAGTTTGCTCATGACGAAGAAAAAGAATTTAAAATAAGTGCAAGACGAAATAAGTATCTAGGAGAATGGGGATCAAAGATTATGGGATATAGCGAGGAGCAAACTAAGGAGTATATTCAATCAGTTATAAAAGCAGATTTTGCAGAAGCTGGTGACGAAGATGTATTTAGAAAAATTAAAAGCGATTTAGAAAGTTTTAATGTTTCTGACGACGAAATTCGTAGTAAAATGAATGAGATGAATGAAAAGGCTAAAGAAGACTTTAATTAAATTATTCATTACTTTTTTATTTTGTAGTAATTCTATCTCAGATACAGAACAAATATCCTCAAAAAATGTCTTAGTAATAGATGGTGACACAATTATTTTAAATAAAAAAACAATCAGATTTTCAGGAATTGATGCTCCAGAAAGTTTTTTTAGAGGTAAGAAACAAACTTGTAAGCTTGAAACTCAAAAAATTTTTTGTGGTGAAATTTCAAAAAAAAAACTAACTCAAAAAATCGAAAATCAAATTGTAAAATGTTTGATTGAGAAAAATAATGACAGATATAATAGAATTCTTGCAGAATGTTTTGTTAACAATGAAAGTTTATCGGTTTATATGGTGAAAAATGGTTACGCATTTGATTATGTAAAATATTCCAAAAAAAAATACCAAGAATATGAAAATTTTGCAAAAAAAAATAAACTTGGATTATGGAAAACTAAATTTGAATATCCATGGGTATGGAGAAAAAAAAATAGATAATTTATAAACTAGTTAGTGATTCGATCAAAAAAATTAATAGTTTTAATTTCGTTTTTACTTATATCCGCATGCTCGTCAGTACCAAAAAATACATCTGATGGTTGTTCAATTTTTTCTGAAAAATATTTATGGTATAAACATGCAAAAAAAACAGAGAAGAAATGGGGTACCCCAGTTTATTTACAATTAGCAATCATTAAAATGGAATCTGATTTTGATTGGTTGGCAAAGCCACAAAGACAAAAAATTTTTAAGGTTATACCTTATAAACGTCCTTCAAGTTCTTTTGGATACTCACAAGCTGTTAAAGGAACGTGGAAACAATACAAAGACGAGACTGGAAATAAATTTGCATCAAGGGCAAGATTTAAAGATAGTGTTGATTTTATTGGGTGGTACACAAACAAAACAAAATCTATACTTAAAATACCGTTATATGACAGTTTCGGACAATATCTTGCTTATCACGAGGGATGGGGTGGATACAAAAATTACAAACAAAATCAAAAGGTTATACTTTTAGCAAAAAAGGTAGAGAAAAATTCAAATAAATTTAAAAAACAACTTAATGAATGTAAAAATTCCTTATCAACTAAAAGGTATATTATTTTTTAGTTTAATTGTTTTTTTAGCTCTAAATCTACGGCATCTATTCTTTTGGTATTTTTTGCAAGAGCCAAATACATTGTTGGAGTTATGTACAATGTAAAAAATGTTGAAATTATCATTCCACCTAAAATTGTTGATCCGACAGCTAATCTTGATCCTTCACCTGCTCCAGGTCCAATATTTCCAATAACCAAAGGCAACATCGCAATCATAGTACTCAAAGAGGTCATAATGATAGGTCTTATTCTAAGTTTACAAGCATCTTTAATTGCTGTTTCTATTTTTGCACCTGTTCTTCTTATTTGGTTAGCGTAGTCAACAATTAAAATGCTGTTTTTTGTAGATATGCCAATTAAAATTACTAGAGCAATTTGTGAAAAAATATTTATTGAACTATTTAAAAATAAAATAAATATCAATCCTCCAAACACAGCAAGTGGAACTGTTAAAATTATGATGAATGGATGAATAAATGAATTGAATGTAGCAGCCATCACTAAATATGCAGTAATTAATGCTAAAGCAAAAATGATAAAGATTTCATTGCTAGTTTCCTTCAATTCCTCTGATTTACCTTTCCAAGTGATTTGATTTTGTGGCGCTAAATTATTCATTGTATTTTCTAAGTACTTCATTGCCTCAGCTAGACTGTAATTTTCGTCAATTGCTGCAGATATGGTGACGGCTCTTTGTCGATTATACCTTGGTAAGGTCTCTGCTGTACCTTTCTCCTCAAATTCTACTAAACTTGCTAGAGATACGAGTTTACCACTTGTTTCTGATCTAACATGTATTTTTGAAATTCCATCTTTATTTCTCCTGTCTGCGAGATATTGTTGTAAAATAATAGGATATTCTCTTCCCATCCTATTAAATGATGTAACTCTTTTTCCGCCGTAAAAAGTTTCCAAAGTTCTCCCTATTGTCTCTGTAGAAACACCTAAATCTTTTGCTCTATTTTTATTTGTAATTAACTTAACTTCAGGTTTATTTTTTGTGTAATCACTCTCAATTCTCGAAAGATTTCTATTTCTTCTAAGAGTTTGAATTACCTCATTTTGAATTTTCTCTAGCTCCTCATAATTAGTACCATAAATAACCATTTGAACTGGTTTGTTGTAATTAGATACTCTTATAGATTGTGGAGAAATTGGAAAAGCAAAAGCTTGTGGAACTGTAACTATCTTTCCAATAGCTTCTCTTAAAACTGTCTGACTCCCTTTTTTCCTATTTTTCCATTCATCTAGTAATGCTATTATAATAAAACTGTTGTATGTGGTTGCTGATTTACCAAATCCTGGTACACGCATAATTAATCTTTCATAAGGACTATCTTCAGCTTCAAGAAGTTTTAATAATCTACTTTCAATAATTTGTGCCTTATCTTGAGTGTATTCAAAAGAACTTCCCTCATCTGTTGAACCAATTATTAAATATGCACCTCGATCCTCAATAGGGATTAATTCCTTTTTGGTAAAATTGAAAAGGAAAATAGACCCTAAGACCACAAATATTATAAATCCTGATATTATTTTTTTTTTATTTAACCAATATCCCAAGGTTTCGACGTAACCTTCAGAGAAGGATTTAAACAAATTATTAAACTTTTTAACAAATAAACCTTTTTTTTCTTTTTTACTTAAAAATTTGCTACCTAGCATCGGAGACAGAGTAAGCGCAACAAATGAGGAAACAACAATTGAAAAAGATAAAGCTATAGCAGTTTCTCTAAATAATGTACCTGAAATACCCTTTATAAAAATTAGAGGTAAAAATACCGCCACTAAAATTAATGTTGTTGCAATAATTGCAAAGGTAATTTGTTTTGATCCCTTATAAGCAGCAACTAAAGACGTTTCTCCTTTTTCAATACGAGTATAAATTGCATCGGTCATTATAACAGAGTCATCTGTAATAATTCCAATTGCTAGTATAAAACTTAGCAGCACGAAAATATTTATTGATAAATCAAAAATATATAAACCCAAAAAAGATCCAATTAAACTTACTGGAAGTGCAATTGCAGGCACAATGACAGCTTTTAAATTTCCTAGAAATAAATAAATGATTAATACAACTAATACAAAAGCAATAATTAAACTTTTATAAACTTCTTGAATAGCAGTTCCAACATAAGTTGCTCTATTAAATGCAATTTCAAGATTCAAACCATCTGGCAATAAGGGTTTTATTTCATTAATTTTTTTTTTAATTTGTTTAGATAGTTCAACTGTAGAAGCACCACTTCTAGCATAAATACCAATTCCTACAGTTTTTAAATTTTTTGCATTTTTTCTTTGTGCTTTAAACAGAGTTTTTTCTGATACAGGTCCAAATTCTATATTCGCGACATCAGATAATAATATTGCTTTATCTTTAACTTTTTTAATTGGTAGTGATTTTATTGTTTCTATATTTGAATAAGATTTATCAATGTTTAAAGTTAAGTCTCTATTATCTGCCTCTAAAGTACCAGCAGGAAGATCAACATTTTCATTTCTTAAAGCTCTTTCAACTTCTTGAATAGTTAAATCGTTTGCAGCTAATTTAATTGGATCAATCCATACCCTAACACTTAATTCTCTTAGACCACCGACTAAAATTCTACCAACATTTGGTACGCTTGAAAAGGCATCCACAAGGTATCTTTCAGCGTAATCCCCAAGGTCTAAATCGTTCCATGTAGGAGATGAAAGACTTAGCCACATAGTTGTTGTAAATCCTGCTGCTCTTTTTAAGATTTGAGGAGGACTAGACTCACTTGGTAAATTATCAACTACCCTTGATACTCTTTCTCTAATGTCATTAGCGGCGTTGTCTAGGTCTATATCGGTATTAAACTCAATATTAATTCTACTTCTGCCATTTAAAGAAGTGGAATCTATGTTCTTGATTCCTTCAGCACCCCCTATTACATCTTCAATTTTTTGTGTAATTTCCTCATCAATAATTTCAGTAGAAGCTGATTTATAATCTGTTTGAACTTGGACTACAGGTGGTTGAATTCCCTCAGGCAGTTCTCTTACTGGAAGTTCTGAGAAAACAAACATCCCAAAAATAACCAATACTAAGGACATCACCCATGCTACTACCGGTCTTTTAATGCTTATTTCTGTAAGATTCATTATAAATGTTTATCTTAACTTTTTTTCTCAGCTTCAGATTTTTTAAAAATATTTAGCTTTTTAAGCCAATCAAATTTTCCTTTTGTCGCTTCACTTTTAGTAGTTTTCTCTTTTTTTCCCCATGTCGATGCTTTCTGTTTTTCACCTTTTTCAATTGGTTTTATTTCTAAATTTGGTCTTACTTTTTTTAATCCCTCAGCTACAATCTTGTCTCCAGAATTTATGCCGTCTTTAATTTCAATAAATCCTTTATAACGATCACCTATATTAACTTTAGTTTTTATTGCTTTGTTTTCATTGTTAACTTTATAAATAAATACATTGTCTCCCTCTACAATTGTGCTTGTATCAGGTGCACCCAAATTATTTCTTACATTGTATCTAATTGATACTTCAAGAAAAGATCCAGGTAAAATTTCACCTTTTTGATTATCTATTTTAATTCTAATAGGTAATGATCTTGTGTCCTCTGTAATTCTACTTGATATAGATTCTACTACTCCATCAAAATATTTTTTTGCAGAGCCGGAGTATTCAATTTTGACTGGCAATCCAACTTCAATAAAAGGAAAATAGATCTCTGGGATTTGAACGTCACAATATATTGTTGATGAATCATCTAAATTTATTAAAAGTGATGATTTTGAAACTTCAACGTCTTCGGAGAACTCTTTTTTACCAATAATCCCATCAAATGGAGCAAAAATTTTCCTATTTTTTAATTCGACTATAACGTCACCTTTTTTAACTTTTCGGTTAAATACTATTGGTTTAATTATTTCAAATTTTTCTATTTTATACGCCTGAGTTTGAATAGGTACTGCAGTACCAAAAGTACTTATATTATTTTCAAAAATCCTTTCTTTAGCGTATGTTACTATTACCCCGGGAGGTGGCATTTTACTAAATTTTTTTTTGAAATGATTTCCAATCATTGTTCTTGCAATGATTACTCCTGCAATAATAAAAAAAAATATAAATATAACTGTTGTAATTTTAGATGATCTTTTCATTTATTTTTTATTCTATTTTTCCGTACTCTGCCCATGAACCATCGTAAATGGTAGGCACATATTTATTATCAACCAAAGAATATGCAAGTGCTAATATACAAGCTGAAACTCCCGAGCCACAAGAAAAAACTAACAATTTATTATTATCAGGATTTATTTGATCAAATATTTGTTTAATTTCATCAATATTTTTAAATGTTTTGTCTGATCGTATAATATTGGTGAATGGTAAACAGTGTGAGTTCGGTATCGATCCACTTCTAACATTTTTTCTAGGATCAGATACTTTTCCAAAAAATCTTTCCTCACTTCTCGCATCTATAACTAAAAATTCATTTGTCTTAATATTTAAATTAATCTCAGATTTATTTTTTACCATATTTTTATTTTCAACAGCTTCATATTTCGTTTCTTTAAAGTTAACTTTTTCTTTTGATGTAGGTTTTTTCTCTTTTTTCCACTTACCTAGTCCTCCATCGAGAATACTTACATTTTTGGGGTTATGACCGTAATAAATAAAATTGTACCAACATCTGCATGCACTTAACACATCAGAGTTGTCGTAGATTATAATTTTATCTTCGTTTTCTATACCAAGCTTTGAGATATTTTTTGACCAAGTTTTAGCATCTGATAGCATATGAGGAAGATCAGTATTTTTTTCTGAAAACTCATCTAAATTAAAAAAAATTGAATTCTCAATGTGTTCAATTTTATATTCTTCAAATCCATCTCTATTTGTCGAGGACAGATGCCATGAGGCATCTATTATTTTTACATGACTTAAGTTTCCTATTAACCAGTCTGTGGAAACTAAATACATTAGAATTTTTTATCTAAATATTTCTGATGATATTCTTCTGCTGTACAGTAATTTTTTAAGAGTGATAGTTGTGTCACCACCTTTCCATTTAACTTTTTGTTTTCAGCTTCAATCATTTTTTCAGCAGACAATTTTTGTTTTTCATTTAAATAAAAAATTTCACTCCTATATTGTGTGCCAAAATCATAACCTTGAGAGTTAAGCGTAGTAGGATCATGAAATTCAAAAAAATATTTTAATATATCCGCGTAAGTGATAGTTTTTTCATCATATTCAAGTTTAACAACTTCAGCATGGTTAGTTGTTCCAGTACAAACATCCTTATAAGTTGTGTTTTCAGTATTACCTCCACAATAACCAACCTCTGTTCTAATTATTCCATCTATCTTACTAAATTTTTGTTCAGGACCCCAAAAACATCCAAGTGCTAAAATTGCTATTTCCATTGATAATTAATGTATTTGATTTAAAGATAATAACATGCTCTCTAAAAATCAATTGGGATTTTTGTACATGTTTCTATCTGTATGTGCATTTTCAGTAATGGATTTGATTGTAAAATGGTCTCAACATTACCCTTTGGGTGAAGTTTTATTTTTTAGGGGATTTTTTGGCGTTATTTTTTATTTATTTATTATACCATCAGATAGAAGAAAAAATTTTTATTACACTAAGAGGGCAGGATTACATTTTTTAAGATGTGCTTTTGGATTAATTGCTTTAGTTGCAATATTTATAGCTTTAAGAAATTTGCCATTAGCGACAGTAGTAAGTATTTCATTTGCTGCACCTATATTCACAACTATATTTTCAATTTTTTTATTGAGAGAAAAAGTTGGCATATTTAGATGGTTAGCAGTCATAATAGGTTTTGTTGGAATAATTATTATTACAGAGCCTGGTTTGAGTTCAGTGAACATTTATTACATATACCCAATAATCTTTTGTTTGGGATTATCGTATGTAGCAATTGCTATTAGACAGTTGTCAAAAACAGAGCCAGTTTGGTTAATTTCTCTCTATTTTTCAGTAGCAATCACTTTATTAAGCTTATTTACAATACCTTATGGGTGGATTATGCCAAGTCTATATGACCTTGTATTTCTATCTTTTATAGGTTTTTTTGGAGGCGTTGCAAATTTATGGTTAAGTCAGTCATATAAATATTCTGAGGTATCATTAGTTACTCCTCTTAAGTATTTAGCTTTAGTTTTTGCTATATTTTTTGGATATCTAATTTGGGGAGAGATACCAACAATAAAAACTTTGATGGGGGCAGGTTTGGTAATAATTTCATCATTAATTATTTTTAGAAGAGAGATATATCTCAAAAAACAGTTAACAGTTGTAAGACATGAGTAAACCGCCATCATATTGGAATAAAGCGAGGAGATATTTATCATCAAAGGATAGAGTAATGAAAACTTTAATTGAAAAATATTCTGATGCCTCACTTACAACTAGAAAAAATATATTTCTTTCACTTTGTAAAAGTATTATTGGTCAGCAGATTAGTGTAGCGGCTGCTAATTCCGTATTTTTAAAGTTTAAAAAAAAATGTAAGAATAAAATTTCTCCTAAAACAATTAAAAAATTAACCTTCACACAATTAAAAAGCTGTGGATTAAGCAGGCAAAAAGTAAAAGGAATTAAATCGTTAGCTGAAAAAATGCTTAATAAAGAATTTAAACCTAATTTAATAAAAAATATGTCTGACGAGCAAGCCATTGAATATTTATCAGAATTGAGACAGATAGGCAGATGGTCTGCTGAGATGATACTTTTATTTACTTATAACAGGTCAAATATTTGGCCCGTCCAAGATATTGGTTTATTGAGAGCTATATCAAATAATTATAAAAAAAAATATTTGCCACCAAATAATTTTGTAGAAAAATTAAAAATCAGATTTTCCCCATATTGTTCAGTAGCAACATGGTATTTATGGAGATCTATAGATGATGAACCTATTCAGTACTAAATCCTTCTACAACTTGCATATGTCGAACAGTTGTATCTTTAGCTAACGCCCAACCTTTTTGATATTCTTTTGAGTCATGACATTCAATTGCCTTTTGATAATTCGGGAATTCCCAAACAACTGTTCTTAAAAAATTATCTCCCTCAAAAGATTGACTTTTGCCTCCTCTTACTAGAGGCACACCTCCATAACTTTTAATAATTGGTGTTGCTGCTTCAGCATATTTTTTTAAGTTTTCTTGGTTTTCAATTTTTGTATATAAACTTATCCAATATCCTTTCATTATATTTCTCCTTTTTAAATTTTAAAATTTATGATACCAGATTTTATGTCAGAAAAATTAATAATCAGTTTTGAAGAATACCTTGACACAGTAGAAAAACTTGCATTAGAAATAAATAATAATTTTAAACCAACTGTATTAGTTGGAATTATGAGAGGCGCTGCACCTATAATTGATATTTTATCGAGGATTTTAAAGTTACCTACAGCTTATATAGTAATCCAAAGTTACTCTGGCGAAGGCACGGAAGATAAGCAAGGAGAATTAGTTTTTGCTAGAGATATAAGCTCTATAGCTAAAGAAGAAGACTTTAAAAAAGTTTTATTGGTTGATGACCTGTCTGATACGGGTCTTACATTAAATAAAAGTATAGAATGGTTGAAAAATTACCAACCAATTAAAAATCAAATTCAAGAGATTAAAACTGCGTGTTTATGGAAGAAAAAATCATCTAAATTTACACCAGATTTTTGTCCAATTATGCTCGATAACGATCCATGGATAGTGCAACCTACAGAGCATTACGAGGAAATGTCCATTGATGAAGTAATTGAAAAACAAAGTAGGGCTAGAGATTAACTCTAGCCCATTTAGATAATTATTTAAGCTACTACGAAACTAATTAAACTTAAAACTGCAATAACCCATATTGCAGGAGAAGTATCAGAAGCTTTTCCTGTAAATAATCTTATCAATGCATAAGATACAAATGCTAGGGCAATACCATTGCTGATACTATAAGTTAATGGCATTGTTATCATTGCAAGTATTGCTGGGGCAGATTCACCAATATCATTCCACTCAATATCTGTAATGTTTCTTACAAAAAGAACTGAAACAAACAATAGAGCCGCACCATCAATTTGTTTTGGTAAACTAGTTGCCAATGGTGCAAAAAATATGCAAGAAAGAAAAAGAAGCCCTATAACTAAGGAAGTCATTCCTGTTTTCCCACCTGCCTTTACACCAGCACCAGACTCAACATAACTAGTTACAGTAGTGGTTCCCATCATTGCACCTGCAACAGTACTTACGCTATCTGATAGCATTGCTTTATTTATATCTTGAACTTTACCTTTTTTATCAACTTTGCCAGCAACATTAGCAACCGAAGTTAATGTTCCTGCAGTATCGAAAAAATCGATAAAAAGTAACGTAAAGATTACCGTCGACATTCCTGCTGTCATAGCCGCGGATAAGTCAAATTCAAAAAGGTATGTCATAGGAGGTGGAGCACTTGCTATACCATTAAATTTTGCAAGACCAGTTGCCCATGAAATTATACTGAACGCTAAAATACCAATAATAATATTTCCTTTAACATTCATTTTTTCAAGCACCACAATTACAATAAAAGTTGCACAACCTAATAAAACTAATGGATTACTTAAGTCTCCAAGTTTTACTAAAGTTACAGGATCGTCAACAACAACTTCCATAATTTGTAATCCAATGATCGCTAAAAATAATCCTATACCTGCTCCAATACCTAACTTTAAGCTTCTTGGGATTGAGTTAATTAACCAAGCTCGAATCGGTGTGAGAGATATAATTAAAAACAGTACACCTGCAACAAGTACAGCACCTAAGGCCTCCTGAGGTGTGTATCCCATACCTGCACAAACTCCAAATGCAACAAAAGCATTAATTCCCATTCCTGGAGCTAATCCGATAGGCCATGTTTTTCCATAAAATGCCATTATAAAACATGCAAGCGCAGTTGCTAAAATTGTTGCCGTGTAAACTGCCCCAAAATCAAAAAATCCTTTTTCAGGTCCAGCAAATTCACCTGAAAGTATAAATGGATTTAAAAACATAATGTAAGCCATAGTTAAAAATGTTGTTACACCAGCTATGACTTCAGTACGAAAGTCTGTTTTATGTTTTTTATAATCAAAATAATTATCTAACATTCGTTCCTCCTAAAGGAATATCTTTATTAGATTCTTAATTGAAATTCGCGATTTTAGATTGAATTATTAACATTTTTCAACTCTGGGGTTTAAATTTGCCTTATTTTGGTGGTTATAATTTATAATAACGTGAACATGAAAATAAAATTTATTTTAATCTCTATGTTCTCTTTAGTTCTCCTATCTGGTTGTCAAACAATCAAAAATAAATCTGATGAAGTTGCAGAAAAAGAGAATGAGAAATTTGGACAATTCGTAGGCAAACAAGTTAGTGAATTAAAAATGGAACTTGGAGCACCTACAGAGGATTTTGTTAATGAACTTGGGAATGAAACTTTGGTTTATAAAACTAAAAAATATGGTTTACCTTGTGACAGAAAATTCGAGATTAATTCTTCAGGTACAATTATAGGATTTAATTCAAGCGGTTGTTTTTAAACCTGTGGGGCTTAACCCCACAAGCAAGGTTTACTTATTTGATTTCAATAAGTTTTCTTTTTTTATGCTCTGGTATTATTCTTTCACAAGCAATAGTTAAAAGACCATCTTTTAGTTGAGCGCCATTTACTTTTACATCATCAGCAATTGTAAATGATCTTGCAAAATGTCTTTGAGATATTCCTTTGTGAATTATTTCACCATCATCGTTTTTATTTTCTGACTTATCAACTTGTTTTGTTCTAACAGTTAATAAATTATCTTCAAATTCAACTTCAACATCATTTTTACTGAAGCCAGCAAGTGCAACCTCTATAGAGTATTTGTCTTGTCCAGTTCTTCTGATGTTGTATGGCGGATAGTTTGATTGCATGGTCAAACCTCCATTTCCAAGCATATTTTCGAATTGGTCAAACATATCGTCGAAACCAATAGAAAACGGTCTTAATGAATTGAAGATAGATAGATCCTTACTTGTCATAATTTCCTCCTTTGTTAAGCAAGTATATTTTTGCAAGCCCCATTAGGCGACTTACAAATTATATATAGGAATGAAGTTTATTTTTTCAAGATTGATTAAATTTTATCAGTAATTTTTAATATAAAAGAATAATCTAGTGCAATTTCTTCAATAGCTCCATCTCTTCCAGACTTGCCACCGTGCCCAGCATTCATTTCAGTTTTTAATAGCAGTAGATTATTATCTGTTTTGTATTCTCTAAGCTTGGCAGTAAATTTTGCAGGTTCATCGAACAGAACTCTGTTATCACTTAAACTTGTAGTAATTAATATATCCGGATAATCCATTTTTTTTATATTGTTATAAGGTGCATAAGAATAAATATAATCGAAATGTTCCTTGTTTTCCTTAGCATTTCCGAATTCATCAAATTCTCCTACAGTAAGAGGAAGTGAATGATCTAAATTTGTTGTTAATGAGTCTACAAATGGAACAGCCATAATGATACCTTTAAATAATTCCGGATTTTTATTAACAACTGCCCCCATCAATAAACCACCTGCAGAACCACCCATTCCAATTATTTTTCCCTTAGATGTATATTTTTTTTCAATAAGAAATTTTGCAACTGCAATATAATCCTCAAAAGTATTTTTTTTATTAAGAAGTTTTCCCTCCTTCCACCATTTCATTCCTTTTTCCATTCCCCCTCTTATATGTGCAGTGACCCATATTATATCTCGACCAATTAAACTTAATCTCGTTGAGGAAAAGTTTGGTGTCATTGAACTTCCATACGAACCGTAGCCATACAATAGTAAATTAGCTGAGCCATCGACTGGTGTATTTTTATGCCTAGTTATTGTTATTGGAATTAATCTATTGTCATGTGAAGAACACTCAAGTCGTTCCACTATGTAATCATCTGAATTGTGACCAGATGGAATTTCCTGTTCTTTTAATAATTTTCTCTCTTTAGACTTAAGATTATACAAATACGTTCTTCCAGGTGTTTTTGGTGACGAATATGACAAGTGAACCTCATCAGTATTCTTATCTTTTTGAGCTAAAGAAATACCAGGAACAATAACTTTTTCGTCAGAAAAAATAATTTCCTCCTCTTTGTTGGTTTTGGGGTCTCTAAGAATAAGTTTGCTCAATGCGTTTGAGGTTTCAGATCGTATTATCCAATTTTTTAAAAATACTAAACCACCTATCAAAACTTCGTTTCTTGCTGGTATAAAAACTTCCCAATTTTGATCTTCCAAACTTCTTGCTCTCTCAATTTTAAAATCTTCAGCATCTTTATTGGTGTGTTTGTAAAAATGCTCATCCCAAGAATTTACGGAATAAATTATTCCTCTTTCCCTTTTTTGAATAAGTTTTGGTTTTGGTTCCTGTTCGTCCACTGAAAAATAATATTGTTCGGATGTATTATGATCTGAAGAAGTAATAAAAAAAAATTTTTCATCTGAACTAATACCTAATCCAACTGTGAATGCTTCACTTTTTTCCTCAAAAATAAGCTCATCATCTAAAACATTGCTACCCAATTTATGTCTGAATATTTTTCTTGGTCTATGATGTTCATCAAGTTTTGAGTAAAAAATGTACTTATCATCTAAACTAAATGTGATGCTTCCACTTGTTTCCTGTATTTTTTCGGTGATTAATTTATTTGTTTCTATATCTCGTACATGAATTGTGTAATATTCAGATCCCTTCAAATCTAGAGAGTAAGCAAGATATTTATCATTAAAACTAACTTCCAAATCTCCTAAACCAAAATATTCAGTATTTAATTTTTCTTTTTCCTTATCGCCATTCCAAATTTCCTCTACTTCACTGGTATTAATTTTTTTTCTTAATTTAATTGAATAATTTCCTTTTTCTGTTGTTTTGGTCCAATACTCATAGCGAACATCTTTAAAAGGCAACGATTGATCCTCTAATTTTATTCTTCCTTTGATTTCATCAAATATTTTTTTTTGACTATCTTTAGTATTTTTCATTTGATATTCAAAATATGCATTTTCTTCCTCTAGATATTTTCTAACTTCAGGTATAAGCTTTGAGCTATCCTTGAGGACTTCTAAAATATTTTTTTGATGTATCCAGCTATAATTATCTTCCCAAGAGACATCGTGACAAGTTTTTACTTCTGGTTTTTTTTGTAATTGTGGTATTTTCATTATGAAATTTATTACATGAATTATTTTATTTTAATACTTATAATTTTTATTGTTGTATATCTATTCCTAAATTGGTTTGCCAAAACATCTTCAAAAAAAATTTCAAAGTATATTAGATTATTTATAATTTTTTTTTCGGTTCTTTTAGCATTTCTTATGTTTTATGCTGGAAGGTATATTTTCTCATTACCATTTTTGTTGGCAATACTTCCTTTAATTAAAACAAAAGCTGGCATTACTTTGCTTCAATTAATCCGAATCTGGGGACTTTTACGTGTTTTAAAAAGCTCTGGAAGATTTAACTTTAACAATTTTAATCAAGCCAAAAATACTCAAAATATGAAAATTGATGAGGCATACAAAATTCTTAATCTAAATATTAATAAAAAATATTCAAAAGAAGAGGTAATGAAATCTTACAAGAGTATTATGAAAAAAATACATCCAGATGTAAGTCCTGAACTTTCAAGATTGGCATCTATTGTAAACGAAGCTAAGGATGTTGTGATAAAAAGTATAGATATTTAATCTTTACTAAAAAAATATTATCTATTAATTTATTATAATGAGTAAGGTAAATGGTATATACGCTGCAACACTATCAGTATTAAATGATGATTTGTCACTAAACGTTAAAAAAACCATTAATCATGCAGAGAATGTAATGGAATTAGGGTGTCACGGTGTAGCTTTTTTTGGCAGTACAGGCCAGTCACAACTAATTTCTTTATCTGATAAGATACAAATGATCAATAATCTACCTAGTAGTCAATATATAGAAAAATTTATTATTGGCACTGGTTTGAATTCGCTAGGTGACACAATTAACTTGATGAGAATTTCGCTGTCGAATAAATTAAATAAATTTTTAATAATGCCACCAGCTTATTATAAGTATGAGGATGATGATGTTATTGATTTTTACTCAAAGATTATTGAGGCTTTGCCTGAAAGTGAAATTATACTTTATAATTTTGAAAAATTATCAGGTTATATTTTTAGTATAGATTGTATTGAAAAATTAGTCTCTAAATTCCCAAAACAAATTATTGGGGTAAAAGATAGTTCATATAATCTCTATAAAAATTTAAAAATTGATAATTTTTCTGTCATGCCTGGTTCGGAAATAAAACTATTGGAAGGACTATCTTCTGGTTGCTCAGGTATTATTACTGCAACCGCTAATGTTACAGCTTCACTTGCAAGAAGTGTTTATGATGATTTTTTAAACAACAAAGATCAGACACAAAACAAAAAACTATGCGATGTAAGAAGAATATTCGACAAATTTAATTTGATTTCTGGATTACATACTTTTTTAAAGAACAAAGATAATAACTTTAAAAACTTATTACCACCTCTTCACTTACTCCCTAAAGATCAAGAGAAAGAATTAAAAACATTATTAAAAAATCTAGATTTCGATGTTAAAATAACAAAAGCTGCATAATGAATTTAGCTAATTTTTTAAATAAAATATTTACTCAGGATGGGTTTATATTAATTGACTATAATTCAAAAAAATATCAAATAGGCAAACCTATCAAAGCAAAACCTATAAACTTAAAAATTTTAGATAAATCTTTGCATTATAAATTAATGTATTATCCTGATTTATATTTTGGAGAGGCTTATACAGATGGATCATTAATCATTGAGAATGGAACACTTACAGAGTTTTTAGAAATAGCTTTTAAAAATATAGGTAGAAATGAAATTAGTTTATACAGCAAGTTTTTAAAAAAAATTAGAGGAACCTATAGATATCTCACTAATTATAATCAAATTACAAAATCAAAAAAAAATGTTAGCCATCACTACGATATATCAGAAAAACTTTATGATCTTTTTTTGGATGAAAAAAGACAATATTCATGTGCTTACTTTAAAGATGAAAATAAAACTATAGATGAGGCTCAAAATGACAAAATTGATCATATAATTAAAAAATTAAATATAAAACCAAACCAAAAAGTATTAGATATAGGATCAGGCTGGGGTTCTCTTGCAATCGAAATTGCTAAGAAAACAAGTTCTCATGTGGTAGGAATAACACTTTCAGAAAATCAATTAGAATATAGTAAAAAAAAAGTTAAGGAATTAAATCTAGGTAATCAGGTAGATTTTAAACTTATTGATTATAGACAAATAAATGAAAAGTTTGATCGAATTGTAAGCGTTGGAATGTTTGAGCATGTGGGAAGGAAATATTATCAAAAGTTTTTTAATCAAGTTTCAAAATTACTAAATGAAGATGGAGCAGCTTTAATCCATACAATTGGCTCAGTAAACAGCCCAAGAGACCCTCAGCCATGGATAAATAAGTATATATTTCCAGGAGGTTATACTCCAAGCTTGAGCGAGATCGCTAGTCCTATAGAAAATTCCGGTTTAATTTTAACAGATTTGGAGGTTTTAAGAATGCACTACGCTCACACACTCAGACATTGGAAAGAAAGATTTTTGCTAAAAAAAGACCAAGTTTTAGATATGTTCGATGAAAGGTTCATGAGGATGTGGGAATTTTATCTTACAAGTTGTGAAATGGCTTTTAAATGGGGAGATCAGGTTGTATTTCAATTACAATTAACAAAAAAATTAACTTCAGTTCCAAATACTAGAGACTATATTTATTAAATTATTACTGATAGGTCTTTAAATTCGTCTTAATGAAGAAAAAAAAAAATCGAAAAAAAAAATTAAAAAAGAGAAAAGTCATTAAATTAAAAAAAACTAATAGATTATCGAAGTTTAATAGAAAAATAAAAAAAAAAAGAACAAGAGTTAGATCTAAAAAAATTAAAAATAGACAAAAAAGAAAAATTAAACAAAAAAAAATTAAAATTCTCCCACAACAAAAATCAGATAGTTTAATTCTAAAAACAATAAGAATTCAAGAGGCTATAAAATCAAAATTTACATTTAAGTTTAATATCAATTTTTTGGCTATTGATAGAGTTATAGCTAATTTTTTTCAGAAAATAGACCAAAAAATAATTGAATATAGAGAAATTAAAGCAGATGAGAAAAGAAGAATTAAATTAGAAAAATTAGAAATAGCTCAACAGCAAAAAAAACTTTTACAAAAGGAAAAAAAGGAAGACGAGGAAAATAAATTAAAGCTGAAACAAAAAGAATTAAAAGAAGAGGAAAGGTTAGAAAAAGAGAGGGCAAAAGATATAAAAATTTTTTTAAGAAAAGAACAAGCATTAATCAGAAAAGAACAAGCTGAAAGACAGAAAAAATTCTTACAAGAAATAAAATTAGAACAACAAATAGAAAAGTTTAGAATTAGAGAAATCAAAGAACTTGAAAAATTAGAAAAAGTTGCTCTTAAAGAAAAGAGAGATGATTATTCAGGTTTACAAGAAAGAATAGAAAAACTTAAAAACAAATATCAACAACTAAGGGATCAAAAAATTAGAGAAAGAGTTGAGGCTCTAGGCGTTGAAATTCAAGAAGGAGATAATAGAGAAACACTATTAAAAAAAGAGAGAGAATACAATATTGCCAGACAAAAAATTGAACTGGCCCTTGAAAGTTTTTATAGAAGTGCAAATAGTTTAGTTTTCCAACTTAACAAAAGATATATTACAAAGCATATGTCCATACTTAGATGTATAGATAGAAGATTCGAAACAGGAGAAATATTTATAAAATGGGATGAAACAATTGATGATGAATGGTTAATTTTAATTTATATTAAAGATAATTCTCCAGACAAAGGAATTATAATTGAGGATAAATCGAATGAGGAAAAAAATTTTTCTTATGAATACAAACCTAGCGAAATATTTAAAGCATCAGACATGATGGTGGACTCCTTAACACAACTAATCGCAAGAAAAAGATCTAAGAAAAACTAAACTTGTAACTCCTTTATCAATTTTTTAATTAATTCAATACTTTGACCATTCTTAATAAGTGGATAAATTGATTTTGCCTTTTCTAAGTCAACTAAAGCTTTTTCATACTCCTTTAATGACAAATAAATCTGAGCTCTTCCTGATAATGCTCCGAAATGCCTTGGCTCTAAACTTAAAACCTGTTCAATATCTTTTAAAGAAGCATCATAATTTCCCATTAAAAATAGCAAAGTGGCTCTTTTATTCCAAGCTTCAGCCCAATTGGGATCTTCAGTTATTACATCGCTAAACAATTTTAGTGCTAGACGGTATTGATTGTTGTTCATTGAAAATGTGCCATTTTCAAGCTTGTCAGTTAAATATTTACTTTTTGGGTGAGTAACCCAATCCCTCCAAATATTTTTTTCAATATACTCTGCAGCATAAATATTTTCTGCCTTTTGCAACTCATCGAAAAGATTATTTAAATCTTTAGCATTTAACTTAAAAAAAGATATTGAGAGAATTAAAATAACAAAAGAAATTTTTTTAATCACTAACATAAACTGAAATACCTCTCGAATTAATATCAACATCAAATTTTTTATGAAGTGGTGGGAAAGCTCTCTGAGAACAATCTAAACGATCGCAAGTTCTACATGATACACCAACAGGAATTTCAGATTTTTTATCATTTAAATCTAAATTTTCTGTATAAACAAAATCTTTAGCGTATTTAGCTTGGCATCCTAAACCAATAGAAAGCATACTTTTCTTTTGACCATATCTTCCAATTCCTTTTTCTACAGTTCGGGCAATACAAACATATTTTTCTCCATTTGTCATTTTGCTAACGGCAGCCTGAATTACGCCAGGCCTTGAAAAAGCTGAATAAACATTCCAACGTGGACAAGCACCACCATATCTTGGTATCTCAATTCCAGATAATGAAAATCTTTTCGATATATTGCCAGCAACATCTACCCTTAAAAAGTGAAATGGAACCCCAGGTTTTTTTGGATCATTTAAACAAGTTACTCTATGAGTAACTTGCTCAAATGAAGTTGCAAATGTATTTTGTAAAAGTTCCAAATCGTATTTAAGTTTTTTACACTCTGAGTGAAATAAATTATAAGGCATTAAAATTGCTGCCCCGCAATAGTTTAATAGAGCAACTTTTGATAATTTTTTTGACTCCTCGGATGGAAAATTAAATGTCCCTAAATATTCGTTAATTAAATCCTCTGCACCCTCTTGTGCAATTTGTGCAGCCGCATGAAGCTTCTTTGTTTCCAAAGATAAGTAATCCGACAAGTAAAGCTCTTTACTTTTTTTATTATAGATTTTGGAAAATGGTTTACCCTCCTCTGGAATAATGTCCTTAACTGTTATTCCATATTCTGTTTTCAAAAATTCACATAGGGCAACATATCTCGTTCTATTATTTTGTTTTATTTTTTCAAATATTTCGTTAGCGAAATTTTCAAGTTTAGAAAAATAGTTTTTATTTTCTTGAAGAAAATCAGAGATTACTTCGCCAGGAAATGAATTTTTTCTACTGTCAACTATTTTCCCTGAAAGTTTCTCTATTTTGTTTACAAGTTCGTGATCTTTTTTTTTTAAAATATCTCCAAGTCTAATCAAAGCCTTTCCTATTTTAGGATTACTGCTAGCTAAATCTTTTACTTCTGGACCTAATATATCTAAATCTTCAAAAAGTTGATCGTCTAGTAACTCTGATATTGTATTAATCATGTTAACATCAGATTTAGAGGTAAGATCTGAGATATTAATTTTTAATTCATCACAAATTTTAATTAATAAATCACCGTCAACTTTTCTCTTTCCACCTTCAATTAATGCTAGGTAGCTAGGTGATATTTCCAATTGGCTAGCAAGCTTATTAGCTTGCATCCCAATTTGTCTTCTAAAAGCCTTAATTTTAGGACCTAATTTAAAATCTAATTGACTCATTTACTATTTGTAAATTTTGTAAATTTATATTTACAAAAAATTTCCACTATTTACTTTCAATATAGCGTTTTTTGTAGAATTTGTAAATATTGTAAATTATAAGATTTACATGGATAAAGATAAAATCAAAAACAACGAAATTGATGCGCAAATTATCAGTAAGGAAGATTTAGACCATCACAATAGTCGAGGAGTTTATATGAGAGACGATCATTGTGACTGGGGTTCAAGTGGATTGGATCAGTTAATAAATCCTATTAACGAAACTAACTAGATCTCTTTACTTTTATTCAATTTCAAAAATAAACAACTTTTACAAAACACGAAAATATGAGCGCAGAAAATGTTTCTTACGATTTAAAAAGATTTGCGGGTATTAAAAGAGATTATACTTCAGAAGAAGTAGAAAGATTAAAAGGCTCAATAAAAATTGAATATTCAGTATGTAAAAATCAGTCACAAAAACTCTGGAAATTACTTAATTCAGAAAAATATGTAAATACGTTAGGCTCTCTGTCAGGAAACCAGGCTGTTCAACATGCAAAGGCAGGATTAAAAGCAATATATTTAAGTGGATGGCAGGTTGCAGCAGACGCAAACAGCGCAGGAGAAATGTATCCTGATCAATCACTTTATCCCTATGATAGTGCCCCAAAACTTGTTGAGGCAATGAATAATTCATTGATCAGAGCTGATCAAATTCAGCATATGGAGTTATCAGACGGTGATATGAAAAAAGAAAATTCTATTGATTATATGTTGCCAATTATAGCTGATGGAGAAGCGGGATTTGGTGGTCCTTTAAATGTTTTTGAACTAACAAAAAAATTCATTAAAGCAGGTGCAGCAGGTGTTCATTTTGAAGACCAGCTAGCTAGTGAAAAAAAATGTGGCCATATGGGTGGTAAAGTTTTAGTCCCAACAGGCACAATGGTTAGAAACCTGAAGGCAGCGAGGTTGGCAGCTGATATTGCTGATGTTCCTCTCATTATACTTGCAAGGACAGATGCCAATGCTGCTAAATTAATTACAAATGATTTCGATGAAAATGATAAACCATTTTTAACCGGCGAGAGATCCCCAGAAGGTTTTTATTATGTAAAAGATGGCATTGAGCAAGCTATTTCTAGAGGACTAGCTTATGCACCATATGCAGATCTTATTTGGTGTGAAACAGCAACTCCAAATTTAAAAGAAGCAAAAAAATTTGCTGATGCTATTCATGAAAAATTTCCAGGTAAATTATTAGCCTACAACTGCTCACCATCATTCAATTGGAAAAAACATTTGTCAGATGATGAAATAGCAACTTTCCAACAAGAAATTGGAAAAATGGGATATAAATTTCAATTCATTACTTTAGCAGGTTTCCATACCCAGAATATTGCAATATTTGAGCTTGCAGAAAAATATAAATCAAAAGGGATGAGTGCTTATTCTGAAATTCAAGAACACGAGTTTGCCAGAGAAAAAGATGGTTATACTAGTGTTAAACATCAAAGAGAAGTAGGGACATCATATTTTGATGCAGTATCTAACACAATAAGTTCTGGAAAAAGCTCAACAACTGCAATGGAAGGATCAACAGAATCTGAGCAGTTTTAGTAATTAGTTTTTTAATTTTTGAATTTGGTCCCAAGCAGAATTTATAGATCTCATTTTCTTTTTACTTTCTTCTATAACTTCAGGAGGTACACCTTTACTTAAAAGCAAATCAGGATGGTGATCTTTACTTAGTTTAATATATCTTTTTCTTATTTCCGTTAAGCTGTCATCAGGATTACTTTCAAGTACTATATAAGGGTTTAGCTTGTCAGATGACTTTCTACTTTCCCTCAAGCTATTAAATTGACTTTCACTGAGGCCAAATATTCTTCCAATATCCTCTATCATGACCAACTCGGCCTGACTTATGTTACCGTCAGCTTCAGCTATATAGAATAAAATATTTATAACCTCCTCAAGTACGTTTAAATTTCCTTTATAAATTTGAGCAATTTGTTCTGCATAAGGCTTATACCCAGTAGACTCATTTTTTGCTTTATTAAAAATTTTTCCAACTTGATCAATTTCATTTTCAGGAATTTTGAGTTTATCTTTAACTGCAATTAACTCCTCTTTACTGACTTGTCCATCTGCTTTACTTAATTTTGCAGAGAGAACAATCAAAGATAGCGCAAAGATTTGCTGAGGTTGTGCAAAAGAATTATTTATTGAGCCTTTTGCTCTAGATACCTTTCCACCGATAAAGGAACCTAACAGCATGCCAAAAGGTCCTCCTAGTGAAAAACCAATCATTCCACCTATCAAACTTCCCCAAATAGACATAAATATTTTAAAATTATATAATAAATTTTAAAATGTTAACAACTTCTTTAATCTTATTTATACTTTATTTGCTATTCAGCTGGGTAGCTTCATGGATTAGATACTTTAACAAATTAGATAAAAGATTTGGCGAATCCATCTGGAGATATAGTTATGATCATCACGTGGTAGGAGCAAGGGATATTTCAATTTTAGATGATAGGAAGTTTGTTTTATTAAGACGGAAAAGAAACAGTGTAATTACAACTATGTACTTTATTGTTTTTTTAGCGTTTATCTTTTTTATGTCATTAATGGGTGACATACTTATTAAAATAACTGGTTAGTTTTTTAGTTGTTTTCTATTTTTCAAATATAAGAAAAAAGCAACAAATTCATAACCTATATAAAATAAATGGTAAACAACTGGTAATTTAAAAAATTTGTATAAAATTTTGTATTTTGGAATTTCTTTCCAGACTAATAAAAAAGCGTCAACACCAACATAAATTTTTCCATCTTTTTTTACATGTAGCCTTCTTAAAAGCTCTTTATCAGATTTATTTGTTTCTTCTTCTGCTTCTTTATTTTTAGTAATATCTATCCAGTTGAGCTCGTTAATATTTTCTTTTTTATAAAGATTAATTTCTGCTCTACAAATACTACAAGAATTATTAAAATAAACTTTCATTAGTTATATTTATAGTGATTTTTAAAATTTTTCTTAATGTGATAAAACGACTGTTGAAATATTAATTATGGCAACTACATTAATTGGATGTCAAATTTCTTTAAAAACAGCGACTTAGATAATATTAAAGCAGAGAATATCGTATCAGATACACTAAATAATTGTGATGATGGAGAGTTATATCTTGAAAATTCGAAATCAGAATCAATCTTATTAGACGATAACAAAATTAAAAACTCAAGCTATAGCTCTGACTTAGGCTATGGTTTTAGGGCAATTACAGGAGAAGTTGTAGCTTACTCTCACTCTAATGATATTTCAAAAGACTCTATTCTAAAATCAAGTGAAAATCTTAAAGATACGCTTAAATCGAAAAAGGGTACCTACAATCATGAAATTCCCAAATCAAATAAAAAATATTATGAAGATCTAAATCCAATTGAGGAAAAATCTCAAAATTCAAAAATAAAAATTTTAAATGAGGTAAATAATTACATTAGATCCAAAGGAGATATTGTTAGCCAGGTAACAGCCAGTTTTTTAGGCGAACACAAGGAAATCGAAATTATACGATCAAATTCTGAGGTTTTAAAAGATGTAAGACCGCTTGTTAGATTTAATGTTTCAGTAGTATTAGAAAAAAATGGAAAAAAAGAAACTGGTGTTTATGGTATTGGTGGAAGACAGTCATATGATGAATATTTAAAAAATGAAAATTGGAAACATGTTTGCGACGAAGCTTTTAGAATTGCTGATGTAAATCTTAAAAGCAAACCAGCTCCTGCAGGAGAAATGAAAGTCGTTTTAGGACCAGGTTGGCCAGCGATATTAATTCATGAGGCAATTGGACATGGTTTAGAGGGAGATTTTAACAGAAAGAAAACTTCAGCATTTCATAATTTGATGGGCCAAAGAGTTGCTAGTGAGGGAGTAACAATAGTAGATGATGGTACTTTAAATCTTCGTAGAGGAAGTCTTACGATTGATGATGAAGGCACACCAACAGAGAATACTGTGTTAATTGAAAATGGAATACTTAAAAACTTTATGCAAGATAGGTTAAATGCAAGGCTTATGAATACGAAATCCACAGGTAGTGGTCGAAGAGAAAGTTATAAACATGTCGTATTACCAAGAATGAGAAATACAATGATGTTAAGTGGTAAATATTCACAAGATGAAATGATAAGATCAGTTGATAAAGGTATATTTGCAGTAAGTTTTGGAGGAGGTCAAGTAGATATTACCTCAGGAAAATTTGTATTTAACTGTACAGAAGCTTATGAAATTAATGATGGAAAAATTGGTTCTCCAATTAAAGGTGCAACACTAATTGGTGATGGTCCATCAATTTTAAAAGAAGTTTCAATGGTTGGGAATGATATGAAATTAGATCCTGGAATTGGTACATGTGGAAAAGCTGGACAAGGTGTTCCAGTAGGAGTTGCTCAACCGTCTATTTTAATTAATAAGATGACGGTTGGTGGAACACAACTTTAAAAAATGGTCAAAGATCAAGAGTATTTAAATAGTATAGCAAGTCAAACAATAGAGTATTCCAAAAAGCTCGGTGCCACAGATGTAAATGTTGAAGTTATTCATTCCATTTCAGAAACAGTCAATTTAAGAAATAAACAATTAGATGAATCAAACAGATCTGATAGCTTCGCTATAGGCATTACGACATATATTAACAAAAAAAAATCAACAATTTCATCCTCAAACTTATCAAAAGATAATATTAAAATACTTACAGAAAGATGCATTGAGACAGCAAAAATTACCCCTGAAGATGAATTTAATTCATTACCTGACAAGGAGTTAATGGCAAAAAATTTTGAAAGTTTAGATCTTTATGATGAATGTCATGTTCCTAATAATAAAAAAATTGACATATTAAAAGAAGCTGAGGAAGCTGCATCAAAAGAAACTAAGATCATTAATACAGAAACAGACTTTACTGAAAATAAATCAAATTTTGTTTTAGCTAATAGCAATGGATTTATGAATGGATATAAAACTTCAAACTTTAATATTAGCTGTGTAGCGGTTGCCCAAAAAGATAGCCAAATGGAGAGAGATTACGAGTTTACTAGTAAAAGACATTTTTCAGATTTAATTAGTCCTACAAACATAGGCGAAAGTGCTGCAGCAAACACAGTAAAAAAATTAGATCCTAAGAAAATAAAAAGTGAAAAAATAGGTATTGTATTTGATAAAAAAATTTCGAAAGGTATTTTGAATGTTTTATCTAGCGCAATATCTGCAGGAGCTATTTCAAGAGGAACGTCATTTTTAAAGAATAAAATTGGTAAAGAAATTTTTCCTAAAACCCTAAATGTTATAGATGATCCAAAAATTAAAAAAGGACTTGGCTCTAAAAATTTCGATAGCGAAGGAGTAGAAACTAACAATCTTAAATTAATCGAAAACGGTGTATTAAAAAGTTATTTAGTAGATACTTATTACGGAAAAAAATTAAATTTGAAATCAAATGGAAGAAGTGGTGGCACAAGTAACTTATATTTTGAAAATGGGAGTATGCCTCTTGAAACACTACTTAAATCTAGTAAAAAAAATTTATACATTACAGAAACAATTGGACATGGCACAAACCTTGTAACAGGGGATTATTCTGTTGGAGCAAATGGTTTTATGGTTGAAAATGGTGAATTTATATATCCTGTAAGTGAAATTACAATTGCAGGAAATTTTAAAGACATATTTAAAAATATTACTTTGGCTAATGATCTAGAATTTAAATACTCTACTAATGCACCAACTCTTTTAGTTGAGGGTATGATTGTAGCTGGAAGGTGAAAAGTATTTGCGTAATTGGTAGTGGGATTTCTGGTTCAACAATTGCTAATTTGTTATCTAAAAAATATAAAGTCGATGTTTATGAAAAAGCCAAAGGAATTGGTGGCAGGAGCTCTCATAGAAGGTATTTAAACAAAATAGGTTTTGATCACGGGCTACAATATATCTCTCCAAAAGCGAGCAAATTTAAAAAATTTTGTTATGGATTACAAAAAAAAAGAGTTTTAAAAAAATGGCAGGGTCCACATAATTTTGATCACAGTAAAGTTTTAGAGAATAAAAAACATACCAAACTTATTGGAGCAAAAGGAAATAATGCAATATCAAAATATTTATTAAAAAATATTAATTGTATTTTTGGATATGAGCTATTTAAAATTGAGAGAATAAGAAAAAATTGGAAATTAAGCTTTTTAAATGGTGATGTTAAATATTATGAAATATTAATAATATCAATTCCTTTTGCACAATCAAAAAAACTATTAAAAAAATTTCTTCCTAATTTCTTTAAGAATAAAAAAGTAAAAATGGAGGCAAATATCACAGTTATGACTGTAACAAATAAAATTAAAAATAATTTTTCAAGTTTCTTATTTAATGATGAAGTAATAGGGTGGGCAGCTAAAGAAAATAGCAAAAAAAGGTTTAAGTACAAATACGATCTTTGGACAATTCAAAGCACATTTAAATGGGCTAATAGAAATATTTTAAATTATAGAAATAATAAAAAAAAATTTACGAATTTTTTGATCAATAGATTTAAAAAACTATCCAAGATAAATATCAATAAAATATATTTTTCAAATATCCATGGTTGGAAATATTCTGCAAACAAAAAAAACTTAAATATTCAATCTTTATGGAGTAAATCTTTAAAAGTTGGGATTTGTGGTGATTGGTTCGGAGGCCCTCGTTATGAAAATGGATGGATAAGCGCCAGTGATTTATATAAAAAAATTACTAATTAACTTTTTTTAGTCTGTACTCCCAAGTACCTAATCTTTTATATCGAATTTTAACTATCATTGCTCTTTTTTTATCGTACCAAATTTCAAAATCTAGTCTCTTATCTTTTGGAAGACTTTCATCAGTAGATTTAAGTCTAAATTTTTCAACATTAATTTCATTTTCATAAAGTCTAATTTTTTCCTTTTTTAGAAATTCTACTGACTGTTTTTTGATACTTCCAGAAAGTGGACTAATTTGAGTATCTGATTGTAACAATCTATGATTCCACCAATTACCAATTATATTCTCTAAATTTCCAGTTCCCTTATACGAAGATCCATTAATTTTAAAATTTCTATTTTCTTTATCGAAGAACACTTCCACAAATTTTTTTTTATCATTTTGTACTGTATCTGATTTAAAATAAATTAGTTGATCATTTTCGTAAATTTCCAAACCTTCACTAATAACTGAGAAAACTGTTATACCCATTAGTTTAACTTCAAAGTTTGTGGTATTTGTTACTTCAAATTTTTTTTGAGTTTTATTAAAAAAAAATTTACTAAAGCCTATATATTTATTGTCTTTAAATATTTCCATTTCAATCGATTTAATATTTTTATAATGATCAGTGTGAGCATATGCATTTATTTTAAATAAAATTCCTAAAGTAATGAAAAACATTAAAATGATTTTATTCATAAAATTTATTAAATTATTTTAATAGAAATTAATATTTAACTAAAGTGAGAAGATATTATAAGAGAATATAGATAAACTTATTTTCTGTTGTTTATACATAAATTCTGTTATGCAATATGATCTTTGATCAATAATGTTTTTAACTATTAAAAAAATTCCAATAAAAACCTGGAGCTCTGAAAAACCTTTAAATTTCAAACCTAAATTTTCAACCTTTTTTTTTCTTTGTTTAGGATTAGTTTTATTTGGTTTAGGAGAAGGTCTTTTAGTTTTATCAACAACTGGCAATTCACCGTGGTCAGTATTTGCTGAAGGAATATCCAAAAAAACGGACATATCGATTGGTGCAGCTACATTTATTGTTAGTGTGAGTGTCTTATTTTTGTGGATTTTTCTAAAACAAAAGCCAGGAATAGGAACAGTTATGAATATTATCATTATTGCTGGAATGATCGATGTAACTTTATATTTGTTTGATCCACCAACAAATTTTTTTTCTAAATATTTATTATCAGTTGTTTCAGTATTGTTAGTTGGATTAGGTAGTGGAATATATTTAGTTGCTAACTTAGGACCAGGACCGAGAGACGGTTTAATGACGGGATTAACAAAAATTATGAATTTACCAATTGCTTTTGTGAGAGCTTGCCTTGAAATTTCAGTTGTCTTAATTGGATGGTATTTAGGTGGAACTGTTGGGGTTGGTACATTAATATTTGCATTTGGGATAGGCCCTGCAGTTGCCTTTGGTTTATTTTTTGTTAATAAAATTAGTTAGCTAAAGAAGCTGCTTTTTCAATTCTTTTTCTCTCGTGAGGATCTAAAATTGATTTCCTTAATCTACATGATTTAGGAGTAATCTCTAAAGCCTCATCAGTATTCAGCATGCTTAATTGCTCAGCAATTGACATTTTTCTTACCGGAGTAAGGACAACATTTTCATCTGTTCCTTGTGTTCTCATATTTGTTAATTTTTTTCCCTTCATGACATTAATTATCATATCCCCGGGTTTTGGTGCTAAACCAACTATCATGCCCGAGTAAACAGGGTCGTTATGAGTTACGAACATCTCACCTCTTGCCTGTAGATTAAATATTGCAAAGGCAACAGCTTTACCTTGTTCCATAGAGATTAAAGCACCATTTCTTCTACCTTCCATCTCTCCTTCAAATTTACTATATGAGTGAAAAATTCTATTTATTACACCTGTGCCTTTTGTAAGTGTTAAAAATCTACTTGTATAGCCCATTAAACCCCGAGTAGGTGCATGGAAAATAAGTCTCTTTTTATTTTTGCCTGTGTCCTTAAGATCTATCAACTTCCCTTTTCTTCTATTCATTGAGTCAATTATTTTTGATGAATATTCCTCATCTAAATCTACGGTTATTTCTTCAAAAGGTTCTAGTTTATTTCCATTATCATCTTTTTTGAATAAAACTCTCGGTGGACTTACGGTTAGTTCAAATCCTTCCCTTCGCATTTGTGTAAGAAGTATTTCTAACATTAATTCACCACGTCCACTTATTTCAAATGCATCTTTGTTTTCGTTTTCGGAAAATGTAATTCCCACATTATTTTGTGCCTCTACCATCAATCTTTCTCTGATCTGAGTACTTGTTAATTTTTTACCCTCGGTACCTGCTAGTGGTGAGCTATTTACTGTAATCTTGATTGACATTGTTGGTGGATCAATTGGAGTAGCTTGAATTGGATTATCTACATCTAGATCACAAATAGTATCAGCAACATTTGCTTTTTCTAAACCAGCTACAACTACTATATCTCCAGCTTCACCTATTTCTATTGGAACTTTTTTTGTACCTTCATATCTAAATATTTTAGTTAATCTTCCTTCATCAACTTTTTCACCATCTAAGTTTATTGCTTTAATTTGTTGGTTTGCTTTTGCTGTACCTTGAGATATTCGTCCAACTAAACTTCTACCTAAGAAACTATCAGCATAAAGCAAAGTAGACAGCATCGCGAAAGGTTTTGATTTATCAAATTTTGCTGGTTGTACATGTTCTATTACTAAATCTAATAATGGATGCAAGTTTTCCCTAGGACCGTCAATTTCTTTACTAGCCCAACCTGATCTACCGCTAGCATATATAACTGGAAAATCTAATTGCTCCTCATTTGCATCTAAACTTACAAATAAGTCAAATGTTTCATCTAAAACTTCATCAGCTCTTTGATCTGTCTTATCTAATTTATTTATTACCACTATTGGTTTTAGCCCTTGCTTAAGTGCTTTTGCTAAAACAAATTTAGTTTGAGGCATCACTCCTTCAGCTGAGTCAATTAATAACAAAGCTCCATCCGCCATGCTTAAAACTCTCTCTACTTCTGCTGCAAAATCTCTGTGTCCAGGAGTGTCAATTATGTTTATTCTTGAATTATTCCAATTAATGGATGCTGGTTTGGCTAAAATTGTAATTCCTCTCTCTTTTTCAAGTTCACCGGAATCCATTAATCTTTCATCTACAACTTCATTTTCTCTAAAAGATCCGCTTTGTTTCATCAGATTGTCGATTAAGGTTGTTTTACCGTGATCGACGTGAGCGATAATGGTTATGTTTCTAATTTCAGTTGTCATTTGAGCGCCGTTATATATAAAAAATATTTTTTTAAAACATCTAAAAATACAATATTACAAAGCATTTTTTCTCAATTACTAAGTGATGGATACAACTTGAGTATAAATATAGATTCGCAATATGTGGTTAATTATAAAAAGACTGCATAAATTTGTTAGATTAAGTTTTCATCCACCATGAAGTGGATAAAAAAAGGCCATCACAAGGACGGCCTTTTAAAATTTTGTTTTAAGCAAACAGGATATTACATACCCATTCCACCCATACCGCCCATACCGCCCATTCCTCCAGGAGGCATACCAGCAGGAGAAGCGTCTTTCTCTTCTGGTTTATCAGCAACCATCGCTTCAGTTGTAACCAATAATCCAGATATAGAAGCTGCATCCTGTAAAGCTGTTCTTACTACTTTAACAGGGTCAATTATTCCTTCTTTAAACATATCTACGTATGACTCTGATTGAGCATCATAACCATTTGAAGATTTATTAGTCTCAAGCAGTTTTCCAACTACAACTGAACCATCAACACCTGCATTTTTAGTGATTTGTCTGATTGGAGCTTGTAAAGCACTTTTTACAATTTCAACACCAGCTTTCTGGTCATCACCCTTAACTTTTACTTTATCAAGGTCTTGAGATGCATAAAGTAATGCACATCCACCACCAACTACTATACCTTCTTCTACTGCAGCTCTTGTTGCATTAAGTGCATCTTCCACTCTATCTTTTCTTTCTTTAACTTCAACTTCAGTTGCACCACCAACTTTAATTACCGCAACTCCACCTGCTAACTTAGCTAATCTCTCTTGAAGTTTTTCTCTATCATAATCAGAAGTCGTCTCCTCAACTTGTTGTTTGATTTGAGCACATCTTGCCTCGATATCAGATTTTTTACCTGCTCCACTAACAATTGTACTATTCTCTTTATCTACTTTTACTCTCTTAGCAGATCCAAGATCATTTAATTTGACGTTTTCAAGTTTAATTCCAAGATCCTCAGAAATAACTTGTCCACCTGTTAGTATAGCAATATCTTCAAGCATTGCTTTTCTTCTATCTCCAAAACCTGGAGCTTTAACAGCAACAACTTTTAAACCACCTCTCAACTTATTAACTACTAAAGTTGCTAAAGCTTCACCCTCAACATCTTCAGAAATTATCATTAGTGGTCTTCCAGCTTGAACTACGGCTTCTAAAAGTGGAACCATTGGTTGTAAGTTAGTTAATTTTTTTTCATGCAAAAGAATTAAAGGATTTTCCAATTCTGTTGTCATCTTATCACCGTTGGTTATGAAATAAGGTGATAGATATCCCCTGTCAAACTGCATGCCTTCTACAACATCTAATTCAGTGTCTATACCTTTTGCTTCCTCAACAGTGATTACACCTTCATTACCAACTTTCTGCATTGCTTTCGAAATCATGTTTCCAATTTCTTTATCACCGTTTGCTGAAATTGTTCCAACTTGTGCAATCTCATCACTATCTTTAACTTTTTTTGCAGATGAAATTAATTTTTCTTTTACAGAATCTACAGCAGCATCAATACCTCTTTTTACGTCCATCGGATTCATGCCCGCAGTTACGTATTTACAACCTTCCTTAACAATCGCCTGCGCTAGAATTGTTGCAGTCGTTGTACCATCTCCTGCTTCATCATTTGTTTTGCTTGCAACCTCTTTAACCATTTGAGCACCCATGTTCTCAAACTTGTCCTCAAGCTCAATTTCTTTTGCAACTGACACACCATCTTTAGTAGTTCTTGGAGCACCATAAGATTTGTCTATAACAACATTTCTTCCTTTTGGTCCAAGAGTAACTTTCACAGTATTTGCAAGTATATCAACTCCTCTAAGCATTGCTGTTCTTGCTTCTGAGTCAAATTTAACTATTTTTGCCATTATAAACTCTCCTTAATTAATTATTATTTTCCAGATGAAATACCCATAATGTCAGACTCTTTCATTATGCTGTATTCTTTACCATCTATTTTGACTTCGGTTCCTGACCACTTTCCAAAAAGAACTTTGTCACCAACTTTAACATCCATAGGGATAATTTTTCCATCCTCTGTTTTTGCACCACCACCAACTGCAACTACTTTACCTTCTTGAGGTTTTTCTTGAGCTGTGTCAGGGATAATTATTCCACCAGCAGTTTTTTCACTGCTATCTAATACTTCGATTAACACTCTATCGTGTAACGGTTTGAACTTCATATAAACTCCTTTAAATTAGCAATCATATAAAGGTCAATAATGAGTATTTCAAGATCCCTTTAGAAATTTATGGCACCAAAAAAGCAAAGAATTAATTAGATTTTTAGGCTATATCTCAATTATGATAACAAACCTTGATACAGAAGGGCTTAGTAAAATCGCATTTGATTACGATCTTTTTTATATCGATATATGGGGAGTGATACACAATGGTTTGGAGCTTAATTTTTCAGCCGTAGAAACTTTGAGACATCTAAAAGAAAATAAAAAAGAATATGTGCTTTTAACAAATGCACCAAGACCTAATGAACCTGTAATAAAATTTTTAAAAAAAATGGGTCTAAAAGAAAATTTTGAAAATGTTTTCACTTCAGGTGAAGCAGCTTTAAAATATTTAAAAAGTGATCTTAAAAACAAAAAATTTTTCCACATAGGACCCCCAAGAGATTATGATTTATTTTCATCTTTTAAAAATTTAAAAGAAACAAATATAGATTTAGCAGATTATATTCTTTGCACAGGTTTGTTTGATAATTATAACAAAGATTTAGAATATTATAAAATACTTCTCAAAGAACATTTAAAAAAAAAGATGATATGCACAAACCCAGATTTAATAGTCGATAAGGGAAATGTAAGAGAGTATTGTGCAGGATCGGTAGCAAAAGTTTTTGAGAATTTAAAAGGAGAAGTTATATATTTTGGTAAACCATATCCTCCAGTCTATGAGTTATCTGCCGAAACTAGAGATAAAAAAGTTCTATGTATAGGTGATAATCTTAACACAGATATTAAAGGTGCTAATGTTCAAAATTTTGATGCTCTGCTAATCACAGGAGGCATTCACAGAAATGAAATTTCTGATAAAAAAATAGAAAATTTAACTAAATCTTACAATGTTAAAATTAATTATATTCAAACAGAACTAAAATGGTGAGAGTTAAAATATATAAAAATTTTAATATTAAAAAACAACACCACAACGCAATCATATTAATTGGTAACTTTGATGGACTGCACTTAGGTCATCAAAAATTATTTGATGAAGCTCTGAGATATAAAAAAAAATTTAAATTAAATCTCGGGGTAGTTACTTTTGACCCTATTCCAAAGATGTTTTTCAATAAAGAAATAAAAAATTATAGAATTTCAAATTTTAACCAAAAGATAACGTACTTTGATAAATATAAAGTTGATTTTATAATAAACAAAAAATTTGATAAAAAATTTTCAAAAGTAGAATGTAATTCTTTTATAGAAAAATATTTATACAAAAAATTAAAATCAAAGTTTCTTTTCGTAAGCAATAATTTTAAATTTGGATACAAACGTAAGGGTGATGTTATTCTTTTAAAAAAATTTCAAAAAAAGTTTAATTACAATCTTATTAAACCAAAACCTTTAATTAAAAAAAATAAAATTGTTTCATCAACATTGATTAGAAATTATTTAGAAAGTGGAAAAATAGAAATAGCTAATAAATTTTTATCAAGAAAATGGTCTGTTGAGGGAAAAGTTGAAAAGGGCAGAATGCTTGGAAGAAAAATAGGTTTTCCAACTTGCAACATTGATATTAAAAATTATGTGATTGCTAAACCTGGAGTTTACTCTGTAAATGTTAGAATAGAAAAAAGTAATAAAATTTTTAAAGGGATCGCAAATCTTGGCTTTCGACCAACTTTTAATCAAAAAAAAATATTGTTAGAGGTAAATTTATTTAATTTTTCTGGAAATCTTTATAATAAAAAACTATCAGTAGATTTTAAAAATTTTATAAGAGGTGAAAAAAAATTTAAAAATATAGATCAACTAAAGAAACAAATTAATAAAGATATTTTATCTGCAAAAAAATAATATCCTATGAGTAAAGAACATATAAATCTCCCAAAAACAGCATTTTCAATGAAGGCTAACTTACCAGTAAGAGAACCTGGTATTTTGGATTACTGGCAAAAGATTGGCCTGTACAAGAAATTAAGACAAAAGAGCAAAGGTAAAGAAAAATTTGTTCTTCACGATGGACCTCCATATGCAAATGGAAATATTCATATGGGAACAGCTTTGAATAAAATACTTAAAGATATAATTACAAAGTTTCATCAGATGGATGGAAAAGACTCTGTATATGTCCCAGGTTGGGATTGTCATGGATTGCCAATAGAGTGGAAAATTGAGGAACAATATAAAAAAAATAAAAAAAATAAAAATGATGTTCCAATTATTGAGTTTAGGAAAGAGTGTAGAGATTTTGCAACAAAATGGATAGGAATTCATAAAGATCAATTTCAAAGGCTGGGTGTAATTGGCGATTGGGAAAATTATTATTCTACTATGAGCTTTGATGCTGAAGCTCAGATAGTAAGAGAACTTGGAAAATTTTTAAAAGAAGGGAGCTTATATAGGGGGTACAAACCAGTTCTTTGGTCTACAGTAGAAAAAACTGCTCTTGCAGATGCTGAAGTTGAATATATGGACCATGTATCCGATACAATTTATGTAGAATTTCCAGTTGTTAAAACGAATTTTAAAGAGATAGAAAAATCAAATGTTGTTATATGGACAACTACACCTTGGACTATACCTGCAAATAAAGCTTTAGCTTACAATCAAAGTTTAACTTATCTATTGCTGGAGATTGATAATGAAAAAAAAATTATTATTGCAAAAGATCTTTTAGAGTCCTTCAAAAAAGATACTAATATTGAAAACACAAAAATTATTAAAGAATTTTCTGGAAAGGAATTCAAAGGGACAATTTGTAGTCATCCATTTTATTCGATTGGGTATGATTATGAAATTCCCATGTTAGAGGCGAGATTTGTAACGACTGAACAAGGAACTGGAATTGTACATTGTGCACCAAGTCATGGTCCAGATGATTTTAATTTATGCCTAAATAATAATATTAAAGCTGTTGAAACAGTTGATGATGATGGGAGATACACCAAAAATATTTTGCATTTTGAAGGGCTACATATTTTTAAAGCTAATAGTGTCATTATAGAAAAATTAAAAGAACATGAAAAACTTATTGCAAATGGTAAATTAAATCACTCGTATCCACATTCATGGAGATCAAAAGCTCCATTAGTTCACCGTGCTACCCCACAATGGTTTATATCTATGGAAAGTCATGAATTAAGATCAAAAGCATTGAAAGCATTGGATGAAACAACTTTTTATCCAAGTAAAGGAAAAGAAAGAATTAAGTCAATGATAGAAACCAGACCTGATTGGTGTGTTTCAAGACAAAGAGTTTGGGGAGTGCCTTTGCCAATTTTTATATCAAAGAAAGATGGCAAAGTCTTAATTGATGATGATGTTTTTGAAAATATTGCACAGATTTACGAAAAGGAAGGTTCAGATTGTTGGTTTTCAGATGATTATCAAAAATTATTGGGGAGCAAGTATAAAGCTGAAGATTTTAATAAACTAAGTGACATTGTTGAAGTATGGTTTGACAGTGGGTCTACTCACTCTTTCGTTCTTGAGAAAAGAGCCGACCTTAAATGGCCAGCATCTATGTATTTAGAAGGATCTGATCAACATCGAGGATGGTTTCATTCATCTCTATTAGAATCCTGTGGCACGAGAGGCAAAGCTCCATTTGAAAGCATTTTATCACATGGATTTGTAGTAGACGGCAAAGGTCTAAAAATGTCTAAATCGCAAGGAAATGTTATAGCACCTGAAGATATTCTTAAAAAATATGGGGCAGATATTTTAAGAATTTGGGTTGCATCATCTAATTACGCAGAGGATCTAAGAATAGATTATTCAATTTTAGATCAACATGCAGAGTCTTACCGTAAAATAAGAAATACTTTTAGATTTTTACTTGGAAATATAAAAGATGAATATGAAGAATACGATTTTAATAATTTAGAAATTAATAATTTACCAGATCTAGAAAAGTATATGCTTCATCGTTTAGCTAAAGTGAACCAAAGTTTTCATAAAAATTTTCACTCATACAACTTTCATCAACTATACAAAGAATTATTAAATTTTTGTACAGTTGAGTTATCAGCATTTTATTTCGATATCAGGAAGGATTTATTGTATTGTGACCCAATTAACTCTGATAAAAGATCTGACTGTATCAAAGTTCTAAATATAATTCTGCAGTGCTTGTTAAAGTGGTTTGCTCCTATATTATCTTTTACAACAGAGGAAATTTTCAAACTCTTAAATCAAAATAGCGACAAGCAAAGTATCCACTTAGAAAATTTCATAAAAATTCCATCAAATTGGTTTAATGAAAATATCGAACATAAATGGGATAATATTAAAAAAATTAGAGAAGAAGCCAATATTAGTATCGAGATAAAAAGAGCTAGCAAGGAAATAGGCTCTAGTCTTGAGGCAAAAATTTTAATAAAACTAAATAAAGATTTATATTATGTAACGAAAAATGAGAATTTTTCTGAAATTTGTATCACTTCAGAAAGTAAAATAGTTGAAGATCAGAATATTGATAAAGAAGTTGAAGTGATTACAGAAAAAGCCGAAGGAAGTAAATGTTCTTTATGCTGGAAAATAAAATCAAAAAAATGTGAGAGAATTAATTGTCAAATCTCCTAAATGAATAATTCATTCGTAAAAAAATTATTAATATATTTTTTAATAGTTTTGGTAATTTTCGCTTTAGATAGGTTTAGTAAACTTTTTATACTAAATATTTTAGAGGACAAAGATAAAGTAGATATCTATATTAACTCTTTTTTAAGCTTATATTTAGTTTGGAATAAAGGAATTGGATTTGGTTTATTTTCATTTGATGATACTACAGCATATAATTTAATAACCTTAATAATATTATGCATTAACGTAATTATAGTTTATCTGATTTTTGTAGAAGAAGGTTTGAAGATTTATTTTTTACTTACTATATTAGGTGGATCATTAGGCAATTTGGTTGATAGATTATATTATAAAGCAGTACCCGATTTTATTGATATAAACTATAACGGATATCATTGGTTCATTTTTAATGTTGCAGATATCTTTATTACGCTAGGAATCATTTGTCTTATTTTGGCTGAATTGTTAAATTATAAATCATCAAATGAAAAAAAATAAAAATCTATCAGTTATATTGATTTTATTTAGTCTATTTTTATATTCATGCCAAACTGCAACGGATGCATTACAAGGCAAAAAAAGATCCGATCAAAGTGATGAATTTTTAGTTGAAAAAAAGAACCCATTAGCAATGCCACCTGATTTTGATAAACTCCCAACACCAGGCAATCAAGAAGTGTCCACTGAAACGTTTAGCGATAACAATGAGGTTAAAGATTTATTAAATATAGATGAGAGCAAAAACCAAATTGTTGAAAAAGACGAGAATTCCACAGATATTGAAAGCTCTATTTTAGAGAAAATTCAATAATAATGTTTACAAAAAATATAAATTTTTCAAATTTTAAATTTAAATCAAACCCTAGTAAGAAAAAAAATTTACTTAAAAAGATAAATAATAAAAATATTTTTATAGAATTCCCTTTATTGAAATCTCTAACTAAAGAATATCAAATGGGATACGATAGGAGTTTAATAAAATCACTAAAAAATTATAAAAAAATAAATTTGATTGGTATGGGAGGTTCAATTTTAGGTACCCAGGCAATTTACGATTTTTTTAAACATAGAGTAAAAAAAAATTTTAATTTTTTCGATAATCTTCAAGCAAAAAAGTTTGTTTCTTCAAGTGAGAAAAAAATTAATATTTTAGTCTCTAAATCGGGCAATACGCTGGAGACTATCTCAAATTTTAATATTTTGCGGCAAAAGGAGAAAAAAAATAAAAATATTTTTATAACTGAAAAAAAAATAAATTTTTTAACAACACTCGCAAAGAAATTAAAAATTGAAGTTATTGAGCATAAAAATTTTATTGGAGGAAGATATTCTGTGCTTTCCGAGGTTGGAATGTTACCTGCAGAATTAATGGGGCTAAATGAAAAAAAATTTAAAAACTTCAATCAATTAATTAAAAATAAAAATTTTGTTAACTCATTAATAGAAAATGTTTTAGCAATAAACCAGTTTGTTTTTAACAAAAAAACTAACTCTATTATTTTAAATTATGATGAAAAATCAGATAGTTTTTTTAGATGGTATCAACAATTGACAGCAGAAAGCTTAGGAAAAAAGGGAAAAGGTATTTTACCATTAATTTCAACAATGCCAAAAGATAATCATAGTCTTCTCCAACTTTATTTAGATGGTCCAAAAAACAATTTTTTTACTTTTTTTAGTGTAAGTGAAAAAAATTCCCCTAAAATTAATAGTTCAAATTTGAACAGTAATTTTAGTCATCTTAAATACAAAAACTTATACAAAATTTTAGTATCGCAAAAACAGGCAACAGAAAATGTTTTCAATAAAAAAAAAATTCCCTTCAGGTCATTTAATGTTCATAAAAGAAATGAAGAAACAATGGGTGAGCTTTTTAGTTTTTTTATTTTAGAAACTATTCTTTTAGGGCAGTTGATGAAAGTTAATCCTTTTGATCAACCCTCTGTTGAATTAATTAAAAAAGAAACTGTAAAAATATTAAGATAATTTTCCAAAAATTATTTTAGAAATACCATAGTTCTTTTCTCTTTGAATTAAAAAGTCTTCAGAAAATTTATCAATAGTTTTTTTATTTCTGTGTAATATTAATAGTGTTCTTTTATTAGCTAATTTTTTCTTTTTGATTTTATCAATTATAGTTTCAATATTTTTATCTTTGAATGGTGGGTCTAAAAAAATTATGTCAAATTTATTGTCAAATATATTTTCTTCATTAAATTTATAAGAGTCACTTTGATATACACTCGCTTTTTTTAAAAGTTGAAATTTTTCTAAGTTCTTTTTTAAAAGCATATTTGACTGATGATAGTTTTCAAAAAATACAACTTTTTCAGCACCTCTTGACAAACATTCAATACCAAAAGATCCAGTACCAGCAAATAAATCTAATATTTTGGCTCCTTTTAAATTTATAGTTTCATTATTTGAGTGTTCAATTATGTTAAAAATAGACTCTCTAACTCTATCTTTTAAAGGTCTAGTAGATTTATCGGCAGGCTCTAAAATTTTCTGTCCCTTAAGGTAGCCTCCAATTACACGCATCTAATCAATAGCCTTGAAACCAATGTCTTTTCTAAAAAATCCACCACCCCAATTTAAATCCTTAATTTTATCAATTGCTGATTTTCTAGCCTCTAAATAACTCTCTGAAATACTTACAAAATTTAATACCCTTCCACCATTAGCGAATATTTTGTCATTTTTAGAAATTGTTCCTGCGTGGAAAATGAAATTATTTTTGTTATTTTTAATTTTATTAAGATTTTTTATTTCAACGTTTTTTTCGTAACTTTCTGGATAACCCTTTGAACATAAAACAATAGATAAACTTTTTTTATCTGACCAATCTACGTTAGATTGATTTAATTTTTGTTCACAACAAGCATTAATTATATCTAAAAAATCTGATTTTAGTAATGGAAGAATAGTTTGACACTCTGGATCACCCATACGCACATTGTACTCAATTAAAAATGGCTCATTATTTTTAATCATTAAACCTGCATAAAGAAATCCAATATACTCCTCTCCAAAATCTCTTATAGCTCTAAAAGTAGGCTCAATAATTTTATCAATAATTTTTTTTTCTAAATCTTTATTTATTAAAGCTGATGGAGAATAAGCACCCATGCCTCCAGTATTTTTTCCTGTATCATCTTCACCAACTCTTTTATGATCTTGCGCAGTATTAAATTGTTTGAAACTTTTTCCATCTGAAATGACAAAAAAACTCATTTCTTCACCTTCAAGAAATTCCTCAATTACAATTTGATCAGCTTGTCCAAATTTTCCATTAAATATTTCTTTCACTGCTTCATTGGATTTTTCAAGATTTTCACAAATATAAACTCCTTTTCCTGCTGCAAGGCCATCTGCTTTAATGACTATTGGAAATTTAACTTGGTTTAAATATTCAATAGATTCTTTCAAATTTTTTAAAATATTAAATTTTGCTGTAGGTATATTATATTTTTTACAAACATTTTTAGTAAACGTTTTTGATCCTTCAAATTGAGATAGTACTTTATTTGGTCCGAAAACTTTTATTTTTTTTTCTTGCAAAAAATCAGCTATACCATCTACCAAAGGTTTTTCTGGACCAACAACTACTAATTCAATTTTATTTTTCAAAATAAAATCATAAATACTTTCAAAATTGTCTAAATTTAAATTAACATTTTCAGCCAAATGACATGTACCAGCATTTCCTGGAATACAATAAATTTTAGTGGTTTTTTTTGATAATGACATTTGATTTACCAACGCATGCTCTCTTCCACCACTTCCAAGAATTGCAATTTTCATATAGATATTTATATATCTCAATAATGCAAAATAAGTTAGCTAAATTAAAATACCTTCCTAATAATTTTGAAATTATTGAGGAAGGCGACCATGTAATATGTTCTATATCTGGAAAGAAAATTCTTTTAGAAAATTTGACCTATTGGAATGTTGAAGAACAAGAGGCATATTTTTCATATAAAGAGGCTGCAGCTAAAAGAGATAAGTTAAAAAAATCTTAATTTACTTTTTCCATCTGTCGTGGGTCCAAATCCATTGAAGTGGATTTTTTACTATCATTTGCTCGAGCAAAGTATTTAAAAACTGCGTAATTTCCTCAATAGTTTTACTTTCACCTACTTTAATAGGTTTGGAAACGTACATTTTAAAATGAAATTTGCTTCTTCTTTCTATGTAGATTGGAACTAGATCACATTTATATTTTTTAACCAATTGCGCTGGGATAGTAGTTGTAGTAGCTAAGCTACCAAAAAAATTAACTTTAGATCCTTCTCGAACCCTTTGGTCAATCATCAATGCAATAGACGACCCTTTTTTAAGATTTTCAATTATTTCCCTTGTCCCTGAACGTCCTTTTTTAATTTGTTTTTTACAAATATATTTAATTCGAATTTTTTCCATAGTTTTATTAAGGAAAATATTATTTAACGGTCGATAAATAGCAGATAAATCAATCCCATATTTTTCAATCATCATAGCCATCAATTCAAAATTATTAAAATGTCCAGATATGAAAACTACTTTTTTGTTTTTTGATTTAATTTCATCGAGGTACTGTTTTCCATCTACTTGAATATACTTTTCAAGTTTACCATTTCTAAAGTTTTTAATGAAAGGATATTCAGCAAAAATTCTTCCATAATTTCCAAATATTTCATCCGTAGATTGTTCATGAGTTTTTTTTAATGAGATATTAGATTTTTTTAAATTATCTATAACTAGACTTTTAGATCTAAATAATGGTCCAATTGTTTTTCCAATAAAAAATCCAAAGTTTGAAGCCAATTTGTATCCTAAGACTTTAAATATGATCAACAATAAAGAAACTAAAACAAATTCAAAAAAATAAATAACGGTTTTCATAAGTTTTTGTTTAAAAAACTCTCAAATTTTTTCTGATTTGAGATTTTTAGATCAACTTTAATAAATTTTATATTTTTTTTTTTAGAATTATCTAGTCTTAAATAATCTTTTTCAGAAGTAACTATTTCCAATCTTTTTTCTTTTGCAAGACTTTTAATTTCATTAATGTCTTTATTAGAAAAATTATAATGATCAGGAAAAAATTTTTTTTCTTTAATTTTAAATTTGTATTTGATTAAAGTTTTTTCAAATTCTTCAGGATTACCTAGACCACAAAAAATTAGATAATTTTTTTTTAAATTAAATGATTTTAAATTGGTTGGTTTATAGTTTGCATAGAAAATTTTAATATTTTTATTAATTTTTTTAATTTTATTTTGAAATTTAATATTTTTTTTCTCTCCATTCAAAAATACAGCATCATAATTTCGTATTTCAAATAAGCTCTCTCGCAAAGGTCCTGCAGGTATTAAAAAACCATTTCCAATGGTATGAGTACTATTAAAACAAGCAATTGATAAATCGTAATTAATCTTCTTTTCTTGCAATCCATCATCACAAATTGCTATGTCAAAATTTTTATGTTCGGCAGTTTTAATAGCTATATCTCTATTTTTAAAACATAATAAATTTCCATTTTTTTTTAAAATTTTTTGTTCGTCTTTTTGATCGACATAGTTTTTTTTTATAATTGTGGTTTTATATTTTTTTTTTAAAATACTATTTATTTTAATAACCAACGGAGTTTTGCCTGTCCCACCTAAATATATATTACCAACACATATAGTTTTAACTTTAAATTTAACCTTTGGTGATAATTTTTTCAAATAATTAAATAAAAACGTAAAGAAAGTTAATGGAAGAAGAATAATTGAAATTAAATTAACAGTATCAAGATAAATTGGTCTCTTAATTTTCATTATATAAATTTATCTATTTCATAAATATTATTTTTAAGAACTCTTTTACCCATTTCGTCTATTTTTTTTAATATTTTTCTTGAATGATTGTAATTAATTTTTTTTTTAATTAATTCACAAACATTATTTAAACTTTTTACTTTGCTTGCAATTTTAAGATTTAATAATAAGTCATATACCTCTTTAAAATTATGAACAAATGGCCCAAAAATAATATAATTTTTTCCCCTTACAGGCTCTAAAGGATTTTGGCCTCCATGATTAATTAATGATCCTCCAACAAAACATAAATTAGATATTTCATAAAATTTACGAGCTTCTCCATATGTATCAGCAATATATACATCTGTGGATTTACTTATTTTATTTCTAGACGATCTTGTAATTACATTTAATTGTTTGCTTTCTAACAGTCTAACTATTCTATCAGTTCTATGGACATGTCTTGGAATTATAACTGTAAGCAAATTATTAATACTTTTTTTTACTTTTTTATGAGCCTCAGAAATTAAATCCTCTTCATTGTCATGAGTACTCGCGCAACAAAAAATTTTTCTATCTCTAATTATCTTTTTTACATCAGAATTTACCTTTGTTTTTTTTTCTCCAAAGTATTTTAGGTTTCCTGCAATTTTTATATTTTTTACTCCAAGTTTACTCAAATAAAGTTTTGACTTTTTATTTTGTGGAAGTGCCAAAGTAATACTACTAAAGATTTTTTTTGCAAAATTTGGAAATCTTAACCATCTTTTATAACTTTTTGATGTGATTCTTCCATTAATTAAAACTATGGGTATATTTTTTCTTTTTAGATTTTCAATCATGTTTGGCCATATTTCTGAATCTATAAAAATTGCCACTTTTGGCTTCCAAAATTCCAGAAATTTATTTGTCAAATAATTTTCATCTATTGGAAAATACACGTGTTCGGTTTTTCTAAACTTTATTTTTTTAACAACTGATGCTGAACTTGTAGTGGTAGATGTGAGTAAAATTTTTTGGACTTTATTATTTTTTTCTAAAATTTTAATTATAGGGATGATACTCATGATTTCACCAACACTTGCTCCATGAAACCAAATCGTTTGGTCTTTATTATATTTTTTATAAATACAAAATTTTTCCAGAAATCTATTAAAATCCTCTTTTCCGATTATAATTCTTACAGCAAATATTATTGGTGAAAATAATAGAAAAGTTATTGCTAAAATTTCGTAAAAAAAAAACATTAGTTTTCTTTAATTTGTCGATTATAAAAATTTTGATAAATCTCAGAATGTTTCAGTAAATCATTATGTTTACCTTGATCTATAACTTTTCCTTTATCAAGAACATAAATAATATTTGAATTTAGAATTGTTGAAAGCCTATGGGCAATTACAATAGTTGTCTTATTTGAAATTAATTTTTCCAATGCCTTTTGAATTTTTTCTTCCGTTTCAGAGTCTAATGAAGATGTTGCTTCATCTAAAAGAATAATTTTGCTATTTTTTAAAAAAGCTCTTGCAATTGAAAGTCTTTGTTTTTCACCGCCGGACAATTTAATTCCATTTTCACCAATTTTGGTCTCAAATTTATTTTCAAGTTTGTTTATAAAGTCAGTGCACATTGCCATATCTGCAGCTTTATATATTTCATCATTTGAAGCATCAGGTTTTGCATATTTAATATTATTTAAAACTGTATCGTCAAATAAAGTGGTGTTTTGATCGACAATTGAAATTTCTTTTCTAAGAGAGGAAAGTTTTACCTCTTTTATGTTTTGACCATCTAACTCAACTTTTCCAGAAATAGGATCGTATATTCTTGGTATAAGGCTTAATAAAGTAGATTTTCCAGAACCACTATGACCAACAAGTGCTGTCATTTTGTTTCCAGCAATATTTATATTTATATCTTTAAGTACACGATTATCTAAATTGCTTTCATAATTAAAATTTACATTACTAAAATTAATTGAGCCCTCATTTAATTTTAGCTCTCCTAAACTTTCATTAGATGAAATATTATTTTTAGTATCTATTATTGGTATAATTCTTTTGCCAGCAGATAAACCTTGAAAAATTCCCACATTAATAGTCGCTAAAGATTTTACAGGTTGGTAAGCTAACATCATTGCCGCGAGAAAAGAAAAAAAATTATTAATATTGAGTTGTCCATTCATAATAAGTTTTCCAGAGTAGAAGATTAAAATTGCTATCATTATACCAGTTAGTATTTCCATTATTGGAGTAGCTCTTATAAATACAGTTGCTATTTTGATAGATTTCTTCTTAAGATCATCAACAAATTTTTCAGACCTCTTATTTTCAAAATTTTCTCTTTGAAAAATTTTTATAACTTTATGATTTTTAAATAAGTCAATTAAGTATTTATTTAAGTCACCTGATTTTTCTTGCGCTTCTGTTGCAACTTTTCCCATTCGTCTCCCAAGTTTTTTTGCTGTAATCGAAGCAATTGGGATCATTACTATAGCTATTAGTGACAATCTCCAGTTCTGTAGAAACATTACTGTTAATAGACCAATAAGAGTTAAACCATCTTTAAAAAAGCTCAAAAATGAATTGCTCAACATTCCAGTAATTTGATTTACATCAAAATTTAAATTTGAAATATATTTTCCAGAATGTTTATTCTCTATTTGTTGAGTATCTGCTTTAATAAAGGATGAAAGCATATCAATTTGAATTTTTTTCTTAACTTCTTCAGCAACATTTATCATTATTACTTTTGCCATATACAATGAAATTCCTTTAGTAGAAAAAGCTAAAACAATTAAAATAGGAATTACAAATATTAAAGTTTGATCCTGATTGATAAAAATTTTCTCTATTGCAGGATCTAAAAGCCAAGCAGTTGCAGATGTACTTCCTGCAACCAAGATAGAGAAAAATACAGCTAACAAAATTTTAACAATAAAAATTTTTGTATAGTCGTTGTATAATCTTTTTAAGATCTCTAAATTAGTCATGAATTATAAAAGTTTCCCAATTAAAATATTTATAAATATTAACAAACCTAAAAAATTATTACTTTTAAATTTAAACAAACAGTCTAATGGTTCTTTTACATTAAGTTTGTATATTTGAAAAAAAATCAAATGCCCAATAGGTAAAAATAAAAATAAAAAATAAAAATAATTAAAGTTCATTAAAAGGCCTACTAAGATTAGAGCTCCAATAAAGATCAAATAACAAAAAGAAATAAATTTCTTTGGATCATTTTTAAATTTAATTGAAGTAGATTTAACTCCTATAATTTCATCATCTTTTATATCTTGGTATCCATAAATAGTGTCGTATCCCAGTGTCCAAAATATGGCTCCAAAATAGAAAATAATTGGAAGCATTGAGATTTCGTTAGTGACAGAGATCCATGCCAATACAAGACCATAATTGAAGGTAATTCCAAGAAACAATTGTGGCCAATATGTAAATCTTTTCATTAGAGGATAAGAGAATGCAAGTGGCATCGATAGCAGTGCCATCCAAATTGTAAAAAAATTAAAATTAATTAAAACCATAAAAGCAATCCCACACAGTATGAATGAGTAAAAACTTGCTAGTTTTACAGATACTTTACCTGAAGCAATGGGTCTATTTTTTGTTCTTTCAACAAGTTTATCAAAATTTTTATCCGTTATATCATTTACTATACAGCCAGCCGATCTCATTAACACAGCCCCAAGAAAGAAAAGCAGGATATAAAAAAAATATGTTTCAAGTTCACTATTAAACTCATAGGCAATTGTAAGACCCCAAATACAAGGCCAAAAGAGAAGCATATAACCTATCGGTTTATTCAATCTTGTAAGTTCAATAAATAATTTAACGTTTAACATTAATTTACTTGTAAATAACAAAGGCTAGTTTCATAATCAATTCGATTCGAATGAATATAGATTATACAGTTACAGCTTTAATGTTTCCTGCAATTCCTCTTTTAATGGGGGTTTACAGTAACAGATTTCATACTTTAAGCAGGTTGATTAGAGAACTTCATGACGAACATGTATATGAAAAACATATTCCCGCAGAATGGAAAAAACAATTTATTAACTTGAGTAGAAGAATTTCAATTTTAAGGTGGACTATAATGTTTGCTGCCTTTGGATTTTTATTTAATATGCTTACAGTTTTTGCTCTTTATTTAAATGAATTATTCTTAGCGAGAGTAATTTTTGGTTCGTGCTGTTTATCAATGATCATATCAATTATTTTCTTTATAAGAGAAATTCAAATATCCACAAATGCACTCAATTTACACATGTCTGACATGGATGTAAAAATAGATTAATTTGGTAAAATTATTGCAGGACCAAGTAATTTTCTTCCCTCAAGATCTTCATGAGCTTTTCTAACTTCATCTAAAGAATACTTTTTTGAAATTTCAACTTTAAATTTACCTTTAGATATTGCTTCAAAAACTTTTTCAGCTGCTTCTTCAAGCTCTTTTCTTATGATCGTGTAGTGAGCGATTGAAGGTCTAGTAAAAAAAAGACCTTTTGCATTTATATGCTTTTTTATATCTAATGTATGAACGTAACCAGATGCATTTCCAAAAGCAACCATCATGCCTCTTACTTTTAAAACTTCTATTGAACCGTCAAATGTTTTTGCTCCTACTCCATCATAAACTACATCAAGTCCGTTTTTTCCTACAATTTTTTCAACTTCCTCAACAAAGCTTTTCTCATTATAGTTTATAACATGATGGCATCCATTCTTTTTCGCTATTTCTATTTTTTCATCTGAACCGACTGTTCCTATTATTTCAGCACCAAGTGCATTAGCCCACGGGCAGAAAATCTGACCAAGTGCGCCTGCAGCTGCATGGTATAAAATTTTATCTCCTTTTTTAACTTGATAAGTTCTGTGCAATAAATATTCGGCTGTTATACCTTTTAAAGTAATACATGATGCAACTTCATCAGAAATATTATCTGGAACCTTTACTAACTTGTCTTCAGGTATTATTTGTTTTTCAGAATAAGTTCCAATTGGCATGGAAGCACGAGTTACTCTATCTCCAACTTTAAATAATTTAACTTCAGAACCTACTTCTTCAATAATACTACAAGCTTCAAGTCCAATACCACTTGGCAGTGGGATGGGATAAAGACCTGAACGGTGGTATGTATCAATATAATTTATACCTATAGATAAATTTTTAACTAGCACTTCATTCTGGCCAGGTTTTCCAATATCAACGTTCTTTATTTCCAATACCTCAGGTCCACCAAATTCTTTTATTTCAATTTTTTTCATTGTTTTACAAAATTTCCATTATGGTAATCGTCAATAGCTTGAAGTATTTCCTGTTTTGTATTCATTACAAATGGTCCACCTCTTGCAATTTGTTCACCAATTGGTTTTCCAGATATTAATAAAAATTTAGCCTTAGTCAAAGCAGTTACTTTTAATATTTCACCATTAGTTAAAAGTATCAAAGTAGAGTCTTTAACTTTATCATGTTTTTTTTCTCCGATTTTTATTTCACCCTCAATTAAATAAATAAAGCTATTGTGAGAGGAGGGTATCTCAAAATTAAATTCCTTATCTTCTTTAAGTTCAACATCAAAATAAACAGGTTCAACATTATGCTTTTTAATTGGTCCTTCTGCTTTTTGAAATTTTCCAGCAATAACTTTTATTTGCTTATCACTATCTTTATGTACACTCATTTTGTCAGCATCAATATAATGATATTCAGGTTTATCCATTTTCATACTCGCTGGCATGTTTATCCATAATTGAAAACCATGAAGTTTACCCTCTTTCATTGCTGGCATTTCTGAATGAATAATACCACTTCCTGTTTTCATCCACTGAACATCTCCTGCTGTCATTCTACCTTGTCCACCAGTACTATCTTTATGTTCAAAATCTCCCGCTAACATATAAGTTACTGTTTCTATACCTCTATGAGGATGGGGCGGAAAACCTGCAATATAATCTTCACTATTTTCTGATCCAAACTCATCCAACATTAAAAATGGATCAAAATAATTTGGCTCAACTCCAATACTTCTTTTTAATTTTACACCAGCACCATCTGATGCTGATATGGGTTCAATAATTTTTTCAACTTCTATTGATTTCATTCGATCGATATATACTTTAACTATATAATTTCAAGTAACTCACTTAAATCGTGAATTTCATCTAATGGTTGATAGTCAAGATTATCAAATATATTTTTATTCCTGTTTACCCAAACAGAATTATATCCATAATTTCCACCCCCAGAAACATCCCATGTATTCGCACTTAAAAATAAAATTTCGTACTTTTTAATGTTGTATTTATTTACAGGTAATTCATAAACTTTTGAGTCTGGTTTAAAAATTCCCACTTCTTCAATTGAAAAAATATCATCAAATATATTTTCTAAGTTATTATTTTTGACCAGATTTCCCAACAAGCTAGGAGTACCGTTGGAAAGAATTGCTAACTTAAAATCTTTCTTTTTCAACTTATTTAAAGTTTCTTTAACTTCAGAAAAAGGTGAGAGCACTTTGTACAAATCTAATAAATCATTTCTCATGGAGTTATCAATTTTAAAAAATTTCATCGATTTGTCTAAACTGTCTTCAGTAATTTTCCAAAAATCTTTATGTCTATTCATTAAACTCCTTAACCAAGTATATTCTAATTGTGTGGTTCTCCAATAATTTGCGAAATCTTCCCACTTATCACCTATTTTTCCTTTACATTTTTCTGCAGCAGAATTGACGTCAAATAAAGTTCCATAAGCATCAAATATTATTGCTTTAATATTTTTCATAATTTAATTTAAATTTAATGAGCAATATTAGGTTATTTTACCCAGAAAGTTTATCAATTAATTTAGAAGGAAAATTGAATAAAGCACAATCTCATTATTTAACTAAAGTGATGAGAATTCCTATAGGTGGTAATTTTTCTTTATTTAATAAGTTTGGTGAATGGCAAACAATAATTAAAAAAATTTCAAAAAATGATTTAAATTTTAAAGTTACTAAGCAACTTAGACATGAAGAAAATGAAACTGATCTTTGGTTAGCTTTTTCTCCTATTAGATCAAATTTTTTTAATTTCATGATTCAAAAAGCAACAGAATTAGGTGTAACAAAATTCATTCCAGTAATTACAGAAAGGACTGTTGTAAGAAACATAAATTATGAAAGACTAATAAAAATTGTTACAGAAGCTTCAGAACAAAGTAACAGATTAAGTATTCCTGAGATAGATAAAATACAAAAATTAGATGAGTTTATTGAAAATAATAAAGATTTAAATCTTATATTTGGAGATTTAAATTCAGATAATAAAAAATTAAAAATAAATAACAAAAAACTTTTATGTATTTTAATTGGCCCCGAAGGTGATTACACTGAGGTCGAGAGAGAAAAGATTCTTAAATATAGTGGAACACAATCAATAAAATTGGGTCATAACATTCTTCGAACTGAAACTGCAGTTATATCCGCTTTATCTGTGATCAATTTTCTAAAAAATTGATAAATTGTCGCGAAATCTCTAGTGTTTTTTTATATTTTTGGCTTTATAAACTTTTGAAAATGAAAAAATTCATAACAACTTTATTAACCTCATTGATTTCATTACCTGCTTTTGCCAATCAACCGGAGAAGTGGCAATTGAGTTTTCAAGAGCCTGCATCTCAGACAATGAGAGATATTGTGTGGTTCCACGACTATATGTTGCTTCCAATTATTGTTGCAATAAGTGCGTTTGTGTTGTTTCTGATGTTATATGTGATGGTGAGATTTAGAGAGTCTAGAAATCCTAATCCGTCAAAAAGAACTCATAATGTTGCAGTGGAAATAATTTGGACATTGGTTCCATGTTTAATTCTAATAGTGATGGCTGTTCCATCATTTAAGGTTTTGTATTCTCAAGATACAATTCCAAAAGCGGATGTAACTATTAAAGCAATTGGATATCAGTGGTACTGGGGCTATGAATATCCGGATGAAAATATAATTTTTGACTCATACATGATTGAAGAAGAGGATTTAAAAGAGGGTCAACCAAGACTACTAGCAGTTGATAACGTTGTAGTGGTGCCAGTAAATAAAGTTGTAAAAGTGTTAATAACAGCAAATGATGTATTGCATGCATGGGCATTACCTTCATTTGGAGTTAAAAGAGACGCAATGCCAGGAAGAATTAATGAAACATGGTTTAAAGCAGAAAAAGTTGGAACATACTATGGTCAATGTTCAGAATTATGCGGAATAAAGCACGCATTTATGCCAATTGAAGTAAGAGTAGTTTCTGATGAGGACTATCAAGCGTGGTTGTCAGATGCGAAAATAAAGTTTGCAAAAGACGAAAGTTTAATTAATAAAAATTTAATAGCGAGTAATTAAATAATGAGTACTGCAACATTACACGGTCACGACCATCATACACCAACTGGATGGAAAAGATGGGCATATTCTACAAACCATAAAGATATAGGAACAATGTATTTAATCTTTGCAATTATTGCAGGGGTAATCGGAACTGCATTTTCAGTTTTAATGAGAATAGAGTTAATGCATCCTGGTGATGGAATTTTAGGTGGTAACTATCACTTATATAATGTCCTAGTTACAGGACATGGTTTGATAATGATTTTCTTCATGGTGATGCCAGCAATGATTGGTGGTTTTGGTAATTGGTTTGTACCAATAATGATTGGTGCACCTGATATGGCATTCCCAAGAATGAACAATATTTCTTTTTGGTTGCTACCTGTGGCTTTTATTTTACTTCTAGCTTCAATATTTGTTGATGGACCTCCAGGGGCACAAGGTGTTGGAGGAGGTTGGACTATATATCCACCGCTATCTTCAAAAGCAGGTCAACCAGGTCCAGCAATGGATTTGGCAATTTTAAGTTTACATGTTGCGGGCGCGTCATCTATTCTAGGTGCAGTAAATTTCATAACCACAATTTTAAACATGAGAACGCCAGGTATGACATTGCATAAAATGCCATTATTTGCTTGGTCTATACTTGTTACTGCTTTTTTACTTTTGTTATCTTTACCAGTTTTAGCTGGAGCAATAACAATGTTATTAACAGACAGAAATTTTGGAACAGCATTCTTTGAGGCCCAATCAGGTGGCGACCCAACTTTGTTTCAACATTTATTTTGGTTCTTTGGACATCCAGAAGTCTATATTTTAATTTTACCAGGTTTTGGAATGATAAGTCATATTGTTTCTACTTTTTCCAAAAAACCTGTGTTTGGATATTTAGGTATGGCATATGCAATGGTTGCAATAGGAATTGTTGGATTTGTGGTTTGGGCACATCATATGTACACAGTAGGTCTTGATACTGATACCAAAGCATACTTTTTAGCTGCGACTATGATAATAGCCGTCCCAACTGGAATAAAAATTTTTTCTTGGATCGCGACTATGTGGGGTGGATCAATATCATTTAAAACTCCAATGGTTTGGGCACTTGGTTTCATATTTTTATTTACAGTCGGTGGAGTAACAGGAGTTGTTTTAGCAAACGCTGGAGTTGATACAGCATTACATGATACATATTATGTTGTCGCTCACTTCCACTATGTTCTATCGCTTGGAGCCGTTTTTGCTATCTTTGCAGGTTTTTATTATTGGTTTGGAAAAATGTCGGGTTATGAGTATTCAGAGTGGATGGGACAACTTCATTTTTGGCTTACATTCATTGGTGTAAATATAGTATTTTTCCCACAACACTTTTTAGGTTTAGCGGGTATGCCGAGAAGATATGCAGATTATCCCGATGCATTTGCTGACTGGAATTATATTTCATCCATAGGGTCATATATATCAATCGTAGGATTGGCAGTATTTTTTGCAAATTTAATTTACGCATTTGCTAAAAAGAAAAAAGCAGCTCAGAATCCATGGGGCGAAGGAGCAACCACCTTAGAGTGGACAGTTCCATCACCGCCTAATTTTCATACTTTTGATGAGCTTCCTAAATTCGAAAACGTCGAGGGTGTAGAAAAATCTAGTAGTTAGATTCTAGTAAAAATATATAATATTAAAATGCAGTCTACTATCTTAAGAGAAAAAAGATCTAATACAGATATTGGAATTATCTCAGAGCTAATAAAGCTCATGAAGCCAAGAGTAATGTCTTTAGTAATATTTACTTGTGCAGTTGGTTTGCTAACAGCTCCAAATTCCATACCTTTCACTCAGGCAGCTATTGGTATTCTCATAGTGGCCATTGGGGCAGGTGCAGCAGGTGCATTGAACATGTGGTACGAGGCTGATCTTGATAAATTAATGACTAGGACATGTTTAAGACCAATTCCACGAGGCAAACTTAATAGAGCTCAGGCTTTATACTTTGGAACAACATTATCTATTATTTCTGTCTTTAGCTTATATTATTTTACTAATGCTATTTCAGCTTTCTTACTGTTTTTTACAATTTTCTTTTATTTGTTTATTTATACAATTTGGTTAAAGAGAAGAACTCCCCAAAATATAGTAATTGGAGGAGCAGCAGGTGCATTACCACCTGTTATTGGATGGACCATAGCAACAAACTCTTTATCAATTGAACCTTTAGTTTTTTTTCTAATAATTTTTGTTTGGACACCATCTCATTTTTGGGCCCTAAGCCTTTATAAGGCTAAAGACTACAAAAAGGCAAAAATTCCAATGTTGCCAATTACTAATGGAATTGAAAACACAAAAAAGAATATATTTATATATTCATTGCTAATGTTACCAACAGTGGTTTTTCCATATGCGATTGGATTTACATCAGAATTATTTCTTACATTTGGATTGACCTTGACTATTTATTATAATTATCTTTGCTTTAAACTTTATAATTATAAAAAAAATAAATTTGAGATCAAAATTGCAAAACAAATTTTTGCTTACTCAATATTTTACTTATTTTTAATTTTTGTGTTATTTTTAATAGATAAACTTATTTAATGATAAGAGACGAAAAAACAAAAAAGAAAAATTTATGGACCGCGCTAGGTCTTGTAATTTTTATAGTGATATTATTTGTTTTTACTTTATATAACGTAGGTGTCTTTGAGAGATCAATATGATAAAAAAAAATACATTAACACCTCTTTTGTTAGCTGGAATATTTGTTTTTATGTTAGGATTATCATTTGCTGCAGTACCACTTTATGATTTGTTTTGTAGGGTAACAGGATTTGGAGGCACTACCCAAATCTCTAAAGAGGCACCAAAGATAGTATTAGATAAAATAGTAAATGTAAGGCTTGATACAAACGTGAATTCCCAGTTAGATTGGGATTTTGCAGTTAATGAAAAAACTTTGGATGTAAAACCAGGCAAAGTTTATAAAATCAAATTTAATGTCGAAAATTTGGGTGATCAACCTTCGTCCGCAGTTGCAAGCTACAATGTTTCCCCTTCGTCCTTTGGTCAGTATTTTAATAAATTAGGCTGTTTTTGTTTTGAAAAACAGACACTTAAACCTGGAGAAAAGGCATCCTATGATTTAGTATTTTATCTAGACCCTGAATTAGTAAACGACCCAAAAACTAAAAATATAGAGGATGTTACTATGTCCTATACTTTTTTCTCCTCTGACTACTATAAATTTGAGAAAAACGAGAGTTAAAAATGTCCTCAGCTCAAAAGCATGATTATCACTTAGTTGACCCTAGTCCGTGGCCAATTGCTACTTCTTTCGCTACATTAATTACTGCACTGGGAACAGTTTATTATTTGCATACACAAGCAATGTGGGCAATGTTGCTTGGATTTGCTCTTTTAATTTATTGTGCATTTATGTGGTTCCGAGATGTTGTTATTGAGGCCGAGCACCAAGGCCATCACACTCCAGTTGTACAACTCCATCATAGATATGGAATGACTTTATTCATTGCCTCTGAGGTAATGTTTTTTGTTGCTTGGTTCTGGGCTTACTTTGATGCAAGTTTATTTCCGAATGAATTTACTGGTAACGTTTGGCCACCAAAAGATATCGAAACATTTGATCCATGGGATATTCCTCTTATAAATACTTTAGTTCTTCTTTTATCAGGTACAACAGTTACATGGGCTCATCACTCTTTACTAGAAGGTGATAGAAAAGGATTTATTAATGGTCTAATTTGTACAGTTGCTCTAGGAGCATTCTTCACTCTTTTACAAATATATGAATATCAACATGCTTCATTTAGTTTTTCAGGTCATATTTATGGAGCAACTTTTTACATGGCTACAGGCTTTCATGGTTTTCATGTGGTTGTTGGAACAATCTTCCTAGCAGTGTGTCTATGGAGGGGAAAACTGGGTCATTTTACAAAAGAACATCACTTTGGTTTTGAGGCAGCAGCTTGGTATTGGCACTTTGTCGATGTGGTATGGTTATTTTTATTTGCAGCCATATACATTTGGGGAAGTTAAAATCGTTTGAAAAACAAGTTATCGTTTTCATTATTTGTATATTTTTTTATTTTAGTTTTTTTAGCCCTAGGTACTTGGCAAATTATAAGATTAAACTGGAAACTTGAATTAATAAACTCAATCGAAAAATCTTTAAAAAGTGAACCAATAGAGTTTAACGGTAGCAATCCAACTAATTTTAAAAAAATTAAATTTGAAGGAATATTAGATAATTCAAAAATCATTTATTTGTATAGTTTAAGTGAAAAAGGAGAGCCAGGTTTTGATATTGTCAATCCAATAAGTATCAATAATAAAAGTTATTTGATTAATCGTGGATGGATTCCTAGAGACTTTAAATCAAAAAAATACTTTTCAGATAAAAGCAAGTTCGAGGGGATTTTGAAACTAAAAAGTAAATTTAATTATTTTAAGCCAGATAATGATTTGAACAAGAACTATTGGTTTACATTAAAAGATGAGGATTTATTAAATTATACTGGTAAACAATTTTCTCCATTTATTATAAACAATATCAGTAAGCAAGAAGGAATTTATCCAAAGTCAAAACAAGTGGGAGCCAATATTTCCAACAACCACTTAAAATATGCATTAACTTGGTTTTCATTAGCCGTTTCTATATTTTTAATATATTTATATTTCAGAAAAAAAAATTACTGATGGAATATATTAGTACTAGAAATAATTCAGATCATTTCTCATTTAAAAACGTTTTTCTTAAAGGTTTAGCAGATGATGGTGGTCTATTTGTGCCCAAATCAATTAAACCATTTAGTAAGGAAGAATTAATCAAACTTAGCAGCCTTAAATACAATGAATTAGCAGCTGAAATTATTTTCCCATTTATTGGAAATTTTATGACAAAAAAAGAATTATCTTTCCTAATATCTAAATCTTACTCACTTTTTAGATGTGAAGATGTTGTAAAAATCTCTGAGTTAGGAAAATTTAAAATTTTGGAATTGTTTCATGGTCCAACACTCGCTTTCAAGGATATTGCGATGCAATTGATAGGTAATTTCTACCAATATCACTTAGAAAATGCAGAGAAAAAAATTAATATTATTGTAGCAACTTCAGGAGATACAGGGGCTGCAGCTATTGATGCATTAAAAGGCAAAAGTAATCTTAATGTTTTTGTATTGCATCCTCACAATAAAATTTCACCTGTTCAGAGACGATTGATGACAATTCATGAAGAAAGAAATGTTTTTAATATCGCAATTGAGGGTAACTTTGATGATTGTCAAAATTTAGTAAAAGCTATGTTCAATGATCAAAATTTTTCAAATAAGATCAACATGTCAGGAGTAAACTCAATTAATTGGGCAAGAATAATAGCTCAAGCCGTTTATTACTTTTATGCGTATTTTAAAACAGGTAATGGACAACCTTTATCATTTTCTGTTCCAACAGGTAATTTTGGAGATATTTATGCTGGTTACTTGGCAAAAAAACTTGGCCTACCTGTCGACAAACTTATAGTAGCAACAAATAAAAACGATATTCTTCATAGAGCAATCTCTGGAGGTGATTATACTCAAAAGAAAGTTGAAGAAACAAATACTCCTAGTATGGATATTCAGATAGCAAGTAACTTTGAAAGACTTTTATATGATGTGAAAGACTGTAATTCTGAATTTACGAAAGATGTTATGAGTAAAATAAAAATTAATGAATATAAAATTGATAATACTGACTTAGAGAAGATTAAAAGAAATTTTATCTCTGAAATGTTAGATGAAAATGAGACTGTTGAAATGATAAAAGATATCCATGAAAAATATCAAATAGTAGTTGATCCTCACACTGCAGTTGGAATTGGAGCTGCAAAAAAACTAGAATTAGAAAAAAACTGTGTTGTATTGTCAACAGCTCATCCATGTAAATTTCCAAAAGCAATAGAGGACGCAATCTCAAAAACTGAAAAACTACCAGAAAGCCTAAGATATGTTTATGATAGGGAGGAAAAATTTGATGTCTTATCAAATGATTTAGAAAAAGTTAAAAATTATGTAATAAATTCAATATGAAAATTGAAATAAAAGATCAAATTCCTGATACTGAAATTTTCCATCTAGTAGAGGGTGAGCCAAGAATAAGCAAAATTAAAGAAATACTTGGCACAGGCAAAATTATTCTATTTGGGCTACCTGGTGCTTTTACTTCAACCTGTTCCAAATTTCACCTTCCAGGTTATGTGGCAAATGCAGATAAATTAAAACAGAAAGGAATACAAAAAATATTTTGTATATCTGTTAATGATCCATACGTTATGGATGCTTGGGGACAAGCTCATAACATTGCAAATAAAATAACAATGTTATCTGATCCTTATTTATCATTTACAAAGGCAATCGGTGCAGAAGTTGATAGAAATTCTAGAGGTATGGGAATAAGATCAAATCGATATTCTATGGTGATCGAGAACTTGCAAGTATCAAATATTCAAGTTGAAAAAGAGACTAAAGAATGTGGTTTATCTTCAGCAGAGGGTATTCTAGATATATTATAAATTGGATTTAAGTTCTCTTTTAGGCACTTAGATATTTGCTGAAGTTCTTGCCAATAAATCCACCTCATTGTTAAGCTTATCTGATGAGTGAGCTTTTACCCAGCTCCATTTTATTTCAAAAGAGTTTGATAAACTATCTAATTCAGTCCAAAGTTCTTTATTTTTCACTTCCTTTTTATTAGCTGTTTTCCATCCATTTTTTTTCCAATTATGTATCCATTCAGTAATCCCTGATTTTACATATTTAGAATCTGTAAATATTTGAACTTTGCTACCTTTTGCAATTCTTTTTAAAGCTTTAATCGGAGCAAGTAATTCCATTTGGTTGTTTGTTGAATCTTTTTTACTACCTTTAATTTTAGTTTTATTTCCATTTTCAATTATTATCGCAGCCCAACCGCCATTCCCTGGGTTTCCAATACAAGAGCCATCTGTATAGATTTTTATCATTAGCAATAATCTTTAAATGAATTTAAATTTTTATGAAAATCAAGTTTTTGAATATATTCTTTTGGATCTTTAATTTTGATAATAGCTGTTTTGGGTGTGTTTAAATAATCATAAGATCTTGTGAGTAAGTACCTTAAAGCCGAGCCCTTACAAAGTGTATTAAAACTATTTTTCTCTAATTTCGTTAATTTTCTGACCGATTGATATCCTTTCAATAAATTTGAAGATTTATTCCTATTCATAATAAATTTATTATTTTTTTTATTGAAGCATAAAGCATTCACACATATTGCAAGATCATATGCATAGTAATCATTAGAAGAAAAATAAAAATCAATAAAACCATGAAAGCGACCTTTATAAAAAAATATATTATCAATAAATAAGTCTCCATGAATAATTCCTGTCGGAAGTTTTTTTGGCCAAAGTTTTTTAATTTGAATATAATCTATTTTCATATTTTCAGTTAAATCCTTAAATTTTTTATTTATTTTTCTACTAATTTTTTTCAAAAGAGTTCCCCATGAATTAACTGAAAGTGAATTTTTGCGAAATATTCTTAATTTTTTAGATGAGTTGTGCAATCTTGCAATATTTTTTCCTATGACAAAGCATTCTTTAGAATTTAAACTTTTCTTATCTTTTCCTTCTAAGAAGGTTACCAAACATGCATTTTTACCTTTTAACTTAAATAAATATTTACCCTTTTTAGTTTCAACTGGTTTTGGACACTTTATTTTAGATTTTGAAAGACCCGACATAAGTTTCATAAAAAAAGGTAGATCTATTGAGTCAACTCTCTTCTCAAAAATAGTTAATATAAACTTTCTTTTTTTTGATTTGATAAGATAATTTGTATTCTCAATACCTTTTTTAATACCACTATAATTTAATATTTTTCCAATACTAAAATTTTTCTCAATTAGATTTATTTCATCTAAACTTATTTTTGTGAAGACTGCCATTAGTTTAATTTTCCGGGAACTTTAAATGTAATATTTTCTTTTGTGATTTCTACTTCTTCTATATCAATAGTAAATTGTTTTTTTAGCTCCTCAATAAATTCGGTAACTAAAATTTCAGGTGCTGATGCGCCAGATGAAATTCCTATTGTTTTACAATTCTTTATTTGACTGAAAGGAATTTCGCTTTCAGAATGTATTAATTTTGCTGATTTAGATCCGTTTTTTTTTGCAACTTCAACTAATCTGACTGAATTGGATGAGTTACGGCTACCAATTACAAAAAACATCTCACATTTTGGGGCAATTTTTTTTACTGCATCTTGTCGATTTGTTGTTGCATAACAAATGTCCTCTTTTTTGGGTTCATAAATATCTGGAAATTTAGATTTTAGAGCCTCAATTATCTCTTTGGTATCATCTACAGAGAGAGTTGTTTGAGTAATATAAGCCAGTTTTTTGTCAGAATTATTAATATAATTATTGGCATCTTCAGTGCTCTCAATTAATTCTATTGATCCTTTAGGTAATTGACCCATAGTACCAATGACTTCAGGATGATTTTTATGACCAATGAGGAGAATGTGCATTCCTTGTTTATTAATATTTTCAGCTTCTCGGTGAACTTTTGAAACTAGAGGACATGTAGCATCTACATAAGTCATTTTTAAATTTAATGCATTTTCTGATACTGATTTTGGAACTCCATGAGCAGAAAAAATAACTGGTCTAGTTTTATCTTCAATCTCATCAAGCTCCTCCACAAAAATTGCACCTATTTTCTTTAAACTTTCTACGACATGTTTATTATGAACAATTTCATGCCTGACATAAACTGGAGAACCATATTTATTTAAACTTTTCTTAACAATTTCAATTGCTCTATCTACACCAGCGCAAAAACCTCTGGGTGCTGCTAAAAAAACTTTAATTTTATTATTTTTCATTTTTCTCAATTAAGTATTCAAGCAATATATGTGGAAATGTTAATGAGGCCAATCCAATAAATATTACCATATTCACACTTTCATTTAGTTTAAACTCATAATTTAAAAAATTTAAAGCAACTATAAAAATAATTCCAGTTATAAAAGTAAGTGGAAGCGCTTTTTTAATAAATAGAAAAATACCTATTTTAAAATTTTTATTTAGTTCAAATATCAATTTAATAGAATGTCTAAATGAGTGTAGAAAGCAGAAATAAATTGTAAATGCCAGTAAAGGATTTAAAAAAATATTCAACATAATTATTGAAAAAAAATCCATTAATAAAATGGACTTTTCATCATAATTTTTATTAAAAGATAATATTAAATTTGATATAAATGATACAAGAAGTAAAATTAGTAAAAACTCAATTTTAACTAGCAAAGTATTAGATAAATCAAAATTTATAGAATTAAATATTTCTAAAGTTTTATTTTGATTAAAGAGTAATGGTGCAACTATTATAATTGACCCTTTAAAAGTTTTTAAAAAAAAACTTTCTTTTTTATTTTTACTTATAAAATCTGAGTCTTCCTTACCAAAATGGTAAGATGCGATAATCAAAAATAATAGCAATAAACTTTGTGGAAACAGTATCCATAATATAATAATACCTAAACCAATCAAAATATATGCTAAATAAAAATAAGAAATATTTTTAATTTTTAGAATTTTAATTAACTTTCTTCCTTTAATATTATCCAAAGCACCATGTGAAACACCCAAGATCAAAATTAAAAAAAAACATATTAAAATAAATGAATTTGATCTTAAGTAATCAAAAGAAGATAAAAAAATGCACGATATAAAAAAAATTAAAGAGTGATTATAATTAATCTTTTTTATCATTTTTGTTGAAATATAGCTTTTAAAAAAACTATTTTGGGCATTTTTAATATAATTGATAAATCTTCTCCCAAATGACTTTTGTTGGATAAAAAATTTATAATTGCCTCTGATTTTGAGTTAAACATTTTATAAAATACATGAGGCATTATTTTTGGACTTTTTTTTAAAACTCTTAGGAAAATTTTATCTAAAAACTCATATTTTGTGCTTATTTTGAAGGCTTTATTAGATTTAAATTTTTCTATGTTTTTTGCTAAATATTTTGATTGTTCCTGAATGTTTAAAAACGTATATCCCGTACTAAGCCTAGTCATGCCACCTGCAGTTCCAATATTTACTAAATTTTGATTATTTATATTAGAAGTTCTAAATAAAGGAATTTTACCAACTTCTTTATACTTAATTTTATAATTTTTAAGATTAAGATGATTTTTGATATAATTTATAAGTTGTTGGTCATATTCCTCTTCCTCTTGATTTTTCATCGTTGATAACCATGTGGTTTCAACTAGAGCTTTATTTTTTGAAAATGGAAGAGTATAAAAAAAATGAACACTGTCCTTTTGATCACAATCAAAATCCATAAGATTCATAATTTCTTCATCAAAAAATTCTTTATCAGTTTCAATTTCATATCCACAAAAGTGTTGCCAAAGCTTATCATCAGTTTTACTTATTTCTGGAATACTATTAAAAACTATAGAAGAATTTGTGTTAATCTCGTTTTTGCTTTTAAAAAAATTAATATTTTTATTTTGTTTTAGTTTATTTAAAATTTTATCATAGAACAAACCACTATCTATTGATTGATATGGATATTTATTACAATCCTTATATAAAGTTCCATCTTTAGAATTAATTGAAAACTGATCCCAACTTTTTATCACGCAATCTTGAAAATCATGTTGATTTACTTTCCAAAAGGACCAAGTTTTGTCTCTATAATATCTATCTCTATTATCAATAATAGCTAAGGATCTATCCTTTAATTTTGAATTTATTTCTAATTGGTAGGCCAAGGATAATCCACTACATCCCCCTCCAATAATTACAATATCAAAATCTTTCATTTAGATTAATTTCTTCCATTATAATTTTGTGTTTACTTTCAGTATAACCTGTTTCTTGATTAGTCATTAAGCTCAGCTTAATCATATCTAATAAAGATACTAAAGTTTGTATTACTTTTCCAAAATTATTTACAAATATTTTCCCAGAATTTTTATACTCTTCAAAATTGGTTTTTTTTTTAATTTGAAATCCTATTTCTCTATAAACTCTTCTTGCAACACAAATTGAAAATCTTAAACGAAAAGGAATATCTTTTATGTGATAAAAACAACTTCTGTAAAAAGTTTCAGCAAGATTTAAAGTATCTTTAATTTCTTTAATGTCAGACTTAATATAATATCTATTGAGATTTTGATCTTCAATCACATCTCTAGATATATTTGTTAATTGCATAGCTATCCCTAAATCGATTGCAGCTTTAAAGGCACTCTCTTTTTTTACATTAAGAATTTTTGCCATCATTAATCCAACAGTTCCAGCAACTCTATATGAATATATCAATAATTCTTTTTCAGACTTCAATTCTACTTTTTCTTCTAAATCACTTTCAACACCATCAAATAAATCATAAATAATATTTGTAGAAATATTTGTATCGGCAACTAATTTCCACATTTTTTCAATTATTGGATTTGAGAAATTTTTTGATTTAAAATCATTTTTAAATTCTTTGAATTTTAATTTCTTATTTTCTAATTCTCCAGTTTCATCTGCAATATTATCTAAACATCGACAAAAAGTGTATAAATCAGAGCACTTTTGATAAGTCTCTTTGTTTAGAAAAAAACCTGCCCAACTAAATGATTTTGCATAAATCGATAAATAGTTTTGATTATTCATTAGAGTATTTTGTCTAATACCTTCGCTGAAGACAAAACCCCTGGTACACCTGCGCCAGGATGTGTCCCTGCACCAACAAAGTATAGACCATCAAATATCTCAGATTTATTATGAAATCTGAAATATGCTGACTGAGTAAATTTTGGTTGTATTGAGAAGCCTGAGCCAAATTTTGTATTTAATTCTTTTTCAAAATAATCAGGAGTTAAATAGAAGTCCTCTACAATGTTTTTTCTAAGATCTGGCATTAAATTTTGCATTTTATCGATAACCAGATTTTTCATTTCCTCACCTTTCTCACCCCAATTAATGCCAGACTGATTATTAGGCACAGGAACCAAAACATAAAAACAATCATGGCCTTTTGGTGCCATCGCCTCGTCAGTAGCAGTAGGCCTATGTAGGTAATAGCTTATATCTTTATTCAATATTTTATTATTAAATATGTCATTTAAATGTTCCTCATATTTTTCTCCAAATTTTATGGTGTGATGCTCAATATTTTCATATTTCTTTTTTGTACCAAAGTAATAAACGAATAAACCCATAGAATATTGCATACGTTTCATCTTATACTTAAAAAATGTACTTAATTTTTCATTCATTAGACTTGAATAAACTGCTGGAGGATCTGCATTACAAATAACATTATTCGCATCTAATTCACTTCCATCATCAAGCTTTACAGACTTAATTTTTTTATTCTTTGTAGTTACTTCCACAACTTCTTTTCCTTTTATAATTTTAATTTTTTCTTCGAGCATAAGCTTCTCCAAACCACTTACTATTTGACCTGTACCACCCATGGAGTAGTGAATTCCCCATTTTTTTTCTAAATATAATATTAATCCATAAATTGACGTCGTAGTGAAAGGATTTCCTCCCACCAATAAAGGATGCATGCTCAATAGTCTTCTTAACTTATCATTTTTAACATAAGAAGATACCAAGCTATACACTGATTTATAGCTTTTTAGTTTAAGCAATGATGGTATTTGTTTAAACATAAATAAAGGTTTATCAAATGGGACATCTGATAATTCAGTAAATCCTTTATCAAATATTTTTTTTGTAAAATTTACTAAGTTTTTATATCCAATATAATCTTCTTTACTTATTTTCTCGATTTGAACTTTCATTTTCTCATCATCACCTGAGTAATTAAATTCACTACCATCTTCAAAAACAAATCTGTACCAAACATTTAAAGGCTTTAATTCAATGTAGCTTTTTGAAGTCTTGTTAAATAATTCAAAAAGTTCCTCAATTAAATAAGGGGCGGTAATAACTGTTGGACCAGCATCAAAAGTAAATCCATTTTTTTTAAATACTCGCGCTCTTCCACCCAAATCATTATGCTTTTCAATTAAAGTTACATTATGATTTTTTGCTCTAAGTCTAAGCGCTGAAGCTATACCACCAAAACCAGATCCAATCACTACTGAATTCATCTCTTAAATTTATCTTATTTTTGAAAAAAAACGAACTTTACAATATAGTTTACGAATTAACCTTTTTTAATTCAATTTTGGTTTCCTCAAGATTTTTTGCAAAAAGCACATCTAACTTTGATTTATCCACTGAGGTTGATATTGTCTTTTTAACTGCTTCAATTGCAACATTTATGGATGTATCTTTGATATCTTTAATTGCAGCATCTTTCATTTGAGAAATTTTTATATTAGCTAAATTTTTCTTTATTTCGGCTGATTTTGAGAATTTTTCACTCATATCTTTTGTAAGTTTTTCAGCTTCAATGTTTGCTTGGTCAATAATTTTTTTCTTTTCCTGTTCTGCAGAATTTAATTTGCTTTGCGCATCATCTAACAGTTTTTTTGATTCAGATCTTAATTTTTCACTCTCATCAATTTCGTTTTTTATGTCAACGATCATCTTCGTTAGTAAACTATTCACATTTTGAGGAACTTTTAAATAAATCAAGCCTACAAAAAATATTACAAATGAAACAGCTACCCAAAAAGTTGCATCAAACATTTTTTCTATTCTCCTTAGAATTATTTGTTAGATCATTTACAATTGTTGAGATATTTTCTTTGTTGATCTCCTCTCCAATTAGTTGTTTTATCAAACCTAAAGATGTTTCTGTGGCTATTTTTTTGATATTCTCTGCTGAACTTTTATTTAAATTTTGAATTTCTTTTTCGGCAATTTCTATTTCTTCCTCTAAATTCTTTTCTAATTCAGATCTTTTTTTATCTATATCATCCAGTACTTTTTGACGAGCCTCATTAAATAAATTTTTTGCTTCTAACTTGCTATTTGAAATAATTTTATCAAATTCTTTTATTTTATCTTCACTTTCCTCTCTTTGTTTTTCAGCAATCTCTATATTCTCCAAAATTTGTGACCTTCTACTTTCTAAATTATCACTGATTTTTGGCAGTATTACCTTCGACAAAATAATATACAAAGCACCAAACGTTATGACTAACCAAACAATTTGAGATATCCAAAACTCTGGATTTAATTGTGGCATACCTCCGCTTTCAGCACTTTGTACTTTAGTAATTAGTACAAAGCTAAAAAGAAATTTAATAATTATTTTTTTTAGCATTAATTAAAATGCGAATAAAATAATCAGTGCAACTACTAGACCAAATAATCCAGTTGCTTCGGCTAATGCAAAACCTAAAAGCAAATTTGGAAATTGTTTTTGAGCTGCAGATGGATTTCTCATCGCACCTGATAGGTAGTTTCCAAAAATTATTCCTATTCCTACTCCAGCGCCCGCTAGAGCTATTGCTGCAAGTCCTGCTCCAATCATTTTTGCTGCTTCTAATTCCATTATATCCTCCTTATAAGTTGTTAATGGTGTAAATTTAATGCATCATTTAAATAGATGCACGTTAATATTGCAAAAACATAAGCTTGAAGAAAAGCAACTAGTATCTCCAAACCTGTTAGTGCAACTGAAAAACTTAATGGTAGCCATCCTCCTACTATTCCAAGACTAACAACAAATCCTCCAAATACTTTCATCATAGTATGACCGGCCATCATATTTGCAAATAATCTTACCGACAAACTAATCGGCCTACTTAGATAAGAAATTATTTCTATTACAACAATTAATGGTAAGAGAACCATTGGAACTCCACTTGGCACAAATAATTTTAAGTAACCAAGGCCGTGTTTAATAAATCCAATAATTGTAACTCCAATAAATATAAAAGCTGCAAGCACAAAAGTTACAATTATGTGACTTGTAACCGTAAATGAATAAGGGATCATCCCAAACATATTGCAAAAGAGGACGAACATAAAAAGTGAAAATATAAATGAGAAATATGGTTTTGCTTTTGTCCCAGCTGTGTCACTAATCATTTTTGATACAAATGAATAACTTAATTCGGCAAGCAATTGCAATTTATCTGGTATTAGTGATTTTTTTTTAGCTCCTAAGTTTAAAACAATCAAAATAGCTATTGTGCTAATAACCATAAATAAACTTGCGTTAGTAAATGAAATATCGACGTTACCTAATTTTATTTCTGGACCAATCCGGTAAACATTGAATTGGTTCATTGGATTTGCTGCCATTTGTAATCTATTTTTGCATTTTTTTTGCGGTTTTAACTACGTTCATAATTCCAGCAGCTACCCCTACAAAAAAAAATATTAAAATTAACCATGGCTTAGTACCAAACCAATTGTCTAAAATAAACCCAATAATTGTCCCAACAGCTACTGCAGACACCAATTCTGTGCTCATTTTGAACGCTGTTCCCATGTTAGAGCTAGATTTTGGATTTTTTTGATCCTTGTGAACTTCTGCTTTATTTTTTGCAATTTTTAAGCGAGATTTGAATTCATCTTCTGACATTTGTCCTAAGCAACCATGCTCTCAGCTTTTTGAAGATCAACAGCAACAAGTTGGCTTATTCCTTTTTCTGGCATTGTAACTCCATAAAGTCTATCCATCTTTGACATTGTTAAAGCATGGTGGGTAACAATTATAAATCTTGTAGATGTTATTTTTGTTAATTCACTTAACAAATTACAAAATCTTGTAACATTAGCATCATCAAGAGGTGCGTCTACTTCATCTAATACACATATTGGTGAGGGGTTTGTTAAGAATACTGCAAAAATTAAAGATAGAGCTGTTAAAGCCTGTTCTCCTCCTGATAACAATGTAATTGATTGAAGCCTTTTACCTGGAGGACTAACTAACATTTCAAGTCCAGCTTCTAACGGATCATCAGAGTCAACAAGTTCAAGTTTTGCATTTCCACCATTAAATAATTTGGTATAAACCTCATTAAACTTTCTATTAACTTTTTCAAAAGCCTCAATCAATCTCTCTCTTCCTTTTTGATTAAGCTCAGAAATACTTTCTTTTAGTTTAACTATAGCGGTTACAAGATCTTGTCTGTCTTTTTCCATTTTTTTTATTTCTACTTCATATTTTGAAGTTTCTTCATCAGCTCTTAAATTTACCGATCCTAATTTTTCCCTCTGTCTTTTTTTCTCATCAAGCAACTCTTCTTGTGTAACTACATCAGGAAATTCAACTTCTTTTTCTAAATTTGAAAACTCTAACAATTTTTCTTCAATAAGATTTAATTCTGAATTTACTCTTTCTATTAGATCACTTCTTCTCTTACTCAAACCATCTATAGTAGCACCTGAGCTGGCTTTTCTCTCTCTGATCTCAATAGAATTTTCTTTGGTATCTTTTAATTCATTTCTTAATTTTAATATTTTATCATCTATCTCTTCGATGATTGACTCATTTTCATTTTGTTCCTTTTCTGAAATTCTTAAGCTTTCAGAAATCTGTCCTTTTTTCTCTCCTTGCAGTTGAGGCTGTTTTTCAAGATCATTCAATTTTAATGTTTGTTTATTTTTTCTATCATTTAACTCCCTCACCATTTTTTCAGAGTTGGTTAACAGATTTTTCCAACTTTCAATTTCTAGATCTATCTTTTGAATTCTTTCATTTCTTTTAACAGACTCTTTTTTTATATTTTGGTTATTGCTGTAGATATCAGCGTATTTTTCTTGAAGTTTTTTAATTATTTCATTTGTTTCATTCAACACTGTGATTTTATTACCATTCTCTACATCTTTAATTTTAATATTTAAATAAGATAAGTTCTCTTTACATTCATCTAAAACTTTTAAGGCAGCGGAACTATTTTGTTCATTTATAAAATTTTTTGCAGATGTTATTTGATCAATAATTGTGTTTATTTGTTCAATATTCTTATTTAAACTTTCTGAGCTAAATGTATCTAAAATTCTATCTACTTTATCTTGTTCTCTTTTCAAATTTTCTTTTGCAGCATCTAAATCTTGATTAGATAATTTCTCGGTTTCGTAATATTTAGAATCTATTTCTATTAACTCACCTTTTTCCTCTTTAAGTCTTTTTTCATTTGAGTTTGCATCAATTACAATACTTTTTTCCCTGTCAATATCTTCTTCGATCATTTTTAGTGAATTTTTTAAATACTTTATTTCTTCATCAATTCTCTCATTTTCCTCATCAAGACTTTTCAATTCTAAATTAAGTCTCTGAATTTTAGATAGATTTTCAATATTTCTCTCTCTTATTGGTGTTACTTTGTTAGTTTCATCTGTAATTCTTTTTTCTAAATCTTCTAATTGTGAGTTAAACTCTTTAACTTGATCTTCCGCCTCATTATTTATTTCATTTTCTAATTTAATTTCATTATCAATATCTCTAAGTTTTAAATAGTATAGACCTGCTTCAACTCTTTTAATTTCCTCAGATACTGACTTATATTTTGCTGCCTCCTCTGCTTGTTTTTGCAAATTTGCAAGTTGTCTTTCTTGTTGTCTTCTCAATTCGTCTGCTCTTTTTAAGTTATTCTCTGCTGCACTTAATCTAAGTTCTGCCTCGTGCCTTCTAACGTGTAAACCTGCAATTCCCGCTGCTTCCTCTAGTATTGCTCTTCTGTCAGCAGGTTTTGCTGTAACCAAAGCTCCAATTCTACCTTGGCTAATTAAAGATGGTGAATGTGCTCCAGTAGACAAGTCTGCAAAAAACATTTGCGCATCTTTTGCTCTAACTTCCTTATTGTTTATGTAAAATTTCGAACCTTTATCTTTTTCAATTTTTCTTCTGATTTCTATTTCGTCAAGCTCGTTGTATTGTATTGGTCCGTCTTTATTTTCATTACTTAAAGCAATAGATACTTCTGCAATATTTTTTGACGGTTTATTTGATGTTCCAGAGAATATGACATCTTCCATCCCAGAGCCCCTCATACTTTTTGCTGATGTTTCTCCCATACACCATCTTAAAGACTCAACAATATTTGATTTCCCGCAACCATTTGGACCGACGATACCTGTCAAACCTTCTTCAATAAGGAAGTTGGTTTTTTCTGCGAATGATTTAAATCCAGTAAGCTGGATTTTTTTAAATTCCATTCACTAACTTATATCAGTTTTTCTATATATTTTTTTAATTTTTTATAGTCTGTTGGATTATCAAACTTTTTACCATTAATTATTAGAGTAGGGGTTGCTTTAACTTCATATTTTTTTACACCATTGATTCGATCTTCGAGTATATGATCTTCTACAGATTTATCAGCTAAACAACTCTCAATATCTATTTTGAAACTTGAATTTTCTATAAGTTCTTTAATGTTTTTGTTTGCATCATCAATTGAACCACCTCTCACCCATTCACTTTGCTTCTCATATAGATAGTGCAAGACTTCAGAATTGCCGTCGTTTTTACAATGAGCAATTTTTGCAGCATTAAATGCTGCGATATCTAAGGGAAAATTTTTATATTCAATTGAAACAAAACCTTTATCAATAAACTCTTTCTTTAATTCTGGATAAATTTTCTTATGGAAGTTTGCACAAAAACCGCAAGTTAAAGATTCAAATACTACTAACTTGACCTTTGCATCAACATTTCCATCAATTATTGGTTTTACATCAGAACTTGAGATATTAGGGAACAAAAAGAAGGACAATAAAAAGGTTAATAAAATTTTTTTCATTTTTTTTTGTATAAATTGCTCAACTCTATTAAAGAGTTTCTAACTTTTTCATTTTTAATGTTACTTATGTCTTTTATGTGTTTGTTTTTTGTCGCATTATCAGCGCTTTTTTTGAGCTTTTTTTCCAAAAATCCATCAAATGTATTTAGTTTTATAGTTTGAACAACTTCATATCCAAAGAATGCATTCATTTTTTTTATAATTTCATTTTTAGAATATTCTAAGTTTACTTCAGACCCTCTTTTAACCATTATAGTCAAACAACTATTTTTAACTTTATTAGATCCCTTAAATGATTTTGGATAACATTCTTTGAATAATTCTTTGCCAACTATATATTTCCAATTATCAAGAGTTTTATTATAAACATCTCCTTTTTTATTAAGTATTCTTTTTGCCTCTTTGGGCAAAGTATCTTTAAAAGATCTTAAACCTTGAATGGATGTATATCTCTGCTTAGTATTGTATTTAATATTCATATGACAAATCAAAACATACCAAAAAAAATTCTATATTGGTACGATAATAATAAAAGAGCCCTACCTTGGAGAAAAAAAGTTTCGAAAAAAAAACAAGACTATTTTACTCTTGTAAGTGAATTTATGCTTCAACAAACACAGGTTAAAACTGTTATTCCTTATTTTGAAAAGTTTATAAAAGAATTTCCAAATTTAAAATTATTGGCTAAATCAAGTGATTACAAAATTTTAAAAAACTGGGAAGGACTTGGCTATTATTCTAGAGCGAGAAATTTAAAAAAAACTGCAATAAAACTATTAAAGGACTATAAAGGTGAGTTGCCAGAGGATATTGAAACACTTAAATCTCTCCCAGGAATTGGTGAGTATACTTCTAGATCAATTTTAGCAATTGCGCATAATAAGCCTTATATCCCAATGGATGGAAACGTCGAAAGAATACTAAAAAGAGTTTTTCTACTTAAAACTGATTATGAAATATCAAAAGAAAACTTAAATAAAAAAAAATCTTTTTTTGGATTTTCAAAAAGATCAAGTGATTATGCACAAGCAATCATGGAGATAGGAGCATTAATTTGTAAACCTTCATTGCCATATTGCACTCGCTGTCCACTTACACAAAATTGTCAATCTTATAAGAAAAAAGATTTTTTAATCAAATCTAAAAATAAGTTTAACAAAACAAAATACTTTGAAGCAAATGTTAATAAATATAAAAATAATTATTTATTAATTAAAAATAAAAAATTCAATTTTTTAAAAAATTTGATCATTTTTCCAATGATAGAAATAGATGAAAATAAATTCGAAAATTCAACTCAAAAAAAAATAAATGTAAAAATGTCAAATATGGATATGAAAATTATTATTAATAAAAATATAAAAGTTAAAAAAACAAATAACAGTATAATGTTGAACAAAGAAAATATTAAAAATTATATTTTACCTTCATTTACAAAAAAAATATTAAATTCGGTATCACAATAAAATGAAAAGCATTGCAATAATTGGATCTGGAATTTCTGGTCTTTTTCTCGCAAATCTTTTAGAAAAAAATAACTCTTTTTCTTATAAAATTTTTGAAAAAAAACCCTCATTAGATTTAAGCGATGGTTATGGGATACAGTTGTCAGTAAACAGCATTAATCTTCTAAATAAAATTGGATTTCAAACAATGAATGCGAGCGAAGTATTTTTTCCGAAAAAAGTAAATTTCTTTGATGCAAAAGTGTTGAAAAAGATATGTGACATTGACTTAGCTCAATTTAACTTTGAGAATAACAGATATACAACATTAAGAAGATCAAAATTAATAGAATTTTTGTTAAGTAATATCCCAAAAGAAAAAATAATTTTTAACTCTGATCTCACCAATATTGAGGAATATGAGAAATTAAAATTATCTTTCAGCGATAATAGCAAAGAGGAATTTGATTATATAGTTGCAGCTGATGGAGTTTATTCAAGAACAAAAGAAATTTTGTTTAAAAAAGAGGGTACACCAAAGTATTTTAATTCAATTGCACTAAGAGGGAATATTCAGAACTTCGAAAATTTGGATATTTCCCTATATTTAGGGTCAAATTTTCACTTTGTAATCTATCCTATCAATCAAAATAACGAATTTAATTTTATATCTATAGTAAGAAAAAAATTAGTAGAATCTGAGATTACAAATAGAAGTCTATTTAAAGATAAAAGTTTTATAAATAACTTAATGAGCCAGATTTCCTCAAAATCAGATTTAAATTTAACTGAGTTGGTAAATGAAATTAAATGCTTTCCAATTTTTGTGAGTAAAAAAATTAAAATACCAAGTAATAAAAATATTTTTTTAATGGGTGATGCGTTCTTTTCATTTCCACCCTCTTTTGCGCAAGGAGCATCACAATCAATTGAATCTGCAAATGATCTTTTTAATGATCTAAATAATAATTTATCAAATTATTATAAAAAAAGAGTTTTAAAGACGAAACAGATAAATTCTAGATCTTCCATCAATCACTATGCATTCCATATTGCAAATCCTATAAATGTTTTTTTTAGAAATATTTTTCTTAAATATCTTTCTAAAAATAAAAGTTTTTTAGAAAATTATTTGGGTAAAATTTATAAGAATTAAGCTCTTGGCCGTAGACGTTGCCTAAGTTCATCAATAGGCTTTAAACTATTTCCTACTTGATAATGCCAATAGGTCCAACCATTGCAGCTTTCTGCGCCTAATATCTGAGCAGCTACTTTGTGAATAGATCCCTCGTTATCTTTATGTTTAATACTTCCATCAACCATAACTTTTGCAAATACTTTCTTTTTTTGGTCGTAAATTTCTGTACCAGGCTTTATAACACCTAATTCAATTAATGAACCAAAAGGCACTCTCGGCTTTGATTTATTATTCTGGAGTGTATCCAAATATTCATCCATAATAATTTTAGTATTTCTTATCCGTTTGTTCGCAGCTTCAAAATATTTTTTTTCTTTTTCTATTCCAAAATAAGATCGTCCTAGTTTTTTTGAAACCACAGCAGTTGTACCTGATCCTATAAAAGGATCTAAAATAAAATCGTTTTTATTTGTAGAGGCTAATACTACCCTATGTAGTAAAGCTTCTGGTTTTTGGGTTGAATGTACTTTCGTTCCATTATCTTTTAATCTTTCTTTACCGTTACATATTGGTAAATTCCATGTGGACCGCATTTGCAGATCATCGTTGAATGACTTCATTGATTGATAATTAAAAGTATATTTTGACTTTTTACTTTTTGATGCCCAAATCAAAGTTTCGTGAGCATTAGTAAACCTGGTACCCCGGAAGTTTGGCATAGGGTTATTTTTATTCCAGATTACATCGTTTAAAATCCAGAAACCAAGATCCTGAATTATTTTTCCTACTCTAAAAATATTATGATAACTGCCTATGACCCAAATAGACCCATCTTTTTTTAATACTCTATTTGATTGTTTTAGCCATTCGTATGTAAACTCATCATAAGATTTAAAACTCTCAAATTGATCCCATTTATCATCCACCGCATTCACTCTAGATCTGTCTGGTCTAATTAAACTGTTTTGTAATTGTAAATTATAAGGCGGATCTGCAAAAATTAGATCAAATGTTTCATCAGGAATTTTTTTTAATTCTTTTAGACTGTCCCCATTTATAATTTTGTTATGTAATTTTTTAACTATCATATTTAAAAAAGTAATTAGACTCCAAGGCAGATTCTGCGTCAACCAGAGATTGAAAAAAATAGACTCTACTTGTTGTAAGTTTTAGTTTTGACTCAATATATTGTGTATAGGCCTAAAGTTTTTTCGATGATGCTTCGTTATACCAAATTTCTTAATGGCTTTTAGATGTTCTTTAGTTCCATATCCAGCATTTTTATCCCAAGCATATTCTTTAAATTTTTTGGACATATTTGTAATTAGCCGATCTCTTGCAACCTTAGCAATTATAGATGCTGCCGATATTTCAGATATTTTTTGATCTCCCCTAATTACAGACTTAATTTTGTAACCCTTCATTTCTGGCAATTTATTTCCATCAATTAATGTTGATGTAGGTTTTATTTTAAGTTTTTTAATCGATCTTTTCATGGCCAATAAAGATGCATTAAGAATATTTAATTTTTCAATCTCTTTTAAAGAGGCAGATCCAACGCTCCAGATAGAGTTTTTTTTAATATATTTTTCTAAAATATCCCTTTCTTCTTTTGAAAGTTTTTTAGAATCTTTGATCTTACTTTTATCTATATTTTTTTTAAATATTACTGCAGCAGCATATACTGGACCAACTAAACTCCCTCTTCCAACTTCATCAACTCCAGCTACCTTTTTCATTATTTAAAAAAAAAATGATAAATAATTAATCCAATAAATAAACCCTTGAAGAAAGATATCAAAACCAAACTATAATCTGAAAGATTAAATTTTTTTTTAAAAAAACTTAAGTACTTTTTGTGCAGTCCTATCATAAATTTATAAGTTTATTTCTAATTCATCAATTTTTTTTCTTATTTCTTTAAGATCTGTCCAAGAGTATTTTTTTTGCTCTGGTTGCCTTAAAAGATACGCTGGATGAAATGTTATCATTGTTAAGTAGCTTTTATTGTTTATAATTACATTTTTCCAATTTCCTCTTCCTTTTGAAATTTTAATTTTTGATCCAAATAACGACTCCATTGCAGTGCTACCCATTAAAATTAAAATCTTTGGGTTTATTATTGATACATGTTTTCTTAAGTATTCTGAGTATCGTGTTATTTCAGCAGGTTCCGGTTTTCTATTATTAGGAGGTCTATAATTTACAACATTAGTAATATAAATATCTTGTCTATTAATATTTATTGCTTTTAGCATTTTATTTAATAATAAGCCTGCATCTCCTACAAAAGGTTTGCCGACCTCATCCTCTTTTTGACCAGGTCCTTCTCCAACAATCATTATTTTGCTATCGGAATTTCCATCACTGAATACAAGTTTTTTAGCACTTTCCTTTAGCTCACAATTTTTGATATTTTGTAAATCATTTTTTAGTTTTGCTAGAAGAGAAATCTTATCTTCTACTTCTGGTTTAGTTTTAAATCTATTTATTGGTTTATCGCTAAAGATGAATTCTATGTCGTTGGGATCATTGAAT
>CACPMF010000005.1 GCA_902634935.1 uncultured Pelagibacteraceae bacterium
GGGCGATAAAAAACCAGTTGCCTTCATTGAAGATTGCGCAGTTTCTCTAGAACACCTAGCTGACTACACTGCCAGATTAAAAGAAATTTTTAAAAAATACGGAACAAGTGGAATGTTTTATGCTCATGCTTCTGTTGGAACACTTCACGTAAGACCAGTTTTAAATATGAAATCTGACAAAGATATAGAAAATATGAGATCTATATCTGAGGAAGCTTTTGAAATGGTCAAAGATTATAAAGGTTCTCATTCTGGTGAGCATGGTGATGGAATTGTTAGATCAGAATTTCATGAAATGATGTTTGGCAAAAAAATCATTAATGCTTTTGAAGAAATAAAAGATACATTCGATAACAAAAATCTTCTAAATCCTGGAAAAATTGTTCGACCGTTTAAATCAAACGATAGATCTTTAATGAGATACAAATCAGGTTATCAGACAGAAAATATAGATACATATTATGATTGGTCTAATTGGGGTCAATTTTCTGATGCTGTTGAGATGTGTAATAATAATGGAGCTTGTAGAAAATTAGATTCTGGTGTGATGTGTCCATCATACAGAGTAACTAAAGAAGAAAAAGATTTAGTCAGGGGTAGAGCAAACACTTTAAGGTTAGCTTTATCTAACCAACTTCCAGAAGGTTCATTTGCATCTAAAGAAATGTACGAAACTATGGAGTTATGTGTAAGCTGTAAAGCTTGTCAAAGAGAATGTCCAATGTCGGTTGATATGGCTAAGATGAAATCTGAATTTCTTTCTCATTACTATAAAAAATTTAGTATGCGAATTAAAGATAGATTTATCTCAGATATGCCAAGACTTATTTGGTTATTAAAGTTTGTTGCACCTATATTCAATAAAATCAAAAACATACCACTAATCTCAACAATTGTTGAAAAGTTTGGTTTTGCAACTGCAAGAACTATGCCTGAAGTTCAAAACCAGAATGCTTTAAGAGAGATTTACGACAGTCAGACAGTATCAGAAAATAAAGTAATTTTGTTTGCAGATACTTTTAATATTAATTTTGAAAATGAAAATTTAGTTTATGCAACTAAAGTACTAAATAAATTCGGTTATCAGGTAGTTATACCAAGTTTTGGTAAAGATAAATTAAAGAGACCACTTTGCTGTGGAAGAACTTATATATCTTACGGCCAATTAGACAAAGCCTCTGAAGAGCTAAATAGATTTAATGATTACGTTATACAAAATAATTACATTAATTTACCGGTTGTAGGTATTGAGCCATCATGTTTATTAACATTTAACGATGAGTATCAGACTTTAAAAAATGTAAATAATAGAGAAAAAATTAAAAATAAATTTTATCTACTTGAGGAGTTTATTTTAGAACAAATAAGAAATAACAATAATATTAAAGCTAATAGGTTTGATCAAAATGTATTAATTCATGGGCACTGTCATCAAAAATCACAAGATAGAATGAAGGGTCTGACTAATCTTTTATCAGAATTAAATATTAATAATAAAATGATAGAGACTAGCTGTTGTGGAATGGCTGGTTCATTTGGTTATGAAAGTAAAAATTATGAAGTATCAAAAAAAATGGCTAATCTTTCTTTAATACCTGCTATCAATAATAGTGACGAAAAAGATTTTATAGTTGCAAATGGTACGAGTTGTAGACATCAAATATCTGATTTATCTGAGAAAAAAGGTAAGCATGTCTCAGAATTATTATTTAAGATTTTTGAAACTGTTAATTAAAGAATTACTTTTCTATTATAAAAATCTTCAATCTGGTCATCTTTGTAACCAAAAATTTGCATAACTTCTTTTGTATGTTCTCCTAAGTTTGGAGCACCTTTTGATTTTTCAGTTTTGCTTTTTGAAAATTTAATCGGCATACCAATAGCTTTACTTTTACCAGTTTTTTTATTTTCTACTTCTATAACCATTTGTCTTTCAATTGCTTGAGGATCTTTAAACATGTCTGTTATCGAGTTAATAGGTCCGCATGGTAATCCATTCTCATCAAAGATTGTTAACCATTCACTCGAAGTTTTTTTAATTAGTTCTTTATTTAGAATATCAACTAGTTCTTTTAAATTTTGTTTTCTATTTAAATTAGATGAAAAATTTTCATTTTCTTGCAAATCTTCACGACCAATTGCTTTAAGTAACATAAGCCAAGTATTTTGGTTTGAAGCACCTACCGTAATCCATTTATCTTTTGTTTTAAATGCTTGATAAGGAGCTGTTAAAGGATGTGCTGATCCAAGAGGACCAGGTGACTTTCCAGTAGCACCTGCAATAGCAGACTGCCAGTATGTATGTACTATTCCAGCTTCATACAAAGATGTATCAACTTTTTGCCCCTCACCCGTTTTTTCTCTATGAACTAATGCAGCTAAAATTCCACTAGCTGCAAGTAAACCTGCTGTTATATCTGTTATAGGTGCACCGACTTTCATCGGTGGCTTATCTGCACTTTCCCCTGTAATACTCATTAATCCACTCATACCTTGTGCTACTAAATCAAATCCACCCTTATCGGCATAAGGGCCAGTTCTCCCATATCCAGAAATTTCACATAAAATTATTTTAGGATTAATTTCTGATAAAATATCATATCCAACACCTAATTTTTCTAAGGTTCCTTTTCTAAAATTTTCTAAAACTACGTCTGAATTCTTGACCATAGTTTTAAATATCTCTATTCCAACTTTATCTTTCAAATTTAATGCAATACCTTTCTTATTTCTATTCATCATCATAAAAGCTGCGGACTCCCCATTGATTTCTGGTGGAAGAAAGCTTCTAGTATCATCTCCACTTGGGGTTTTTTCTATTTTAATAACCTCGGCACCTAAATCAGCTAATAATAATCCACAAGTTGGACCTGCCATTATTTGAGCCAGCTCAAGAACTCTTATGCCTTTTAACGATGCAGACATTAATTATTTATTTTTAAATTTTGGTTTTGTTTTATTTAAGAAAGATTGATATCCAATTTTAAAATCTTGGGTATCATAACATTTATAACCAAGATTATTTATTTTTTCTGTAATTTTTCCATTTTTTAAAATGTTTCTTGCAAATTGTTTGTGCCACCTAGCAACCTTTGGAGCTCCTTCGCATATTAATTCAGCTGATTTGTAAGCTTCTTTTTCAACATCTTTATCATTGACCACTCTATTAACTAGTCTCTTCTGTAATGCTTCGTCAGCTCCAAATACTCTTCCTTCAAATAATATTTCCATTGCTGTAGTGTAATTAGTTACTTTTAAAAGCACCTCAAGTTCTTTCGCAGCCATTGTTAAACCTAATCTTTTAATTGGAACTCCAAACCTTGAACTTTTACCGCAAATTCTAATATCACAACAACCTGCTATTTCTAATCCACCACCAACACATATTCCCTCTATCAAAGCAATTGTTGGTATCGGGCAATCAAAAATTGCTCCAAGTGTACCATGTAAAAATTTACCGTAAGATTTTGCTAATTTTGATGAAGATCTTTCTTTTTTAAATTCACCAATATCATTTCCTGGTGAAAAAGATTTGCCTCCCTCTCCTCTTATTATGATGCATCTTAAATTTTTATTCTTAGATAAATTCTTGAATATCTTGCCTAGTTCAATCCACATTGGCTTGGTCATTGCATTTAATTTTTCTGGTCTATTGATAGTAACTTCAACTAAATGAATATTTTTTTTATTTAATTTAATTAATTTGTTCATTTAACTCCTATAAAAAAACTCAACTAACGTCATCGGTATAGCTGGAACATATGTTACTAACATTAACAATACTAACAAAACACAAATAAAAGATATATTTGATCTTGTAACATCCCAAATATCAGCTTTAGCAACAGAACATGCTGTAACCAGAACACTTGCAACTGGCGGGGTTTGTTGACCAATCGCTAAATTTAAAGTCACTATGATTCCAAAATGCACAGGGTCAATACCTACAGCATTAACTAAAGGCATTACAATTGGAACTGTTAAAATTATTGCAGCAACTGAATGTAAAAAGAAACCTATTACTAATAGAAAGACGTTTAAAATTCCCAAAACTGCATATTTATTATTTGTAAAATCTATGATCGACTCAGCAACTTTTTGTGGGATTTGCTCAATTGTTAAAAATTCACCTAATAATACAGATGCTGCTACCAATAACATAACTGAAGCTGTTTGAATTGCACCTTCACATGCAGACTCATACAATCTTTTAAAATCTATTTCTTTATAAATAAAACCAATTACCAAAGACGCAACAACTGCTAAACCTGCGCCTTCGGTTGCAGTTACAACTCCGCCAAAAATTCCACCTAATATAATAATAGGTAATAAAAATGCTAATGCTGCATCTTTTGCAGTTTTCTTTACATTTGGAATGTTAAATGTTTCCTCAACAGGAAAGTTTTTTCGTCTTGCAGTGATATAAGCAGCCAACATTAGGAAAAAACCACCTATTACACCAGGAACTATTCCAGCTACAAATAATTGCACTACGGAACTTTGGGCCATTACAGCATAAACAATCATTGGTATTGATGGTGGAATAATAATTGCTAGGGATGCTGAAGATGAAGTAACTGCAGCAGCAAAAGGACCTGGATAACCTTTTTTCTTCATTGCAGGAATTAAAATAGATCCAAGAGCAGCAACATCAGCAACTGCTGATCCCGAAATTTCAGCAAAAAACATTGAAGTTGCAATGTTGATCATGCTTAAACCGCCCTTAATAAATCCAACAAGAGCTGAGGCAAAGGCTATTAGTCTTCTAGATATGCCAGCACTATTCATTATTGATCCTGCGAGGATAAATAATGGAATAGCAATTAATGGAAATTTCATTGACCCATCAAACATAACGATTGCAGTATCAATTAAAAAACTTGTACCTGTCTTTAATACCATTGCAATAATTGTTGTTACAGCAAGGCCTATAGCGATAGGTACATTTATAGATAACAAAAGTAAAAGGACAGCAAACATTGTAAGAATTATCATTAAATATCTCCTGTCTGCTCGTCACCTGTTGTTTGTAGAACTAAATTTCTGTAGTCCTCTGGAATTCTTAAAGTTTCAGATAAAATAAATAAACATGATGCAATTGGAATGACAGATTGTACAAATGGTTGTGGAACCCATTCTAATGTTACCAAGGTTTCACCAGTAATAAGAGTTAAAACTAAATATCCGTAGTAAGCTAGTAATAATAAGAAACCATAAACAACTATTTTAGAGATTATGAAGAAAATTTTTCTAAGTGCTAATGGAAATGCCTTAAATATACTTGGAACACTTATATGAGAACCTTTTAATGCAGCGTAGGCTGAACCATAATAGGTAATCCATGCAAGTTGTACTGCAGCGACTTCATCGTACCAAACTAATGCACTACCTGCAAAACGAAAAGTAACTCCAAGTAAAACTGTTACTGCCAATGCCACCATCATTATAAACAGTATTAGTTTTAGTATTCTTTCGTAAGTATTAATAAAGTTCTGTAATTTCATATTATGTACAGGCCCTCTGAATGAGGGCCTGATAAGATAAATTAAATTAAATTAATTTGCTAAAGCTGATACTTTATCGACTAAAGCGCCACCTGTAGGAACTTCTGATCCAAACTGATCATAGATCCCTTTACTAGCTGCAATAAAAGCACCTTTGTCCGCTTCATTTACTTGGACGCCAGCATCTTTAATTACTTTTAATAAAGATTTTTCAAGTTTAGCAGCTTCAGCATAAACAAACTTTTGTGTATCTTGAGCAGCCTTTTCTAAAATATCTTGTACATCTGAAGGTAACTTACTCCAGTGATCTTTATGAACAGTTACATAAGCAGGAGTATAGACGTGACCTGTAATTGATAAATATTTTTGAACTTCTTGAAATTTAGCACTAGCTATTTGTGCATATGGGTTTTCTTGTCCATCCATTGTTCCAGTTTTTAAAGCAGTGAATACTTCAGAAAATGACATCGGAGTTGGGTTTGCGCCATATGATTGGAACATTTTAACTCTCCATTTTGATTTTGGAGTTCTTAATTTAATTCCTTTTAAATCATTAGGAGTATTAATTGGTCTAGTATTATTTGTTATATGTCTAAATCCATTTTCCCAAACAGCAATTACTTTATATCCTGTTTTGTCTTCAAGATTTTTAAACATTCCAGGTAAAACATTTTTTTCAACTTTAGCCATATGTTTTCTATCTTTAATAATAAAAGGCATATCAAATACACCAAACTCATCATGAATAGATGCCATCACAGATGATGGTAACCACATATTAACTGTTCCTAGCTTTAATTTCTGCATTCCTTGTTTATCTTTACCAAGTTGTGAAGAACCAAATACAGAAACTTTACCTTTGCTTCCTAATCTTTCATTAGCAAGTTTTGCAAAGTGATCTACTGATGCAGAAAAAAGTGAACCAGGTTTACCTACGTGTCCAAATTTTACTTCGACTGAATTAGCCGCGAAACTCAAGAATAATGATGAGAATACAACGACAATTGTTTTAAAAAATTTATTCATATTATGTCCTTAGTTAGTTTTTTATAAAAGTAGGGTATATAAAATAAACAAAGAGATCTAGTCTCTAAATTGTACAAATTAAAAAGGAGCGTTATGGCAGATAAAAAAATGAGATCGGTTGCAAAGACATTTTCATGGAGATTGATTATATTTATTTATTGGGTGATTTTTGGATATATTTATACTGGGACATTTAGTGGTGCTGGTATTTTAGGTATTGGCTCTATCATTCCTCTACTATTCTATTATTTTCATGAAAGAGTTTGGAATAAAGTAAAATGGGGATTGGATTAAGGTTATTGAATTAATTTTTTTACTTTGTTTGATATTATTATTGTTTTGTTGTTGATATATTCCTCGTGATTTTTTTCGATATTTTTTAGTTCATATAAATAGTTTACCATTACACTAAACGATCTATTAAAACCTACCTCTGATATATTTGCATTGATTACTATATCATCGATTATTGCACCATTTCCTAGATGAAATCTACAAACATCATTTATAGGCAATTGTTTTGAATTTTTTTCATTCATTAAATAATGAGCTACCAATTTATATATAGCATTCTTATTTGATATAATTCTCGTATCGCCTATTTTTAAACTAGAGGATTTTAAAAAAGATACATGTTCTAAAGGAATATTTCCCAAAATATTTTTTACTAATTTTTCATCTAAATTAACGAACCAATCTCTAAAGCCTGGTATTGGTGATAATGTTCCAAAATTCTTTATATTTGGAAGTTCTTCTTGTATTTCAAAGACAACTCTTTTAATTAAAAAATTTCCTAAAGTTACTCTAGATAATCCATCTTGACAATTGCTTATCGAATAAAACGTTGCAGTATCATTACTTTTGTCGCCATCCGTTCTTGGTTTTGTTATTTCCTGAATTGATTTTCCTAATCCATTAGTTAAAGCAACTTGAACAAAAATAATTGGTTCATCTTCTAGAGCTGGATGGAAATATGCAAAAAATCTTCTGTCTTCTCCTAATCTACGTTTTAGTTCATCCATATCTTTAATCTCATGAACTCTTTCATATTTCATTATTTTTTCTAATACTGCAGCTTTGGTATCCCAGGTAATTTTTTCAAGTTTTAAAAATCCTGGATTAAACCAGGACTTAAATAACTCTCTTAAATCATCATCTAAAGGAATTAGATCTTTATTTTTATCTAGAATTTTCAACAAATCTTCTCTTAAAGAGACAATTGTTGATATTCCATTTGGAGACATATTTATTCTTTTAAATAATTCTCTTCTCTTTCCTTCAGATGTAACAGATAATTTATATAAATTTTTGTCATTTTGTGTTTTTTTATATTCTTCAATTGCTTTCGAAACCTCTGTGTGGCTGGGTTTGTACTTTTCATTTATTTTTTTAAAAAAGAGAAGTTTGTTTTCAGTTGAAAGGCTAGAGTATAAGTCTGTGATATCTCTTGCTACCGTGATACCAAATGCAGCACCTTTTGTAGACAATAAATCAGTGCAAAGTGAAAGGATTGTATCAAGATCATTTTTTTTAAGCTCTTTTTTTTTAAATAATTTTTGACCTACATCAGCTATTGATGAAATTATTTCTTTTAAATTAAACATATTTAAATGATTTACTATTTTTTAACTTATTTTTAAATATTCAATAAAAGATCTTATAGATACAATAATTAGAAAAGATCCAAAAATTTTACTTAATAACTTCTTATCTATTGTATATACTGCTTTTGCCCCTATTCTTGCCATTAACATCGTCACAGGCACAAAAACAATAAATCCAAATAAATTTATGTAACCAATAGTATAAGGTGTACTTATATTATTGATAATTTCTCCTCCTGTTATCATTGTAATTGTCCCACTAACCGCAATCAAAATACCAATTGCTGAAGCTGTACCAATTGATTTTCTAATATCATATCCAAAAGTTCTCATAAATGGCACCATTAGGGATCCACCGCCTATACCCAGCAAAACTGAAATAAAACCAACTGCTACTCCTGAAATATTTTTAATTGAGTCTTTTATTTTTTTTGGATTTTCTAAAAATTTATCTCTAAAAAATATAAAAAATAATCCAACTATAAATGCCATTATAGAGAAAAATAAAATAAAATCAGATGTTCTTAAATTAACTGCTAAAAAAGTTCCTCCAATTACACCAAGAACTATAAAAATTCCAAAAGACTTTACTAAATTTATGTCAACTGCTTTGTGTTCCATGTGGGTTTTGGCTGATATTATTGAAGTAGGAACTATTATAGCTAGAGATGTTCCGACAGAAATATGCATTCTGGTTGCAAGATCAAAGTCTAATACAGTAAATGCATAATATAAAGCAGGCACCATTATTATGCCACCACCAACACCTAATAAACCTGCCATAAAGCCTGCAACAGATGCGGCTATAGATAGTACCAGTAATAAATTTACAATTTCACCAAAATTTAAAACATCCATTATGAGTTAGCTTGAATTGCTTTTTCATTATTTTGAACAATACTCATAATATGCTTTGCTTTTTGAAAATCAGAGTCGCGAGCCATCATATTATCACTCAAATATCTTTTCCAGTTTTTAGATCCAGCTTGGCCATGATATAAACCAACTGTATGCCTCATGATATGATTTACTTTGGTTCCTAACTTTACCTCCCTATCAACATAATCTAATAGTTTCTCTACAACTTGTTCTCTTGTTGGAATAATTTCTGTATTGAATATGCTTTTTTCTATATCAACCAATGAATAAGGATTTTGATAAATTGATCTTCCAATCATAACTCCATCACACTTAGAAATATGGTTTTTGATTTCTTCAATTTTAGAAATACCACCATTTATTATAATTTCTAAATTTGGATTTTCTTTTTTTATTTCATAAACCATATTGTAGTTGAGTTTAGGTATATTTAAATTTTGTTTTGGTGATAAGCCAGTAAGCATCGCCTTTCTAGCATGCAAAATAAATGTTTTTGTCCCTGCGTTGTGCATTTTATTAATAAAATTGTTCAAATATTCAAAACTTTCAACATCATCAAAACCAATTCTAGTTTTAGCAGTTACAGGTATTTTGCATGAATTAACCATCGAATTTATGCATTCTGCAACGAGTTCAGGTTCTTTCATTAAACAAGCTCCAAATTTATTTTTTTGAACCTTTTTGCTTGGGCAACCTAAGTTTATATTAATTTCGTCATAACCCATATCTTCAGCTATTTTTGCAACTTCTGATAATTCCTCTTTATTTGAACCTCCAACCTGTAACGCAAGTGGTTTCTCCTCCGGACTAAATGATAAAATTTTTTTTCTGTCTCCATGAATTGCAGATTTTGTTGCAACCATTTCACTGTAAAGCATCACATTCTTGCTCATTAATCTCAAAAAAAAGCGATCATGCCGATCAGTGCAATCCATCATTGGTGCAACAGAAATTTTTCGATTTATTTTATTTCTAGTATCCAAGAGGTTTACCCATTATTTTATCAGGTAGCCATGTCACGATTTCGGGAAAAATACACAAAATTAATATGGCTAAAGCCATTATAATCATAAACGGTATAGAGCCTTTTAAAATTTCTGATAAACTAACGTCTGGGGTAATTCCTTTTATTATATAAAGATTTAATCCAACGGGTGGGGTTATTAATCCTATTTCCATGTTTATTGTAAATACAATTGCAAACCAATAAGGATCGAAACCTAATGTAGTAATTACAGGTAATAATATAGCAGAAGTCATTACAATAACAGCTACTGGAGGTAAGAAGAAACCAGCTATTAAAAGAAAAATATTAATTAATATAAATACTACCCATTTGTTTGAGCTAATATCTACCATGCTTTGTGCTAAAGACTGAGTTACGTACAATTGTGAAAGTGTAAATGCAAAAAGATATGAGGCTGCAATGATAAACATTATCATTACACTTTCTTTCATGGAAACTTTAACAATATTCCATATTTTTTTTGGCTGATAAATTTTGTAAACCACTGCTATTAATACAAAAACTAAAAATGCCCCTACACCTGATGCCTCAGATGGTGTAGCAACACCACCATATAATACATAAAGAACGCCAGCTATAATTGCTAAAAATGGTAAGATCCTCGGTAATACTTCAAGCTTTTCTTTTAAAGTAGGTCTTTTACGATTGCTTAAAGCTTTTGCTGAATCTTTATCTATAAAATAACTATGTATAAGTGCCCAGATAGCAAACATACCTGCCAGCATAAAACCTGGAACTAACCCACAAAGAAATAATCTTCCTATTGATGTTCCCGTTGCAATTCCATAAACAATTAAAACAATGCTTGGAGGAATTAAAACTCCAAGTGTCCCTCCAGCAGCAATTGTTCCGGTTGCGATTTGATCAGAATATCCCCTTTTTCTCATTTCTGGGATCCCCATAGTACCTATTGCGGCACACGTTGCCGGACTTGAACCGCTTAAAGCAGCAAAAATCGAGCAAGCACCAATATTTGAAATGACTAAGCCACCAGGTACTCGCCAAAGCCATCTGTCTAACCCTGTATATAAATCTTTACCCGCTGGTGAATTGGCTACAGCCATTCCCATTAAAATAAACATTGGAATTGAAAGAAGCACAAAAGAATTCAAACCTGCATAAAAGGTCTCTGCAAATACATCTAACATTTGAAAACCTTCAAAAGCAACTAATAGAGCAATCGATACGAAGCTCAAACCAAAAGCAATAGGTATTCCAGAAAATAAAACTATAAGCGTAAAAACGGCAACTATTACTGCAATTAATAAAGGGTCCATTAATTACTATCCTGTTCGTCGTTAAGTTTGATTATTTCTGCAATATATTGCAAGATCATTAACGCAGCACCTATCATCATTGAAGAATAAGGAATCCAAAGAGGTGGATCCCATACAGTTCCTGTAGAATAATTTTTTGTAAAAGCTTCCTCTACCATTAAAAATCCAAAATAAAATAAAATTAAGAAAAATAATAAACTTACTAAAGATGTAAAAATTTTAAGTCTTAAAATATTTTTCTTTGATAAAAAATCATAAATCCATTCCATGCTCACATGCGCTTTTTCACTTAATACATAAGCACTTCCAATAAATGTAGATGCTACTAGAAGCATGGTAACCAACTCTGTTTGCCAAGTGATAGCTCTTTGGAAGAAATATCTTTCAAAAACTAGTTCTACAATAACAAGGATTGATAAAAGTAAAGCTAATACAGCAAAAGCTCCACAAGCTTTGGCAATATGATCACAGAATTTTAAGTATTTATTTTTCATAAAAAAAACCCCTACTTATATTGAATAAATAGGGGTTCTTTATATACCAGTTTATTTAACTGCTAAAGCCATTTCCATTAACTTATCACCACCTGGAACTTTCTCAGCAAATGCTTTATGAGAAGATTGTTTTGCAATCTCTACCCATGCTGCATGATCTTTTTCATCCATATATACTAACTTAACACCAGCTGCTTTATAAGCGTCTTCAAATTTTTTATCTAAATTTTCAACTTGTGCAGTCATATATTTTTCAGCAACTTTACCAGCCTTCATAAGAGCATCTTGTTGTTTTGAATTTAATGCATCAAAACTTTTCTTTGACATCAAAATTGGTTCATACATAAACCATAGACCAAATTTTCCTGGAGGTGTTGCGCATGAGACCTGTTCATAAATTTTGTAACTTACAAAACTTCCTGAACTAGTGTTAGCACCAGTTAATACACCGGTTTGGAGACCTGTGTAAATTTCTGATGATGGCATACTCTGAATACCTGCTCCTGCTGCTTCTAACATTTGGTTAAATGCTTTTCCTGCAGCTCTCATTACTTGTCCTTTTGCATCGCTTGGGTTTTTGATACATTTAGTTTTAGATGCAAATCCACCACCTAACCATGCATCTGAAAGAACTACTACTCCAGCGTCATTGATTATTTTTTTAATTTCGGTCATCATTGGACCTTTATTAAATCTGAGTGCGTGGTCATGATTTTTTACAGTTCCCGGCATAAGTGTTGCATCAAATTCTGGATGGAATTTAGATGCATACGCTAGAGGGAAAGCTGAAATATCTAACTGACCAGTTGTCATAGGCTTCCACTGCTCTTTTGGTTTATAAAGTGATTTAGCAGGATAAATTCTTATATCTAAATCAACATTAGCTTTTTTAACCTCATCCGCAATAATTTGAACCATTTCATGTCTTGGATCGTATGAACCATCTGCTCTTTGTGTACCAGGCCATTGGTGGCTAGCTTTAAGAGTAACTGCTAAAGCAGATCCTATTAAAGAAAAAGTTAAAATTACTGAAGTGAAAATTAAAGATAATTTTCTTAACATGTTATTTTCTCCTCATTAGTTTAAAAATGTAATTAAATTGAACTTCTTAATAAGAGTCAATATAACCATATGTCATTATATTTATTATGGATGGTCCATTAAAAAATTTATTAGTTGTTGATTTAACAAGGGTTTTGGTAGGTCCTTACTGTACAATGATTTTATCTGATCTTGGAGCGAGAGTTATTAAAATTGAAGCTCCTGAAATTGGAGATGACTCGAGAGGATTTGGTCCTTTCATTGATGATTACTCTGCATATTTTATGTCATTGAATAGAGGAAAAGAAAGTATCGCTCTTAATTTAAAAAATGAAGACGATAAAAAAATTTTTGAAAAAATTTTGGCAAAAGCAGACATATTAGTTGAAAATTTTAAACCAGGCACTTTAGATAAATGGGGTTTTGGTTGGAATGAAGTAAGTAAAAAATATCCTAAATTAATTTATGCGTCAGCTTCAGGTTTTGGTCAAACAGGACCGCTTAAAGAATTGCCAGCATATGACATGGTTGTTCAAGGTATGGGTGGGTTAATGAGTGTTACTGGACACCCCAATTCAGAACCAACAAGAGTTGGAACGTCTATTGGAGATATTACTGCTGGTTTATTTACTGCAATTGGTATCAATGCAGCTTTGTATGATAGGCAAAAAACAGGTAAAGGTACTTTCATTGATGTATCAATGCTAGATTGTCAAATAGCAATTTTAGAAAATGCTATTGCTAGATATCTTTCAAAAAACGAAATCCCGGAACCAATGGGTTCGAGACATCCATCCATTGCTCCTTTTGAAGCTTTTAAAACAAAGGATAGTTTTTTGATTATTGCAGCTGGTAACGACAAATTATTTAAAAGCTTATGCGAAGTTCTTGAAATACCTCATATTGCGAGTAATGAGATGTATAAAACAAACTCTTTAAGATCACAAAATATAGATAAACTAAAATTAATTATTGAGGATAAACTTCAGCATAAAAATACAGATGAATGGATTAAAGTTATGGAAAATTTAAAAATACCATGCGGTCCAATTTTTAATATTAAACAAGCTGTAGAAAATCCACAAATTAAAGAGAGAAATATGATTGTAAAATCTTTTCATAAGAAAATTGGTGATTTTAGATCTGCAGGAAATCCTATAAAAATGTCTACTTACAAAGATGAAAAAACAAGAGGAGATATTCCAGATCTTGACGAACACCGAGATAAAATACTTAAAGAATTTAGTTAACTAATATATAAGTTATAAATTATGATAGATAAAAGAAAATTTTATATAAACGGACAATGGGTTTCACCAAGTAAACCAAATGATTATGAAGTAATTAATCCTTCAACAGAAGAAGCATTTGCAACTATATCATTAGGATCAACAGAAGATACTAATGCTGCAGTATCGGCAGCAAAAAAAGCTTTCGTTAGTTGGAGCGAAAGTTCAAAGGATGAAAGATTAAATTTATTGGAAAAATTACTCTCTATTTATAAAAAAAGATATGGAGAGATGGCTGATGCTATATCTATGGAAATGGGAGCTCCGATGGATTGGGCAACTGACGTGCAAACATCAAGTGGACAATCTCATCTTGAAGATTTTATAAAAAGACTAAAAGAATTTAAATTTGATGAGCAATTTGAACCAAAATCTAATAATCATATTTGTTATGAACCAATTGGAGTTTGTGGATTAATTACTCCATGGAACTGGCCAATAAATCAAATAGCTTTAAAAGTTGTTCCAGCCTTTGCAACAGGCTGTACAATGATTCATAAACCATCAGAAATAGCTCCAATGTCAGCAATTTTGTTTGCAGAAATGATTGATGAGGCAGGCTTTCCAGCTGGTGTATTTAATCTAGTAAATGGCGATGGCGCTGGCGTTGGTACTGATATTTCATCCCACCCTGATATTGATTTAGTATCTTTCACAGGATCAACTAGAGCAGGTAAATTAATTTTAAAAAATGGAGCTGATACAATCAAAAGAGTTTGCCTGGAATTAGGTGGAAAAGGTGGAAATATTGTTTTTGCAGATTCCTACCCTAACGCTGTACGAGATGGTATCAGAAACGTAATGAGTAATTCAGGTCAGTCATGTGATGCACCTACAAGAATGCTCGTTGAAAAATCAATATATAAAAGAGCAGTTAAAGAGGCTGTCGAAGAAGCAAATTTGATAAAGGTAGACTATGCTTCAAAAAAAGGAGATCATATAGGTCCTGTTGTCTCTAAAATTCAATACAATAAAATAATAAGTCTTATTCAAAGTGGTATCGATGAAGGTGCAACCCTTGCAGCTGGTGGACCAGAATTACCTAACGGAATGAACAAAGGCTATTTTATTAAACCAACTATTTTTACAGATGTAACAAATGATATGCGTATTGCAAAAGAAGAAATATTTGGTCCAGTTTTATCAATAATACCTTTTGAAACGGAAGAAGAAGCAATTCAAATTGTAAATGAAACCGAGTATGGATTAGGTAATTATTTACAAACCGAAGATAAAGAAAAAGCTAAAAGAGTTGCCAAAAAACTTAAGGCAGGAACAATTTATGTAAATGGAAACGGTGCAGATCCTGGTGCTCCATTTGGAGGATACAGACAATCAGGAAATGGACGTGAAGGTGGTGTTTGGGGATTACACGAATTTTTAGAAGTTAAAGCTGTAACTGGTTGGCCAAAATAATATGATTGGTTATGTTATGGTTGGCACAAATAATTTAGATCAGTCAATTAAGTTTTATGATGAATTGTTGCAAGTTTTAGATTTAGAAAGAACTGAAAAAGATGAAGTGTGCGCTGGATATTCTCAAAAAAATAGCAATGGAAAAATAGAATTTTATGTAACAAAACCTTTTAACAAAGAAAAAGCAACAGTTGGTAATGGATCTCAAATTTCATTTCAAACAAGCTCAAGAGAATTAGTTGATAAGTTTCATGATGTTGGGATTAAGTTGGGAGGTGCTAGCGAGGGATCTGGTGGTGAGAGACCCGAAGGCTCTGGAGTTTACTATTCTTACATTCGTGACTTAGATGGAAATAAAATCTGCGCTTTTACAAATAATCAATAATTAATGTCATACAATCTTGTAGAGAAAAAATTAAAAGCTAATGGTGTAGTTATTTTAGATGGTGGAAATGGAGGAGAGTTAGAAAGTTCAGGTGCAAAGATGGATAAAGATCTGTGGGCTGGAAAATGTGCAATAGATGACCCAGATAAAATGCTTCAAGTACATGAAAAATATATTAATGCCGGTGCAGATATCATTACTTCAAATACCTACGCTATTACACCGATATCAATGAAAGAGTACGGATATGATCAATTTACAAAAACTTGGAATGAAGAAAGTGTAAAATTAGCTTTAAAGGCAGCAAACCATTCTAATAGAGAAATAGCTGTAGCAGGATCAGTTTCAACTTCAGGCAGTTGGGATAAACTATCAGAAGAGGATATTAAACCTGGTTTTAACGAACATTTAAAAATTTTAAAAGAAGCGGGGGTAGACCTAATTATTTTAGAGGCGATGACGTCAAAGGATAGAACGGTTGAAAATATTATTGAGTGCTCAAAAGATGTTAAATTACCTATCTGGTTATCTATTTCTTGTGCAATTAATGAAGACGAAAATATATTAATGCATGGCTATCAAGAAAGCATTACGAATTCGGAAGCAAAGTTTTACGATACTTTGGAAAATTCCTTATCTAAATTTAGTAAAATGCATGAAGGACCAATTTTAGTAGCACATTCAGATATCAAAGTTACTGGTGAAGCGGTTAAAATTTTAAAAAAAGTTCACAAAGGAATTGTAGGTGCATATCCAAATAATGGTTACTTTGAAAAACCTCATTGGAAATTAATTAATGATATATCGCCGTCTAAATATTTAGAGGAAGCGAAAAATTGGGTATCTGATGGAGCTCAGATTATAGGTGGATGTTGTGGAGTTGGTCCTGATAAAATAAGTGCAATCTCAGTTTTAAAATAAAATTTAAGAAATGACAAAAGATAAAAAAATAATTAGTGAATTAAATCCTACACTTAAAATTATAAGAGACAATAAACCAAAATGGTATTTGCCAGAAACAAGAAGAGAGGGATACCGAAATTTACATAAAATCAACAGATATGGTCTACTTCTAAGATCTGATCATGTGTTAAAATTAAACCAAAAATATAATGATGAAATAGAAAAAATTCCATCAGTAAATAAAATGATAAATCATAAATATTTTTGCTCATTGTTGGTAGGCAAAGATCAAGACATTCTATATGAAAAATATGCAGATGATTTTAACAAAAATACCCCACAAACAATAATGTCCATCACAAAAATGTTTATAAATTTATTTATTGGAGATCTTGTTGAAAAAAAAATTATTGAATTAAATAAAAAAGTTTCAGACTATTTGCCTAATATTGGCTCTGGATACGCTACTGCCACGATTCAAGATGTTTTAGATATGAATATTCAAAATGCTTATAGTGAAGATTATACAGATCCATACACCTCTTCATTTTTACATGAACCAGTTTGTGGTTGGAGACTACCAGATGATTTAAATTATAAAGTTAGCCAAGAAGAATTTTTAAATTCAATTAAATCTTTGAAAGATCAAGGTTTAAAAAATACTTCAGATTTATCTCACTACAAATCAGCAAATACAGATGTAATGGGTTTATTAGTTGAAAAAGTAAGCGGAAAAAAACTTAAAGAATGGTTGCTGGAGGCTGTAGAAGCCGCAGGTTTTGAAGATGCTATGTATATGGGGACAGATAGATTTAGTATGCCTTGGATTTCGGGAGGCGGATGTTTAATCTCTAGAGATTTTTTGAGATATGGTCTTTTGTTTTCAAGAAAAGGGTATGGCGTATTAAACAGAAAAATCGGTTCTGAATTATTTTTAGATGAAACATTAAAAAATAAAGGGACTAAATATATGGAATTATCAAAAAATAAATTTTTAAAATATTCAAATTCAACTATGAAATGCGGTAATTGGATTGGCCATTCAGGACTTGGAGGTCAATTTCTAGCAATAAATTTAATTAATGGAATAGTTGCAAGTTATTTCTCTGTAATTGAAACAGACTCTGGAACAGATGATGATTATAAAAGAGATATGATTAATATGATGGACGAAATAGTTAATAATAATCTTTAATTATTATTTTCTGGGACTTTTGGTGCATCATCCGCATTTTCTTCAATTTTATCAATTACAGATGTTGTCGGAGTAAGTTCTCCCCTGGAAATAATAGTTAAACCAAGACTACAGATAATAAATAATGTTGCAATAATTGATGTTGCTTTAGTTAAAAAATTTCCTGCTGATCTTGAAAACATAAAATTATCTTGGGATACACCTATTCCAAGAGCTCCTCCCTCAGACTTTTGGAGCAAAACAAGCACGACAAGAATAGCTGCAAGTATAATATTTAGAATTAGAAGTATATTTTCCACGGGGATTAATTAGACGTTTTTTTTATTATATCAATAAATTTTTTTGAATTAAGAGATGCTCCTCCCACTAAAAGTCCACCTATACCATCTATTTTTGAAATTTCATTTGCATTTTTTGGGTTAACGGATCCACCATATAAAATTTTAACAGGATTTTTGAATTTAAATTGTTTTAGGATTTTTTTTATATTTTTAATATTTTTTTCTAATTCATTTTTTGAAGGAACAATTCCTGAACCTATAGACCATACAGGTTCGTAGGCGATAATAATTTTATTTATATTCTTTATACCCTTAAGACCTTTGGATATTTGTCTTTTTAAAACTTGGAATGTAATTTTTTTTTTCTTTTCATCTATTGTTTCGCCTATACAAAATATAATACTTAATTTTTCCTTTAATACTGATTTAATTTTTTGATTAATAAGTAAATCTGTTTCTCCTTCATTTCTATTTTCAGAATGTCCTAATATGATGTATTTTGCCCCAGCAGATTTGACGAGCTTTGCATTTACATTTCCTGTGTACGGACCATAATCATCTTTATAATGACAGTTTTGAGCACCTATATAAAGTTTGGTATTTTTAAAATAATTTGAAAAGGATTTAAGCAATGTAAATGGTGGACAATAAATTATCTTAATCTTTTTATACTTTTTATTTTTAATCAAATTTAAAACAGTTTTTACCTTTGAAATATCATTAAAATTGCCATGCATTTTCCAGTTAGCTACAAAAATCATATTAATATTTGTCATATACAATATTTTAATTTATAGGTTTGTTTTTTGTAGTTCAATATATAAACGATTTTACTGATGTTAAAAAACTTAAGAGGATTTTCAAACACTAAATTAGCTGGTGTTCTTATTGCTATAATTATTGTTCCATTTGTATTTTGGGGAATGGGAAGTGTATTTAGTGGAGGCAATACTAACAATGTTGCCAAAATAAATAATAAATCAATTTCGACACAAGATTTTTTACAATATGTAAATCAGTCAAGAATTAACTTAGAGTATGTAAAAGAAAATATAGAAAATAATGTTATTGAAGAAATATTAACTGGTCTTGTCTCAAATAAATTATTACAAATGGAAATAGAAAGCTTAAACGCATCATTGTCTGAAAACATATTAGCAAGTAAAATTAGAGGTGATGAAAAATTTGTTGATGATAAAAATTCATTTTCGAGACTGAAATATGAAAAATTTCTTTTAGAGAATAATCTTACAGCACCAATTTATGAAATAAAACTGAAGGATCAGGAATTAAAGAAAAATTTATTTGATTATGTAAGTGGAGGACTAATTTCACCATACTTTCTTAAAAATAAAATTTATATCAATGAAAACAAAGAACTTGAAATTGAATATTTTAATCTAGATCAAGTTTATAAAACCAATACATCTAAATCTGAGATCGATAAATTTATTAAAGAGAATGAAGATAATCTAAAAGAAGAGTTAATAGATATTAAATATACAAAAATTACACCAAAGACTCTTTTGGATATTAGTGAATTTAATGACGATTTTTTTAAAAAAATTGATGAAATAGAAAATAGTATATTTAATGGCTCTAAATTAAATGAAATTCAAAAATTACATAATTTAAAAATTGAGGTAGTTTCAAATTTTAACAATGAGATGGATTCAAATGAGATTCTACAAGAAATATATTCTAAAAGAAAAGAGGACAAAACTCAAATCATTGATAAAAATGACTTTTATCTTTTATATGAGATATCAAACATAAAAAAAATTTTACCAGACTTAAATAATTTAAATTTTATTGAAAAAGTAAAAAATCAATTAGTGATGAAACAAAAAATTGATTACAACAAAAACCTATTTAAAAAAATTCAAGATAAAAAATTTTCAAATGCTGAATTTTATAATATTGCAAAGAATGAAAGTAATATTAAACAATTGAAAATCAATTCATCCAATTTTGATGAAACTTTCAGTAGAGAGTCAGTAGAATTATTATATTCGCTCCCTAACAAAAGTTTTGTTTTGATTGCAGATAAAAATAATGATGTCTATTTATCTAAAATATCAAATATAAATACAAGTATGCTTAATAAAGATACTGATAAAGTTAATGAGTATAAATTAAAGTCAAACAGTCAAGTAATAGGAGAAATATATAGTACTTATGATTTGTCTTTGAGTAAAAAATATAATGTTAAATTATTTAATAGCACACTTGAGAGAATTAAAAATAATTTCAGATAATGCTTAATGTCAATTTTAACCAATTTAAATCTGGTTATTTAAAAAAAAAAAATCAAGTTTTATTTTTTTCGATTAATTCAAAAGGTGAGCAAGAAATAATTAATTTAATTAATAATTTTTTGATTGAAAAAAATAGTTTTGTTTTTGAGTCTGTAGAAAAAGGTAAAATTAAAGGTAGGTACACAATATTTGGCAGAAATCCTGATAAAATATGGGAGTTTAATAAAAATAGATGTCAAATTCAAACTGGAAACAAAAAAAAAATATTGATAGGAAATCCTAAAGAAAACATAGAAAAAATTATTGAGGAATTTAAATTTAATACCCCTAAAAACTTACCACCAATTTGTTCACTTATATCAGGTTATTTTTCTTATGATATTATCCGTTACATTGAAAAAATACCTAATAAAAATAAAGATGATTTAAATATACCCGATGCAAGAATATTACGTCCACGAAACCTTGTAATTCACGATAACTTAAAAAGTAAGCTGTATTTTATTGTAAATGTTTTTAGTAACGAAAAAATTCAAAATTTAAAAAGGAAATACGAAAAATCTATTAATGAAATAGAACAAATGGTTTTTCTAGCAAACTACTCTCAAAATTCCTCATTTAATGAAAAAAAAGTAAAATTGAAACCTATCAAATCAAATACCTCAAAGAATAAATTTATATCAAATGTAAAAAAAGCAAAAAAATATATTAAAATTGGCGATATTTTTCAGGTTGTTCTAAGTCAAAGATTTGAAACTAAATTAACAAAAAAACCTTTAGAAATTTACAAGAAACTTAGAAAAACAAATCCATCACCATTTATGTATTTTTTTAATTTTAATGATTTTCAAATTATTGGAGCTAGTCCTGAAATTCTTGTCAGATTAAGAAATAATAAAATAACAATAAGACCTATAGCTGGTACAAGACCAAGGGGTAAAAATAAAAAAGAAGATAATTTTTTTAAAAAAGATCTTTTGCAAGATAAAAAGGAGCTTTCCGAGCATTTGATGCTTTTAGACCTTGGCAGGAATGATACGGGAAAAGTATCAAAAATAAATACTGTAAAAGTTACTGAAAGTTTTAATGTTGAAAAATATTCACATGTCATGCACATAGTTTCGAATGTCCAAGGGGAATTTAATAATAAGTTTTCTAAATTTGACACTTTGTTGTCTGGTTTTCCTGCTGGTACTGTATCCGGAGCACCAAAAATTAGAGCAATGGAAATAATTGATGAACTTGAGAATACAAAAAGGAAAGTATACGCAGGTGGAATTGGATATTTTTCTGCTAACGGTGATTTTGATACATGTATTGCTTTAAGAACAGCATTAACTAAAAATAACAAATTTTATGTTCAATCTGGAGCAGGTATTGTTGCTGATAGCAAACCGTTAAATGAATTTAAAGAAACGGTAAATAAAGCAAAAGCTTTATTAAAAGCACTAGAATAGTTATGAAAATATTACTAATAGACAACTATGACAGTTTTACATTCAACTTATATCATTATATTTCTGTTTATGCCAAAAAAGTTGATGTAATAAGGAATGATAAAATTAACTCTAAAGAAATTTTAAAAAGAAAATACAAAAAAATTGTTATTTCCCCTGGTCCAGGTAATCCGGATCAAGCAGGAAACTGTCTTAAAATTGTAAAGGACTTGTATAAAAAAATTCCAATTTTAGGAGTTTGTTTAGGACATCAAATAATTGGTCAAACATTTGGTTCAAAAATAGTACAAGCCAAGGAATTAGTACATGGAAAAACAAGCAAAATTTATTCTAAAAAGAAAGGGGTTCTTAAAAAAATTCCAAAAATATTTGAAGCAACGAGGTATCACAGCTTAATAATAGACAAAAAAACATTATCAAATGAGCTTGAGATAACAGCTGAAACTCATAACGGTAATATCATGGGTATTAAACATAAAAAATATAATACTCATGGTGTGCAATTTCATCCTGAAAGTATAAAAACTATACATGGTTTAAAAATATTGAAAAATTTTATTAGAAATTAAAATGGATAAATTTTTAGATAAATTAAGAAAAAAACAAAACTTATCATTTGAAGAAAGTATTAATGCTTTTCAAATTTTAATGGATGGAAAAGCAAATGATGATGAAATATTCAAATTTTTGACTTACCTTTCTGAAAAAGGCGAGGTTTCAGATGAAATTGCAGGTGGTGTTGCGGTATTGAGAGACAAAGCAACAAAAGTGAATGTGCAGAATTGCATTGATACTTGTGGAACTGGTGGTGATGGGAAAGATACATTAAATATTTCAACTGCCTCAGCTTTGTTATTGGCAAGTATGGGAGTTAAGGTTGCAAAACACGGTAACAAAGCAGTTTCGTCCAAATGTGGCTCTGCTGATGTTTTAGAGGCATTAAAAGTAAATATCAATTTAGATTCTAAAGGTGTTGAAGATCAAATAAATAAAAACCATTTTGGTTTCATGTTCGCTCCTAACTATCATAGTGCCATGAAATATGTCGGACCAACAAGAAAAAAAATTGGCAAAAGAACAATATTTAATTTAATTGGTCCATTGAGCAGTCCAGCAAAAGTTGAAAGGCAAGTAGTGGGTGTATTTGAAAGAAATTTACTTAAAATATTTTCTGGCGCATTAAAAAATTTAAATATCAAGTTTGCCTGGGTAGTAAATAGTGAAGATGGTTTGGATGAAATATCTCCATATCAAAAAACTCATGTTATGCAATTGAAAAGAGGAGTATTAAGTGAAATCATTATTGATCCTGAGCAATTAAATATAAAGGCTGATAATTTTCAAACATTAGTTGGCAAAGATGCTGAATATAACTCACAAAAAATAATTGAAATATTTAAGGGTGAAGATAATGATTTTTCAAAAGCTGTTTCTTTAAATTCAGCAGCGGGATTAATAGTTACCGAAAAAGAAACTAATTTCAAAAATGCTTATGAAATGTCGAGAAATCACTTATTAAGTGGTAAAACATTAGAACATTTAAAAAAATTAAATTATGTCTAATAATGTTTTACAAAAAATCATTGACAAAAAGAAATTGAAACTTGAAAAGATAAAAAACGAAATATCCTTGGAAAATATAAATGAACAAATTGAAAAAAATAATAATTTCATTGATTTTAAAAATAAAATTCAAAATAATATAAATAATAATAATTTATCAATTATTGCAGAAATTAAGAAAGCAAGCCCTTCAGCAGGTATCATAATTGAAAACTATGATCCTCTTAGTATCGCAGAGATTTATTTTAAAAATAAAGCTACATGCTTATCGATTTTGACAGAAGAAGATTACTTTTTAGGTAAATTGGATCATATTAAAAAAATTAAACAAAAAATAAATCTTCCTGTTTTATGTAAAGATTTTTTTATAGATAAATTTCAAGTTAAACTTTCAAAAAGTTATGGAGCTGATGCAATTTTGATTATTCTTGCTGGCGTAAATGATAAAATTGCTGATGAACTTTACCAGGAAGCTATTAATCAAAAAATGTCAGTTATTGTTGAAGTTCACACTGTAGATGAAGCAAAAAAATCTCTTAAATACCGTGATGCTTTGATAGGAATAAATAATAGAAATTTGAAAACTCTCGAAACAAATATTAATACAACTTATGATATTCATGATGTTCTAGTAGATCACAATGGCCCTTTAATTTCTGAAAGTGGCATTAAAAGCAAAGAAGATGTTTTAAAAATCAGAAACAGCACAAAAATAAAAACTTTTTTAATTGGTGAATCAATTCTTAAAAATTTAGATAATAACAATATTTTTTCTGTTCTTTAGTCCGAAAACCTTTATTTTATTGATCTTTTTTCTGTTGTGATAATTGTAGAACTTTAATAGAACATCTGTGTACACAATTTGTTCTATGCTTACTAAAAAACAAAAAAACTTACTCTTATTTATCAACAAGAAGTTGAGATCTACAGGGGTATCCCCATCATATGAAGAAATGAAAGAATCTCTAAATCTTAAATCTAAATCAGGGATACATAGACTTATAAGTGCTTTAGAGGAAAGAGGTTTCATCAAAAGATTAGCTCACAAAGCAAGAGCTCTTGAAGTAGTCAAATTACCAGAAACTGCTTCTGCCAATGATATTTATAATAGTTTTTCACCAAGTGTAATAAGAGGTGGATTAGATGATAAAAATCTTGAAGATAAATCTGGTAGTGAAATACCAGTTTTGGGAAATATTGCAGCGGGCACTCCTGTAGAAGCTATTCAAAATGAAGTAATGAGAATTCCGATGCCAGATAACATCGAGAAAAATGGAGAGTTTTTTGGTCTAAAGGTTAAAGGAGATTCAATGATTGAAGCGGGTATTAATGATGGAGATACCGTAATAGTAAAAAAGGCTGATACTGCTGAAAATGGTAAAATTGTTGTAGCTTTGATTGATGATAATGAAGCTATGTTAAAAAGAATTCGTAGAAAAGGAAAAACTGTGGCACTAGAAAGTGCTAACAGAAATTATGAGACTAAAATTTTTGGTCCTGACAGAGTAAAAGTACAAGGCGTACTAGTATCTTTATATAGAAACTTCTAATAAAATAGTCTAAATATTTTTAGATGAAAAAAGTTGCAACTCGGTTTGCACCCTCACCTACTGGGCCATTGCATATAGGTGGAGTAAGAACTGCTTTATTTAATTGGCTATATTCGAAAAACCATAATGGAAAATTTTTTTTAAGAATTGAAGATACTGATAAGGAAAGATCAAAAGAGGAATTTAAATTACAGATTTTAAATTCTCTTAAATGGATAGGGATTAATCATGATGGAGAGGAGTATATTCAATCAAAAAATATTGAAAGTCATACTAAAATCGTAAATAAATTATTAGAAACCGGAAATGCTTACAAATGTTATTGCTCCTCAGATGAAATAGAAGAGCAAAAACTTAGAGCTAAACAAAAAAAGATACCGTACATTTATAATAGAAAATGGAGGGATAAAAGCGAAACAGAGGCTCCTCAAGATGTCAAACCAGTTATAAGGTTTAAAAGTAAAATTGAGGGCAGCACAAAAATAAATGATTTAGTTCAGGGAGATATAGAAATTGAAAATAATACAATTGAAGATTTTATAATTTTACGAACAGATGGAACACCAACATACAATTTATCGGCTTCAGTAGATGACCATATTATGGATATTACCCATATAATTCGAGGTGATGATCATAAAATCAATACATTTAAACAAATTCAAATATATGAGGCGCTGCGATGGGAAACACCTTTATTTGCACATATACCTTTAATTCATACATTGGAAGGTAAAAAATTATCAAAAAGAGATAATGCTTCAACAATTGATAATTACGAAAAAATTGGAATTATGCCTGATGCCTTAAGAAATTATCTTATGAGATTGGGGTGGTCTTATAAAGATAAAGAAATATTTTCTTTGAAAGAAAGTATTAAATATTTTAATTTAGAAGGTATTGGAAAGTCACCTTCAAAACTTGATATGTCACGAATTTTATCAATGAATGAGTATTATATAAAAAATAAAAGTAACGATGATCTTTTCCAAAGTTTCGAGGAATATTGTAAAAATTTTAAGGAAAATATTAACAATGAAAAACTAAATATTATAAAGAAATCACTAACTTTTTTAAAAAATAAAGCAAAAACAATGGAGGATATTTATAACAATTCAAAATTTATTATAAATGATGAGATAATTATTGAAAACGCTGAAATGAGTTTATTAACTGAAAATGCAAAAAATATAATCAAATCTTTCATGAAAAAAGTAAATGAAATAGAAGTTTTTAATAAAGAAACATTAGAACCAATAATAAATAATTTAATAACAGAGAATCAAACAAACTTTAAAGGTGTAGGTCAGCCATTAAGAATTATTTTAACAGGCTCAAAATTTGGACCTGGAATATATGATATTATAATTTCGTTAGGAAAAAAAAGAGTTTTAGATAGATTAAGTAAGATAGGATAAAATTACTTGAGATGCCTGGTCACTTGCAGAGGTTGAAGATTTTAAATCATCTATAGTATTTTTAACTACAGACATTTGCTCTTTAATTAAATTAGGTTTTTTCATAAAGTAATGAAAAGTTTTATAAATCTCATTTGGATTACATTCGTTTTGTAAAAGTTCTGGTATGATTTCTTTGTTATTAATTATATTAATCATATTTACATATTTAATTTTTAATAGAAGTTTAGCTATATGATAATTAAAAAAATTCATTTTATAAATTATCATTGAAGGAATATTATTTTTACATACCTCGAGAGATACAGTTCCAGACTTGACAATTGCAAAAATCGATTTTTTTAAAACCTGTGATTTGATTTTATCATCACTAACAACTTCAACATTCGAAAAATTTTCTGTTAACAATTTATTTTTTATCATCTCTTTAAATTTTTGAGTAGAATGAAAAATATAATGATATGAATTATCTTTTAAATTCATCTTTTTTATAAAATTAATTAATAATGGAAAAAGGATTTTAATTTCACTTTCCCTGCTGCCTGGAAACAAGGATACAATATTTTTTTTATCTACAAAATCTTTGATCTCTACATTTATTTCCTTTTCCATAGAATCTATCAAAGGATGTCCAACAAAAGTGTTTTTTAAATTCTCCTTGTCAAAGAATTTTTTTTCAAAACAAAATAAAAGAAGGATATGATCAAGAAATTTTTTCATTTTTTTTACTCTCCCCTCTCGCCATGCCCAAACTTTTGGTGCAATAAAATGTATTGTTTTGATTTTTGGGTTGATTTGTTTTACTTTTTCAGAAACACGTAATGAAAAATCAGGGCTATCAACTGTAAAAAGAATACTAGGATTAAACTTAATCACTTCATTTACAGTTAAATCAATTTTTTTTTTTATTTTAAAAAAGTTTAATACGACATCAGTAAAAGCCATATAAGTGATATCTTTTTGGTCATATATAGATTTGATTCCTAAAGATTTTAAATGATTTCCACACACTCCAAGATATTCAATATCTTTTTTTTTATCATTAAGATTCCTAATTACATTCGAGGCCAATTTATCCCCTGAGGACTCGCCTGTTAAAATAAATATTTTTTTCATATTACATATAAAATCATTTTATTTTTATTTGAAAATTCAATAATTTTTTTTTTATCTAAGATTATATTTTGATTGTTTTTTAAAACTATACCTCTCAAACCAATTCTTTTACATTCTTTTATTGTATCAAATCCTATTGTTGGTAAATCAGCTCTTAGGTCTTGTTTTTTTTTTGGAAACTTTATTAAAAAACCGTTATTTTTTTTTACTTTGTTTATTTTTGATAACATCGACTGAGTGCCTTGCTTTTTTTCATACGAAATAAGTTTATTATTTCTAATAACAGCAGCTTGAACATGATTATGTGAGTTTATAGAATACAAGTATCTTATACCTTTATTAATCTCTCTTTTTTGGTCTAAGTTAGGTTTTAACTTACTATAAGTTCCTTTTTTTAAGGTTAATTCGGGATTGAATTTATTCAGTCTTAAAACTTTTATTTTATTTTCACTTAATATTTTAATTAATTCTTTTAAAATGGCAGCATCTCCAAACTTTGCTGCTTTAATAATTCTAGGTAAATAATAAATTCCTTTTAAATCAAGTTTTAATGATGAGATCTTTGGTTTTTCAATATTTCCAGCAAATATCACTTTTTTACAATTTTTACTTTTTATTAAATTTAATATTTTTCCAAATTTTCCTATACCAATATGGAAGCTATTATCAAATTTTTTAAAGATATTTTTTTTTGTTAAATCAATAATAAAAAAATTTATTTTTTTTCTTTTTATGCTTTTAATAATTAATCTTGGTAAATTTCTATTACCGAGGAATAAACAAATCATTTTTCGTTTAAAGGAACAGATATAGGTCTTTTTTTATCGGAATTAATAAATTTAATAATATTATTCACATATTTATTTTCCTTTAATTCCTGACTTAAATTTTCAATATTTTTTCTAAATGTTTCATTGCTAAAAATAATATCATATGCACTTTGAATTTTTTTAATATCTTGATTTGAAACACCTGCTCTTCTTAAACCAATCAAATTTAATCCTGTTAAACTATTTCTATTTCCAAGAGATAAGCCGTAAGGAATAACATCACTTAACACTCCGGTCATTCCTCCTATCATTGCAAATTCACCAATTCTCGAAAATTGATGTATTGCACAACTTCCACCAACAATAGCGTTTTTATTTATTGAAACATGGCCACCAACTTGAACGTTGTTAGCAAGAACTATGTTATCATCAATCATACAATCATGAGCTATATGACAATAAACCATAAATAAGTTATGATTTCCAACTTTGGTAATGTTGCCGCCCTGCTTTGTGCCTGGATTTATATTTACGTACTCTCTAAATCTATTATTATCTCCTATTGTTAAAGAATTTTTTTCACCTTTATATTTTAGATCCTGTGGAGGTGTACCAATTGAGCAAAATGAATAAATTTCATTTTTTTTTCCTATTTTTGTATTACCAACAATATTTACATGAGAATGAATTATTGTTTCGTCACCAATTTGAACATCAGGTCCAACTATAGAATATGGACCAATTCTTACATTATTACCTATTAATGCCTTGCTATCAATTATTGCTGTTTTATGGATCACATTTAAATAAATAACAAAATTATTTATTTATACTTATCAACTATTGCTACTATTTATTTCTTTCTATCAACAATTGTTGCAGCCCATTGAGCATCTGCCATTTTTTTACCATCCACAAAAGCTTCACCTTGATATTTCCAGACTCTTCCATGAGATCTTATGGCCTCTATATTTAATTCTAATTTACAATCGGGGATTACAGGACTTCTAAATCTTGCTTTATCAACAGTCATTAAAAAAACAAGTTTATTTTCATATGTAGATTTATCAATGCCTGTAGCTGTAAGAGCTGCTGCTGCTTGTCCAAACGCCTCAACTATTAAAACACCTGGCATCACTGGTTCTCCTGGAAAATGACCTTGAACAAAAAAACTATCTTTTTTAACATATACAATTGCCGTAGCCGATTTTAATTTCTTAATGTTTACAAGTTCATCAATTAAAAGCATAGGCTCTCTATGAGGTAATAAATTCTTAATGTCTTCTTTATTTAATTTATCTATCATTTTTTATTATCTTTTATAAATAACTTAATATCTTTTGCTGGATAGCCCATAACTTTTGTATTGTCAGGTATATTTTTAATTACGCCACTGCCACCACCTATTTGTACATTATTTCCAATTTTCAAATGTCCAGAAATTCCAGCTTGACCACCTATTAAAACATTATCACCAATTTCAGAGCTTCCAGCAAAACCAACCTGTCCAGCTATTATACAGTTTTTACCAATTTTTACATTATGAGCAATGTGGACTTGATTATCTAAGAATGTATTTTCTCCAATAATTGTATTCCCAAGGGAACCTCTATCGATTGTATTATTTGAACCAATCTCTACATTGTCTTTTATTATGACCATACCTATATGCGGGTAACGTAAATTTTTGCCTTTTTTAGGAAAAAAACCAAAACCCTTTTTTCCAACAACAGCACCATCTAAAATATGAACATTATTTCCAACAACTGTTTTTTTTAAAATAACATTTGAGCCTATAGAACAGTTCTTACCAATTCTAACATTATCTTCTAATATAGAATTGTGACCTATAAAACTGTTATTACCTATCTTTACATTTTTACCTATTATAACATTTGAACCTAGAGTTACTGTTTTTGACTTAGTAAATTTTTGAGTGGATGATGTTATGTAATTAAAATTCTCATTTAAAGACTCAGGGTAAAAGAGTTCAGTGATAATTGCAACACTAAGAAGAACGTTGTCAACTAAAAGTATATTTTTGGTAGGGAAATATTTTTTAAATTTGGATGATGTAATTATAAAATTTGACTTAATTTTGGGAATTAGTCTCAAGTATTTTGAAGAGTGCAAAAAAGTCAAATCTTTTTTCGATGCATCGTTTAAAGTTTTTATATCATTTAAATAAATATTTTTTTTTGTGATATTTTTTATTTTTAGTTTTTTGCAAATATCATTAACAGAAATTTTTTTTATTTTTTTAAAAAAAATATTTTTATTCATTAAAATTAACTTTTTGAACCGATTTATCTAATATTTCAAGTATTTGCTCCGTAATATCTAAATCTTTTTTTCCTATAATTATCATTTTTTTTGGAAGAACCATGGTAATTGAATTTTTTTCGACATAGTTTGAAATTATTGGATTAAGTTTTTCAAGTAATAAATTGTTATATTTTATTTTTTTTTTGTTTAAATTTGCGTTAAAATTTTGTCTTTCTAATTTATAATTATTAATTCTTATTCTAATCTCATCTACTTTTTTATTATAAAGACTTTCCTCAATAATATTTTTTTTTGAAATAAGCTCATTTTCATCTTTTTTAATTTCACTCTCTATTACTTTAAAATCTTTATTTTTTTCTTTACTTAAATCAGTGATGAAAGTGTTTATTGACTTTCCAGCCACAGAATTACTTATTATGTGGTTTAAATCAATAAAAGCAATATTTTCACTACTACTAGCTAAATTACACTTGATGATTATTAGGAAAATTATAGAAAAAAAAGATCTCATTAAAATGATGTTCCAATTTGAAATCTAAAAGATTCTGTTTTATCTGTGCTCGCATCTGTTATGGGTATAGCATATGAAAAAGACAAAGGTCCAACAGCTGTAAACCAATCAACTGCTACACCAGTTGACGATCTTATTTTATCAGAGTCTAAAGAACTATCATAATCAACATGCCATAAATTTGCTGCATCAACAAACAAATTTAAATCAAGATTTTCAAATTCATTAAAAAATTTTGGAAATGATGAAGTAAAGTTTATAGCAGCGCCGTAATTACCACCAATATATTGACTTCCATCTTTGGGCCCAATTTTACCTGACTCAAAACCTCTTAGTCTGCTTGATGGTATATAAACTCTTTTGGATACTCTTACGTCATCGTCGAGAGAATTAACTGCCTTCACAAATAATTTACTAGCAACTAGAAAACTATCAGTTATTGAATAAAACTTTGATGCCAATAAAGTGTTCTCAAAAGCGTTATCATCAGAATATATAGGTATTGATTGACTAAATTTTGTGAAAAAACCATCTGTTGGTTGGAAATTTTGATTTAATTTGTTTAAGGTAATCGAATATAAAAATAAATTTTCAAAGTAATCTCCTTCTTGTTTTTTTTTGATATCAGTTGCTTTGTCTGATGTTACTAATTTTTCATAATAATTTGATATATCAAAATTTACAAAAACATCTTGGTATTGCTCAAAACCAGTACCAAGACTTAAACCAGTTCTAGTAGTTTTATACCCACTAGAGCTCATAAAATCAGATGTAGTGCTCTCTATTGTTGTGTTTAAAGATCTATCAGTATTTCTAAAATTAGGATTTATAACACTAAACTTTCCTCTTATTTCGTCATCAGATAACGCCAAATTTGTGTCTAATGTAATACCTTTGCCTAAATAATTTTTTTCTTTCAACCCTGCAGAAAATGAAGAGCCAGCTGTACCTGTTCCAATACCAGCAAAGATTTCACCAGTTGGTTTTTCTTCAACAATAATATTTATAATTTTATTATTTTTATCGTCATTTGTTAAAATTTGACTTTTTACGCTTTTAAAGATTCCTTTTGATTTTACATTGCTTATTGATTTATCAAATAATATTTTATTGTAAGGATCGCCCTCATCAACAATCAATGAATTTCTTATGACTTTTTCTTCTGTTATAAAATTTCCAAAAATATTTATTTTATCGACATAAGATTTTTCTAATTGATCTAAGAAGAAATTGACATCAATTTTATTTTCACCAACAATCTTGGTATTAAATTTAGCATTTATAAAAACGAATTCCTTTTGTAAAGCAATTTTATCTATCGTATTTTTAATTTTGTTTATTGATTTGACAGAATATGTAGAACCTTTTAAATCATCAAAGGACTCTTGTAAATTTGAGAAACTTTCATTTGAATAATCATCAGATATTTTTAAAAAAAAGTTATTAAAGAAAAACTTTTCACCCGCATCAATTGAAAATATTAATTTAAAATTTCTACTATTTTCTACAATAGCGTACGAAGATTTTATTTGAACATTATAATAACCTTTGTTTTTATAATATCGATTGAGTAAATCCACATCTGCTGAAATTCTATTAGGATTTAAAAATTTATTTTTAGTTATAAATTTCCATGGACGTGTCTCTTCAGACAAAATTATTTTTCTCAATTTCCTACTATTAAATATTTTTTTTCCAGTAAAATTGATTTCATTAATTTTAGCTCTTTCGCCTAGATCAAAAGTATATATCAAATTTATTGAATTATTATTATTATCAATAACTTGTGTTTTTATATCAGCAAAATAAAAACCACTCATCCTAACTATATTATTTAGTTGATTTTTTTGATTTATAACTTTTGATTCAATAAATGGATATTTTTCAGTTTTTCTAGTAATCTTCTCCAACTCTCTCAAAATAGATTTATTTTTAATCCCAACAATTTTAATCTCTTGAATAATTGGATTCTCTATAACGGTTATTTTTAAATTACCTGATTCAAAATTTATTTTTAAATCTTTGAAATAATCTGTCTCAAAAAGACTTTTAAATGTATTATTTATAATATTTGAGTCAATATCATCGCCTATTTCTAAATTAGAGAATATTACTATTGTTTCATCGGCTAATCTATCATTACCAAAAATTTCAATTTTTTTAATCTGTTCAGAATAAACGTTGTTAATAAAAAAAAATTTTATGAAAAATAGAAAAATAAAATATTTTATATTATTGGAAAATTTTATCATATTTAATTAATAATTTTTTTACATTATTGACCATTAAATTTATATCATTAATATTTTTTGGTTGCTTATTATAATACTTTTTAAAAACACTTCCTTTAATAAGTTTAATTAATAATTTTTGCATATTTATAAAAGAAATTTTTTTACTAAGAAATAAATTAACTAATTCATCATTGATTGTAACCAGGATTACTTCAAAATAAGTATTTTTTTTTTTGTAATCACTTAGGAGATTAACATATGGAAATTTTTTATTATTGGGCTTTATAAAATTGGTGCCATTTAATTTTTCGAAATTTAGAACTGTTTTATCATAAAACATAGTGTTATTTTTTTCAAAAATAATATTAAAAATTGGAATTTCCATATTAGTTTCATGCATTAAAATTTTAATTAGTCCGTTATTGAAAACTACTAATGCATGAATTATAGATTTTGGATGTATAATTATTTTAATTTTGCTCATATCTAAATTAAAAATTTTTGAGGCCTCTATTACTTCAAAAACTTTATTCATCATTGTTGCAGAGTCTGTAGATATTTTTTTTCCCATCGACCAATTTGGGTGATTAATAACGTTTTTTACGTTTACATAATTTAATTTTTTTTTTGAGGCATTTAAAAAAGGACCGCCAGATGCAGTCAAATAAATTTTTGAAACTAGATGTTTGTCATTATTAATTAATGACCAGATGGAAAAATGTTCAGAATCAATTGGTATAAATTTTGTTTTAAATTTTTTTAGTTTGGCATTTATAAATTTCCAGCCACAGATAATTGACTCTTTATTTGCGCTCGCGAGATTTTTTGTAAAAGGTATTATTTTTAATGTAGGATCTAATCCTTCAAATCCTGAAATACCAATAATAGTTAAATCTATTTTTTTTTTATTTTTTTTTAGATATTCAGAAATACTTGGAAATAAATTTATTTTTTTTTTTTTCAGAAAACTCTTAGCTTTTAAAAAACTTTTAGAATCATTTATTATTAAGTTCTGAACATTGAATAATTCAGCTTGTCTGTAAAGTTTTTTAAAATTTTTATTTGATGACATACATACAATTTCAATATTATTTCGGTAATTTTTAATTACTTTAAGCGTAGATTTTCCAATTGAACCAGTTGATCCAAGAATTAAAATTTTTTTTATTTTCATTTAAATATAAATAATAAATTTATTCCAAATGGTATTGCAAAAATCATACCATCAATTCTATCTAAAATCCCACCATGTCCAGGTAACAAATTACCTGTATTCTTTACTTTTGCTTTTCGTTTTAAATAAGAAATAAATAAATCTCCAATCTGTGAGACTAATGAAATTAAATAGGTAAATATTAACAAACTATAAGAAAATTTAAATTGATGATAGAAATAAAAAAATACTAGTGATGATAAAACATAAGATCCAATTAAGCCAGAATATGTTTTATTGGGACTGATTTTAGTTAATTTTTTTCCTTTAAATAAATTTCCAAATATATAACCACCTATATCTGTAGCGACACAAATAGTTAGGAAGAAGACGAAAAATAATTTATTATTATTATCAAAATTTACAAATAACGACAATTGAGTAAAAAAAAATGTCAAATAAATAATAGTAATTAAATTTAAAAGAAAAATTCCACTTTTATTTTGATTTAATATATTTTTAGTTAAGTTAAACATCTCATCAATTACAAAAAAACTGATAGCTATAAGTAGTAAAAAAAATACAAATTGATTTGATAAACTTAGGTATATAATAAATATTAATGCAATAGATGTGAGGCTTCTTTGAAACAAATTTTTCATTAAATACCACCAAAATTTCTTTTTATTTTGTTATATTTTTCTAAAATTTTATAAAAATCATTCTGATTAAAATCAGGCCACAATTTTCTCTCAAAGAAAATCTCACTATATTGTGATTGCCACAATAAAAAGTTACTTAATCTATTAGTATTTCCAGTTCGTATTAAAATATCAGGATCAGGAATATTTTTGGTGTATAAATTTTGACTAATTGTTTCTTGGTTTATTTTTATTTTTTTTTTGTTTATGCTTTTAAATGCTTTAAGGATTTCCTCCCTTGATCCATAATTAAGAGCAACATTAATTTGTAATAAAGTATTTTTTTTTGTTAACTTCTCAGTTTTTTTTAATTTTTTTTTTAAATTTCTAGGAATTTTTTTTAAGTTACCTATAATTTTTATCTTGATTTGTTTTTTAATTAAATTTTTTAATTCTTTATCTACATAACTTTCTAAAATTCTAAATAAAAAATTTATTTCTGTTTTTGGTCTCTTCCAGTTATCTGTCGAAAATGTATATAGTGTTAAAAATTTCAAGTTTTTTTTCAATGATGCATGAATTATTTTTTCAACGGTTTTAATCCCTTGAAGATGGCCATGATTTCTTGTTTTATTTTTTTTTAATCCCCATCTACCGTTTCCATCCATTATAATGGCCACATGTTTGGGTGATGTCATATAGTCATTATGTCTTTCTCTTTAGACATAACTTTTTCATCAATCATTTTTATATATTTATCCGTGTGGTCTTGAATAATTTTTTCATTTTTTTTGAGCTCATCCTCAGAAATTTCTTTATTTTTTAGGTTTTTCTTTAATTCATCATTTCCGTCTCTTCGAATATTTCTAATTGATACCTTACATTTTTCACCCATAGATCTTACAATTTTTTTCATTTCGCCTCTTCTCTCCTCACTAAGATCTGGTACTGGTAGTCTTATCAATTGACCATCTATTTGAGGATTTAGGCCAAGTTCAGATTTTTTAATTGCTGCGTCTATTATATTAACGTTGTTTATATCCCAAACTTGAATATTAATAGTTCTAGGTTCAGGTGTTGTTATACTACCTAACTGATTTATAGGCATTTGTTGACCGTATACATCAACTCTAACTAAATCTAGCATACTAGCATTAGCTCTACCTGTTCTTAAAGATGAAAGTTCTTTTGCAAAAACGTCTAATGTTTTTGACATTTTTTCATCATACAAAGATGAATTAAACATTATTCCCCAATTTTTATTCTTTTAAACTCTTTAATTTTAAGTTTTGGTATTTTTATTTCATTTAAAATATCTTTAACTTTTTTCTTTGGTTCCATTACCCAATCTTGTGTCATTAAACTATTTTCTTCTTTAAATTTATTAATTTTACCTAAACTTATTTTTTTTGCAATTTCCTCTGGTTTTCCTGAATTTTTTAACTCCTCTGCTATCAATTCTTGCTCTTTTTTAATAATATCCTCTTTTATCTCATCTGAGTTTAAGGCAATTGGATTTGACGCAGCAATATGCATAGAAAGTTGTTTTCCAAAAGATTTTATTTGATCATTATCCTCTGAAGGTTCAATAGAAACAACAACACCTAATTTTGAAACATTGTCTTTAATGACGGAATGTTGATAAATAAAATTTTGTGCATTTGAATTTTCTATTGTTGATGTTTTTCCGATTGTAATTTTTTCACCTATTTTAGCAATTAAAGCGACCAAATTTTCCTCAACTGTTTTTCCATTGGCCATAGCTGATTTATTTAATTTTTCTATATCTGAAGAACAATCATTATTTATTTCACTTAATTCCTTAACAAAATTTAAAAAATTATCGTTTTTTGCAACAAAATCAGTTTCACAATTTACTTCAATTAGTGAAGTCTTTTGAGTGTCACCAGTAACAACTATAACCCCTTCTTTTGCATCTCGTGACATTTTTTTTGATGCCTTTGCAATACCTTTAATCCTTAAGATTTCTGCAGCCTTATCCAGATTTCCTTTGGACTCTTTTAATGCAGCATTGCAATCTTTAAAACCTGCACCTGTAGATTGTCTTAGTTTTTTAATATTTTCAATGTCACTCATTATTTCACGTTTAAGTTAAATAATTAATTTATTATTATATTCTTATTTTCTTTTGTTGATTTCTCACTAATATCTATTTTTTTTTCTTCAGATTTAGTTTCTACTTCTTGTGGCAAATCCTTTTTCGCATTATTAATAGTTTCTTTTAATAAATTACAATAAAGATCAATTGATCTCCTTGCATCATCATTACCAGGAATTGGAAAGTCTATACCCTCTGGATCAGAATTTGTATCTAATATTGCTACAATTGGTATACTTAATTTAATAGATTCTTTAATTGCAAGTGATTCATAATTTGTGTCGATTATGAAAACAAGATCAGGTACTTTTTTCATTTCTGCAATTCCACCTAAGGATCTTTGCAGTTTATCTCTTTGACCGCTCATCTTTAAAAGTTCTTTTTTTGTAAAGCCTCTATTTTCAGATGATAGATCTAAATTTATCTTATTTAATTTTTTAATAGAATTTGAGATTGTGCCCCAGTTAGTTAACATTCCGCCAAGCCATCTATAATTTACATAATATTGATTAGTATTTTTGGCTAATTCTGCGATAGCCTCTGAAGCTTGTTTCTTTGTTGATATAAAAAGTATTTTTCCACCATTTGAAATTGTTGAATATACTTTTTCTAATGCAACATTAGTTAGTTCTAATGTTTGTGTTAAATCGATTATATGTATTGAGTCTCTTTTTCCAAAAATATATTTTTTCATTTTTGGATTCCATCTTAATGTTTTGTGGCCAAGATGAACGCCAGCTTCTAATAGTTGTTCAATTGTTAGGTTAGGTATTTTCATATTTTTTCCCGGTTATGCCACCACAATTATTGCCCCAAAGGGACCGGAGGTATAAAACCAAAAATTGTGTGCGTATTAATTTTAGAACTAAATACAATTTAAAAATATAATATCAAGAATTTTTTTTACTCAATTATTAAATTTTCCTTGATTTTAAGCGAATTTAGCTGCTCGAAGTCAATTTTTCTTTTATCTTTTAAACCAAAAACAAGTTTATTTTGCTTATCCTGTATTTCAAATTTAATTGTTGTCTTGCCCTCTTTCTTTTTAAGATGTTTAATTTTTTCCAATTCTGATAAATCATTAAAATTAAGTTTTAATAAATCAAATGGCTTGCTAATTACTTCTTTTAAAGTAATAATTTTTTTAACGTTAATTTTTTTTTGTATTTTTTTCTCATCAACATAATTTTTCATTAAAGTCAGCATTAGAGAATTTCCCTCTTTTAAAACTTCGCGATTAATTTCAAAAATGTCTGAAAAAACAAATAATTCAAAAACACTATGTAAGTCTGAAAATTTAATTATTGCATAAGATGTTCCTTTTTGTGTTTTTTTTTCTTGAGTTTTTAAGACTGTGCAAGCAATATTAGAGCTCAATAAATTTTCATCGTTTTGAAAATTATCATAACTTACAATATTGTATTGATCGAATATAGATTCGTACTGATTTAATGGATGATCAGAAATATAAAAACCCAATGTTTCAAACTCTTTTGTAAGTCTGATATCAATATTCCAGTCTGCAGTATCTTCTAGAATGTTTTCTTCATTACTTAGTTTATCATCAAATAAATCAAATTGGTTAGCTTGTTTATTTTCAAAATTGTTTTTTGACTTTAATATAATATTTGGAATAGAATTATATATTGATTGTCTATTATTATTTAAATTATCAAATGCACCAGCTCTAACTAAACCCTCTAGTTGAAGTTTATTTATATCCTTTGGATCAACTCTTTTTACAAATTCAGATATGTTTTTATACTCTCCATTGTTTTGTCTTTCTTTAACTATATTTGAAATTGCTTCATAACCAACATTTTTTATAGCGCCAAGTGCATAAAAAAACTGTTTACCGTTTGATGTAAAATCTACAAAACATTTATTTATATCTGGTCTAATAATTTCAATATTTAGTCTTTTAAGTTCTTCATAAAATTCACTCAATTTTTTTTGATTAGATAGTTCCATTGACATTGATGCTGCAAAGAAGTCATGAGGATAATATGTTTTTAAATATGCAGTTTGATAGGCTATTACTGCATATGCTGCTGCGTGGCTTTTATTAAATCCATACTCAGCAAAAGGTTCTATTTTAAGAAAAATGCCTGCTGCAATGTCTTTACTAATACCATTTTTGAATGCTCCCTCAACAAATCTTTGTTTTTGTTTTTCAAGCTCTGCTCTTTTCTTTTTTCCCATTGCTCTTCTTAAAATATCTGCTTCACCAGCTGTAAAACCAGATAATGTTTGTGCAATTTGCATGACCTGTTCTTGATAAATTATTACTCCATAGGTTGGCTTTAAAATTTCTTCTAATTTTGGATGAAGATAATCAGGTTCTTTAAGTCCATGTTTGCAATCATTATAGATTGGTATATTGCTCATTGGCCCAGGTCTATATAGAGCAACTAAAGCAATAATATCTTCTAATCTATTAGGTTTCATATGCACTAAAGCATCTTTCATTCCGGAGCTTTCAAGTTGAAATAATCCGACTGTTTTTCCACTAGATAATAAATCATATACTTTTTGATCCTCGTAATTAATTTTATCTATTCTAAAATTAGGATCTTTTTCATTTACTAGTTTTTGTGTTTTATCTATTACAGTTAAAGTTTTTAAACCTAAAAAATCAAATTTTACCAATCCAGCATTTTCGGCAGAATACATGTCAAATTGAGTCGAAGGTAATAATAGGTCTGATCCAGAGTCTTTGTAAAGTGGTGTAGTTTCAGTTAATTTTTTATCTGCTATAACAACTCCCGCTGCATGCGTTGCGACGTTTCTATTAAGGCCTTCTAATTTTAATGATAATTCTATAAGCCTATTAACTCTCTTATCATCCTGTATTAATTTTTGAAGTCTAGGCTCAACATTTATGCATTCTTGTAAATTTGATGGTCTTGAGGGATCAAATGGAATCATTTTACAAATACCATCTATAAAACCATAGGGTAATCCTAATACCCTACCAACGTCTCTGATAACCATCCTAGCTTTTAATTTACCAAAAGTAATTATATGAGCTACACTGTTAGAATATTTTGTTGTTAGATATTCAAAGACTAAATCCCTTTTTTCCTCGCAAAAATCTATATCAAAATCTGGCATTGAAATTCTATCTGGGTTTAAAAATCTCTCAAAAATCAAGTTAAATTTAATTGGATCAATATCTGTAATTGAAAGACACCATGCAACTAAAGAACCTGCTCCAGACCCTCTTCCTGGTCCAACTGGAATATTATTATTTTTTGCCCACTTAATATAATCAGAAACTATTAAAAAATAACCAGAGTAATTCATTTTGGTTATAATGCTAATTTCATGATCTAATCTTATTTTATATTTTTTATAATCATCATTAGTATTTAATTTGTTTTCATTTACGTTGAAAATTTTTTCGAATTTTTCTTTAAGACCATTTAAAGATTCATTTATGAGAGCTTGGTTTGCATCAATGTCATTATCTGAAATATTTGGCAAAATTGGCTTTGATGGTAATGGTCTATAATTGCATCTATAAGGAAGACTAAAATTATTTTCAAGTGCCTCTGGAAGATCTTTGAACAATTCTATCATTTCATCAGAACTTTTTAAGTAATGATTATTAGAAAGCCTATTTCTATTACCATCATTGACATATGTTTTTTGTCCAATACACATTAAAGCGTCATGAGCTTCATGCATTGATTTATCAATGTAGAAAACTTCGTTAGAGGCAATGATTGGTAAATTCAAATTTTTAGATTGATCTAAATTATAACTTTCAAATTGTTTTTCATTAGCATCATTGTGTCTTTGTATTTCTATATAAAAATTGTCAGCAAAGTTTTCTGAAAAAGTTTTATAAATACTACTCAATTCCTCTAACAACCCTTTGTTAAAAAGATTTCCTGATAATGAGTTAATTGATCCTGAGAGGATGATAATACCTTCTTTAAAATGTATTAAATCTTCAAATTTACAATGTGGATCATTTAAAGAGTCATTTTCTAGATAAGATTTAGAAGATAATTCGATTATGTTTTTATAGCCAATATAATTTTTAGCTATTAAAGGAATTAATCCATAATAATCTTTATATTTAAAGTTAATTTGAGTACCTATTATTGGCTGGGTACCAACAGACGCTATACTCTCAGAAAATTCTAGGGCTCCACATAAATTTGCTGTGTCAGATATTCCTAAGGATTGTACTTTGTTTGATTTACAATACTCTTTAAGCAGATCTATTTTAGCGGCACCCTCACAAATAGAATATTGTGTATGTATTTTGAAATGATTAAATGTTTTGCTAATCGACTCTTGCATTGGTAAGTTTTATCTTACCATTTATCATTTGCAATTTACAATCGGCCATATTTGCAAAATATCTATTATGAGTTGCAAAAATTATAACTCGATTTTTATTTTTTAAGTTGAATAAAATTTTAAATATTTGTTTAGCATTATCAAAATCTAAGCTTCCCGTTGGTTCATCTGCTAATATTATCTCTGGTTCATTTATTAATGCTCTAGATATGGCAACTCTCTGAATCTCTCCACCTGATAACTCTGATGGATAATGATTTAACCTTGAGGTTAAATTAACTTTTTTACTAATTTTTTTAGCCTCCTCAATCGAGTTTTTTTTATCATTAGTTAATAATAATTTTGGTAAATAAATATTTTCTAGAGCAGTAAAATCATTTAACAGGTTTTTATCCTGATAAATTATCCCAATTTTTGCAGATCTAATTTTATCATTTTCTACTTTTTTCTGAAAATTTATTTTTTTACTTAAAATTTCAATCGATCCAGAGTTTGGCTTATCTACTAAAGACAACAAATTTAAAAGTGTTGATTTACCCGAACCAGATGGTCCAACTAAAGAATAAATTTTACCTTTTTCAAAAGTAAAACTAATATCATTTAAAACTTTTATATTGGTGTGTGAGAAATATTTTTTTTCAATATTTTTTAATACAATTGATTTACTCATATTTTAAAGTTTTGACTGCATCTAATTTAGCTGCCTGTGTGGCAGGAAAAATTGATACAATAACTGTTGAGATAATTGAGCAAAAAGAAATTAAAATAATAGATTGAGGATCAATTTCAGATGGCATTTTACTTAAAAAATAAATTTCTTCTGGAAATAAAGTGATATTAAAAATTTCGCTAATAAAATTTCGGATATTTTCTATATAAATCGAGAATAGAGTACCAATCATAACACCAAAGACTGTAGCAGAAGTGCCAATTATAAAACCAATCATGAAAAATATTTTTTTTATTGAAGAATTTTGAACTCCTATAGATTTTAATATACCAATATCTCTTGTTTTATTTTTAACTAAAATTGTTAAGCCAGATATAATATTGAATGCCGCTACGATAATTATTAGTGATAAAATAATGAACATCACATTCCTTTCAACTTTTAAAGCAGAAAATAACGAAGAATTCAAATCAGCCCAAGTATAAACATATTCTTCACTGTATATATTTGATAATTTATTTTTTAGGCTATCTGCTTCATGAGGGTTTTTAAAATAAAATTCTAGAAATCTTTGATTTTCATTTTTATCAAACAAGTTTTCTAAAGTTTTTAGATTTATATATGCAACATTTTCATTATAATCGGATAAACCACTATCAAATATTGAGGTAATCTTAAATATTTCCTGTTTAGGAAGATTTCCAACCAAAGTTTGTACACCCACTGGTGACATAATTGTTATTTTGTCACCTATATCTAAATTAAAATTAATACTTAGATCTTTTCCGATTGATATTTCATTTTCATTTAATGTTTTTAATCCAAAAAAATTTTTATTTTGCAAAACATTGAGTTTGGTAAAATCTTGGGATAAAAAACCTTTTAATAAAACGCCTTTGGTTGAGTTTTTATTAATTATAACAGCCTCACCATCGTTACTTAAAATTATGTTATCTACTTCCTCAGAAATATTTTTGGTTGTTTCAAAATCAATATTTAACTTTTTATCGTAAGATTTAACAACTGCATGTGCATTGAAACCAACTATTTTGTTGATTAATTCGGTTCTAAATCCATTCATCACGGACATAACTATAATTAAAACTGCCACACCTAGCGTGATGCCTATAAATGAAAAAATTGAAATTAAATTTAAAAAACTATCTTTTTTCCTGCTTTTAAGAAATCTAAAGATTATCTCTTTTTCTAACTTATTTATCAATTTGATTTTGCTTTTTTAATTTGAGTAATTATTTCTTCAATTTTCAAATTTTGTGTTTCTTTTCCAACTTCTTTGAATTCAAAAGTATCTCCTTCTGATTTTTTTCCCAATATCAATTGAAATGGGATTCCAATTAAATTAAATTTTTTTATCTTTGCTGAAATATTTTCTTCGGTATCATCGATAATGGTATCAATGTTATTTTTATTCAAATCTTTTAAAATTTTATTTGATTTTTCTAAATTAGAATCATTATTTTTATTTATCATTGGTAATATTGCACAGTCATAAGGAGCTACTGAAATTGGCCATTTCATGATTTCGTTTTTATCATCATATTTTGCCTCAATTATGGCGCCTACTAATCTTGATACACCTATTCCATAAGATCCCATTTTAACGAATTCCTTTTTTCCATTAAAATCAACTGCTGCATTCATTGGTTTAGAATATTTATCTCCAAAGTAAAATATGTGCCCCACTTCAATCCCTTTAGTATTAATTCTTTGGTTTTCCGAAACTTTTTTTTCAAACTCCTCTTTATCAAATTTTTCATCTGTTACTGCATAAAATTTTTCATACTCTTCTCTTAATGAATTTAATGAATTTTTTTCAATGTTAGCAATTTCACTATCAACTTCAAAAATTCTTTTATCTGTGTAAATTTTACTCTCACCTGTTTCAGCTAATATAATAAATTCATGTGATAAATTTCCTCCAATAGGTCCAGTGTCTGCTGCCATTGGTATAGCTGATAAGTTCAATCTTTTAAACGTTCTTAGATAAGAAAGAAAAAATTTATTGTAAGAAAAAAATGCATCATCATCTGTCAAATCAAATGAGTAAGCATCTTTCATATAAAACTCTCTACATCTCATGATTCCAAATCTTGGACGCAATTCGTCTCTAAATTTCCATTGAATATGGTAGAGTAACTGTGGAAGTGATTTATATGATTTAATACTAGATCTAAAAATTTCAGTAACTAGCTCCTCATTTGTAGGTCCGTAAAGCATTTCTCTGTTTTGACGATCTTTTATACGTAACATTTCTTCACCATAATCATCGTAACGACCACTTTCCTTCCAGATTTCTGATGATTGAATTGTTGGCATTAATATTTCTTGGACGCCAACTCTATCTTGTTCTTCTCTTACAATTTGTTCAATTTTTTTCATCACTTTAAAGCCTAATGGTAACCATGAGTAAATTCCAGCAGAGGACTGTTTGATCATTCCTACTCTTAACATTAATTGATGAGATTTTATTTTAGCCTCTGTGGGATTATTTTTAAGAATTGGAATAAATGATTTTGAAAAATACATTAGTTGATAAAGTTTCTTAAATTAAAATATTCATATTTTACTAATAAATAAATGATTATAAATATAATTGATGTAATCAAAGTAGAATAACCAATTTTTTTTAAAATTTTAGGATTTTCGGGAGCTCCTGGATCAACACCTTCTATATTTTCTTTTTTTTCCCTATTTACATCAATTGGCAGTATTGCGAAAAATATAATCCACCATAGACAAACAAAAACTACTAATGATCCTGTAATACTCAACTATATCCTCACTAAATTTATATTTGTGAGGGGCCTTTTGCCAGTTTTTTCTTTTGTATATTTTCTACAAGTTGATTTTAAAGCCTCAATAAGATTTGTTTCCTGTTTTTTATTATTCATTGAAAATGTTTTTGTAGTTTTTTCAATTTCTTCCTCAAGACCGTGTTGAAATTCTTCTTTTTCATAGATAGGTAAACCTTTGAAAGTTAATAAAGGCCTATTATGAATATTTCCCTTCGGAGTAATCAAAATTGTTGCCTCAACAAAACCATTTGCTGATAAATTTTTTCTTTCTTTTATTGATTGTGCGTCTTCTTCAACACTAATATTACCATCAACATACAACTTTCCACTCGGGGCTTTATCACAAACTTCTGGTTTTTCTCCTGGATATAGTCTTACAATATCTCCGTTTTCTACTTTAACAGGATAAGGAACTTGCATTTCTTTTGCAAAGTTTATGTGTTCTATCATGTGTCGATGTTCGCCGTGCACTGGAATTACAGACTTAGGTTTAATCCAATTATACATATCTTTTAAATCTTCTCTATTTGGGTGACCTGATACGTGTATAAATTCACTATCCTCAGAAATAACTTCAATACCCTCTTTAACTAATTGATTATGCAGTTTATATAATTTTTTTTCATTACCAGGAATTATCTTTGATGAAAAAATAACTGCATCACCCCTCTCTATAAATACGTCGGGATGAATATAATTAGCTATTCTAGTCATGGCACCCATAGGCTCTCCTTGACTGCCTGTGCATAAGTAAACAATTTTTTCTCTTGATATATTTTTTACATCTCTAGAGTCTAGGGGTTCAATTACGGTATTTAAATATCCACATTGTCTTGCAGCTTTATAGATTCTATGCATTGATCTTCCAACTAAAGCAATTTGTCTTCCAGTCTTTTCTGCACAATAAAATGCACTCTCCATTCTTGCTACATTTGAAGCGAACGAAGTAATAATAATTCGCTTATCAAGTCTTTCCATTACTTTCAGCATATTTTTTCTTACATCTAATTCTGAGCCTGCTCTTCCAGCGCTAAATACATTTGTTGAGTCACAAATCATTGCAAGAACACCTTCTTTGCCGATCTCTTTTAATCTATTAGAGTTTATATTTTCACCAATCAGTGGGTCAGGATCACATTTCCAGTCGCCTGTATGAAGTATATTTCCTACAGGTGTTTCTATTTTTAGACCGTTTGGCTCAAGAATTGAATGAGTTAAGGTTACAAACTCAATCTTAAATGGAGTAAGATTTAATGTACTGTTTAATTGAACAATTTTTAAATATTCTGAAATGTCTATTTTTTTCTCTTTAAATTTTTCATTAATTAGAACCGATGTAAATGGTGTTGCAAAAATTTTACATTTTAATTTTGGCCAAATGTGCGCTATGGCCCCTATGTGATCTTCGTGTGCATGAGTCAAAACTATCCCGAGTAAATCATCTCTTTTATCAACTATGAAACCAGGGTCGGGGTATATTAAATCTACGCCAGGTACAGTATCATCTGCAAATGTAACACCTATATCAACAATTATCCATTTTTGATTATCAGCTTTACCATAAGCAAATAGGTTCATATTCATGCCGATCTCTCCAGATCCACCTAAAGGACAAAAAATTAATTCTTCTTTCATTTTAATTACTTAATTAAATCTGATGCTTTCAATACACCATTTATCGTTAAATCTTTGTCTAGTTTAACTTTTCTATTTATTGAATTTTTGAATAAGTGAGACAAACCACCAGTTAAAACAATCATAAATTTTTTTCGAGTTTGTTTAATAATCAATTTAATTATATTGTCAATTAAACCGTTATAACCAAGATAAAAACCAGAATTAATTGCAGAAGTTGTATTTTTTCCTATAACATTTTTAATTTTTTTTAAATTTATTTTAGGAATTAAGGAGGCTTTGTAAGTTAGATTATCAAGCGACAATTGAACACCTGGAGCAATAACGCCTCCAATATAATTTTTATTAATTACTATATCAAAAGTTGTTGCTGTTCCAAAATCTATAATAATAAAATTTTTATTAGGTTCTAAAACTGATATTGCATTTGCAAGTCTATCAGACCCTACTTGATTTTTTTTTACTTTAATTTTAATTAATTTTTCAATTTTAAGTTTTTTTAATTCATAACATTTTTTATTAGTAATTTTTTCAAAATATTTTTTTATTTTTATAAATTTATTTGGAACCACTGAACAAAATAAAATTTTATCTATACCTTTTAAATATTTTTTCAAGAAACTAAAATGTAAGCTTAATTTATTCAGATTTAATAAAATTGGATTAATCCTCTTTTTCAAGATTAATTTTTTATAATTACTATATAAAGAAATCTTTATATCTGTGTTACCAATATCGCCTACTAAAATCATTATATTAAATTTTCAATTTTTTTCTCAAAGTTTGTTTTCAACTCTTTTATTAATTCAAATTTTTTAATTTTTTTTTTACTATATTTATTTAGATATGATGTACAATAATTTGGTATAATCGGACTATTATTTAAATTAATCCCAATTCCAATGATTATGTACTTCATATTATTTTTAAAAATTGTTTCCTGGAGTATTCCACAAATTTTTGATTGATTTATCAGTATATCATTTGGAAGTTTAATATTTATCTTTTCATTAATATGTTTTTTAATAACTTTTTTAACTACGTTTAAATTTATTTTAGTTATATTTTTTATAGACAAGTTTTTTTTTATAGGAAAAAATATAGATAAAAAAATATTTCCATATTTTGATATCCACTTATTTGTCCGCTGGCCTCTTCCTTTATATTGTCTTTCTGAGGTGACTAATCCAAATTTTATATTCTGATTAATTAATCTTATCGCTGTAGAATTTGTGCTTTTAACTTTTTTAAAAGGGAATATTTTCAATTTCATTAAATAATATTTATTTTTGAAACTATCTCAGTTAAACCGCTGGGATAAATAAAATATGCTAAAATAAATATAGTTGATACAGCCAATGTTAACTTTAATCCAAGATGATGGTCTGTTTCAAATTTTTCTTTTTCTTTATCAAAATATATAATTTTTATAATTCTTAGGTAATAAAAAGCAGCTATAACAGTAGATAGTAATCCCACAATCGCCAAAAAATACATTTTTTGCTCAATTACAGCCATAAATACATAAAATTTTGCAAAAAAACCTGCAAGTGGAGGTATGCCTGCGAGTGAAAATAATATTATAAGTAATGAAAATGATAACAATGGGTGATTTTTGGAAAGACCAGATAAATCCTCAATGCTTTCATAATACTCATTATTTCTTCGCAGCATGAACATGCAGCTAAAGAAAGCTAAATTCATAACTAGGTAAATTGCAATATAGCTTATAGATCCTTGTATTCCCTGATTTGTTCCAGCAGCTAAACCAGTTAAAGCATATCCCATATGCCCTATTGAGCTGTAAGCTATAAGTCGTTTTAGATTTTTTTGACCTATTGCAGCAACAGCTCCAAAAATCATAGATGCAATAGATAAAAATATAATAATCATTTGCCATTGATCGTTCATTTCAGCAAATGGGACATACAAAAATCTTATAAAAACCGATAAGGCTGCAATTTTTGGCAGTACCGCAAAAAATGTTGTTACTGAAGTTGGGGATCCTTGATAAACATCTGGAGCCCACATGTGAAATGGAACTGCTGAGATTTTAAATGCTAATCCAACTAATATAAAAACAATACCAAAAGTAATTCCATATTGGCCTGCATTTGAATTTTCTAAAATAATATTAAAATTTGTAGATCCTGAAAAACCATATATTAATGAACAACCATAGAGTAACAAACCTGATGACAGGGCGCTTAGTACAAAATATTTAAGACCAGACTCTGTAGATAAAAGATTTTCTCTATTAAAAGATGCAAGTACATATAGTGCTAAAGATTGTAATTCAAGACCCATGTAAAATACAATTAAATCGTTTGAACTGATCATTACCATCATTCCTAAAATAGAACTTAATATTAAAATTGGATATTCCATTTTGCTAATATTGTTTATTTCAATATATTTTGAGGAAGTAAGCATCACAAAAATCCCAGACCCAATGGTCAATAATTTCATGAATGTTGCCAAACTATCAACTTTGTAACTATTGTTAAAAATTGATAAATCTGAAACTTGGTAAAGATTTAATAATAAGGCAAATATTATAATCAAACTGAAAGTTGTTAAATTATATATTAATTTTGAACTATTATTTTTAAAAACCCCAAATAGAAGTAAGAACATTATTATTAGTGATAAAAATATTTCAGGTAAGATTATTTCTAAATTTTCCATTATTTCTTTGCAATACTTTGTGTTAAATTTGTATTATAGTTATCTAATAAACTTGTTACAGATGTTTCAATTGAATTTATTAATGGCTCTGGATAAAATCCGAAAAATATAATTGGTATTGCTAATAAAATAAGAATTAATAACTCAAATTTTTTTAGATCTTTCATACTTTTAATTTCTTCATGAATTATTTCACCAAATACAACTCTTTTGTACATCCAAAGTATGTAAGCTGCTCCTAAAATAACACCTAAACTTGCAATAGTTGCAACTAGAAAACTTTTTTTGAATGTGCCCATTAAGATTAGAAATTCGCCAATAAATCCGCTTGTACCTGGAAGTCCTAGAGAACCTAGGGCAAATATCATAAATACAATACCATATTTTGGCATCACAGTTACTAACCCGCCATATTTTTTTATCAATCTTGTATGATTTCTATCGTAAACAACACCAACGCTTAAGAATAGAGCTGCTGACACTAATCCATGACTGATCATTTGAAATATACTGCCCTCAATGCCTTGTTGCGTCATGGTAAAAATTCCAAGTGTTACAAAACCCATATGCGCAACTGAAGAATAAGCAATCAACTTTTTCATATCTTCCTGCATTAGAGCAACTAAAGATGTGTAAATAATTGCAATCAAACTTAATGCAAAGACAAGTGGCACAAAATATTCAGAAGCTAATGGAAATAATCCTAAAGAAAATCTTATAAATCCATACCCAGCCATTTTTAGTAATATTGCTGCAAGTAAAACAGATCCTGCAGTTGGTGCCTCAACGTGAGCATCTGGCAACCAAGTGTGTACCGGCCACATAGGTGTTTTTACTGCAAATGAACTAAAGAAAGCTAGCCATAAAAGTTTTTGATATTGTTCTCCAATTCCAATTTCATACAACTTTTCAACATCAGTTGTTCCAGATATCCAATAAATAGATATTATTGCAATCAACATTAAAACTGAACCTAGCAAGGTATATAAAAAGAATTTGAAGGCTGAATAAACTCTTCTTTCACCACCCCAGATACCGATAATTAGGAACATAGGTATTAAGCCACCTTCAAAAAATAAATAGAAAATTATTAAATCGAGGGAGCAGAAAACTCCAATCATTAGAGTTTCCATTATAAGTATTGCTATTAAAAAATCTTTTAAACGGTGCTTAATTGTTGAAATTACAGAAATTATACAAATTGGTGTTATAAAAGTTGTAAGTAAAATAAATAAAATTGAAATTCCATCAACCCCTACTTTATAGTTAATAAAACCAGATAACCATTCTCTATTTTCTACAAATTGAAAATTAATAGAAGATTTATCAAAAATTAACCAAAGATATATTGAGAGAATAAAGTTTGCTAAAGATATGAATAATGCAACATATTTACTGCTTTGATATTTACTATTTGATGATTTTGTAAATAAAATAAACAAAGCACCAATTGTTGGCAGTATTATTAAAGATGAAATGATTGGAAAGTCCATTATACTAAAATTAATAAAGTTAGTAAAACTGAGAAACCAAGAAGCATTATAAATGCATATTGGTAGATATACCCACTTTGAAATTTAACAGCTCTAGCTGAAAAATTTTTTATCACTTTAGATATTCCATCAGGTCCGAATCTATCAATAACTGACCCATCAATTTGTTTCCATAAAAATTTTCCAATTCTTTTTGACGGATTTACAAAAATAAAGTCATAAAGTTCATCGAAATACCATTTTTTTTGTAAAAAAATATAAAGTGGTTTATTTATTTTAGCAATTTCATCTACAACTGACAAATTTCTTACAAACAGAAAAAATGATAATGGTATTGATATGACAACTAGAGATGGGGTTAAAAATAAAAACCAATTAGGTGGATGATCTGTACTTAATGGTTCAAGAAATTTAATTGAACTATTCCAAAATACATAAGATAATTCTTTCCCAATAAATAGATCTTTAAATAGCATGCCAGCAAAAATTGCACCAATTGCAAGAATAATAAGTGGTATAAGCATTGTTGGTGGTGACTCATGCATATTATCAATATTTAATTCTGAATTATTATAAGTGCCATGAAAAGTTTTAAAAATAAGTCTCCATGAATATATTGATGTTAAAAAGGCTGTGAAAATTCCGACGTAGGCTGCATACATTCCAACATTGTTCCCACTTAAATATGCAAACTCAATAATTGCATCTTTTGAGTAAAATCCTGATAACAAAGGAAATCCGGTGAGTGCTAGGGTTCCAATTATCATTAAACTATATGTGTAAGGTATTTTTTTCCAGACACCTCCCATTAAATTAATATTTTGCTCATCTTTAAACGAATGAATTACAGAACCAGAGCCTAAAAATAAAAGTGCTTTAAAAAAGGCATGAGTAAATAAATGAAACATTGCAACATTATATGCTCCAACACCTGCCGCAAAAAACATATACCCTAATTGACTACAGGTTGAATAAGCAATAATTTTTTTAATATCTGTCTGAACTAAAGCAACACTCGCAGCAAAAATTGCTGTTACCATTCCAATAATAGTTACAACAGATAAAGCTAATTCAGAATATTCATAAATTGGTGAACATCTTACGACCAGAAATACTCCAGCTGTTACCATTGTTGCAGCATGAATAAGTGCTGATACGGGCGTAGGGCCTTCCATTGCGTCTGGTAACCATGTGTGAAGTAAAAATTGTGCAGATTTACCCATTGCACCGACGAATAAAAGTAAACAAATTAAGTCTACAGAATTGATGTCAAAACTAAGGAAATTTAATTCCTTATCTAATATATTTGGAATTTGTTGAAAAACTTCATCGTAGTTTACTGTCCCAAATAAATAAAAAATTAAAAAAATACCTAAAGCAAATCCAAAATCACCAACCCGGTTTACAATAAATGCTTTAATCGCTGCTTTATTTGCACTTTCTTTCTTAAACCAGAACCCAATTAAAAAGTATGAACATAATCCAACTCCTTCCCAGCCAAAAAACAATTGTATAAAATTATCAGATGTAACAAGAGTTAACATTGCAAATGTGAATAATGATAAATAAGACATGAAACGTGACTTATGTGGATCATGAGACATGTAACCAATTGAATATATATGCACTATGGCCGAGACCAATGTAACAACGACAAGCATAACTGCAGAAAGTGAATCAATATTTACTGACCAATTTACATTAAGACTTCCTGAATTTATCCATTTAGCAATAATTAAGTTTTCTGAGTATCCAGTAGCTATAACATTATATAAAACAATAACTGATAAAAAAGCTGATATGGAAACAAACAAACTTGTAATTAATTGAGATGCTTTGTCTCCAATTAATTTTCCAAAAAATCCAGATATTATTGATGCAGCGAGTGGTAAAAATAAAATATAATATCCCATTTCATCCTTTTAAACTGTCAATCTCTTCAACTCTAATTGTTCCTGAATTCCTATAATAAATAACTATAATTGCTAATCCTATAGCAGCCTCAGCTGCAGCTACTGTTAATATAAATAGTGTAAAAACTTGACCACTGAGATCATTAATAAAAATTGAAAAGGAAACCAAGTTAATATTTACGGATAACAAAATTAATTCAATACTCATCAAAATAACAATAACGTTTTTTCTATTTAAAAAAATACCAACCACTCCAATAGTAAATATAATAGCAGCAAGGGTTAAATAATGACCGAGACCAATACTAAGCATCTATTTTAACTCCTTTTTTTGTTTCTACGTCTATCAATTCAACGCCTTCATTTCTTTCCCTGGAAATTTGTTTAAAATAGCTTTGTGTTTTTACGCCAGATCGTTTCCTAAAAGTGAGCACAATTGCTCCGATCATAGCAACCAAAAGCACCATTCCTGATAATTGAAATAAGTGAACATAGTCAGTGTAAATAACATTACCCAAAGACTGGGTATTTGTTAAATTTAAATTCAGATTTATATTTATAGATTCTTGCAGTTCAGCTTTGTACTTCCATCCACCTATGACAATCAGTAATTCTGAAAAAATTACTAAACTAACTAAGAGACCTACGGGTATATGAGAGCTACTATCACTTGCTACGAACCATTCATTTTTCTGCTGTGCAACATTTAACATCATTACAACAAAAAGAAATAAAACTGCAACTGCCCCCACATAAACGATTAACATTATCATTCCTAAAAATTCTGCTCCTATCATAATAAAAAGGCAGGATATGCTTATGAAATCTAAGATTAAAAAAAAAACTGAATGAACAGTATTTCTTGAAACTGTTACCATTATTGCTGAAACAATTGCAATCAAAGAAAAAATATAAAAAACAACTGCGTGTGCTATCATCTATTTATCGATGAGAACTGTCAGCTTTAATATTTGCTGCTAAGATACTTTCCCATCTGTCTCCATTTTCTAATAACTTATCCTTGTTATAATAAAGTTCTTCTCTTGTTTGTGTGGCAAATTCAAAATTTGGTCCTTGTACTATAGCATCTACAGGACATGATTGTTCGCACAATCCACAATATATACATTTTAGCATATCAATATCATATCTAGTCGTTTTACGACTGCCGTCTGATCTTTCCTGCGACTCAATAGTAATTGCTTGTGCTGGGCAAACTGCTTCACATAATTTACACGCTATACATCTTTCTTCTCCATTTGGATATCTTCTTAAAGCGTGCTCACCTCTTGCGCGTGGGCTAACAAATCCTTTTTCAAATGGATAATTTATAGTTTTTTTTTGTCGAAAAGACTCTTTAATCGCTATTAATAATCCAGATACAAAATCGATCATTAAAATTGTTTTAAAAAATCTTTTTATTTTCATTTTAATTTCCCGGTAATAAATCGAAATACATTAAATATCCTGCTGTTAACACCACCCAAGTTAAAGACAAAGGTAAGAAAACTTTCCAACCAAGTCGCATTAATTGATCGTATCTATATCTTGGAACAATAGCTTTTACTAAAGCAAATAAGATAAATAATAATAAAATTTTTAGTATTAACCATATTGGTGAGGGAATAACATTAAATGGAAAAATATCTATAGGTGACAACCACCCGCCTAAGAATAAGATAGACCCTAATGCACACATTAATAAAATATTAGCATATTCACCTAACCAGAACATTGCATACATCATCCCTGAATATTCAGTTTGATAACCTGCAACAAGTTCTGCCTCGGCTTCTGGTAAATCAAAAGGAGGTCTATTTGTTTCAGCTAATGCTGAAATAAAAAATATAACAAACATTGGAAATAATGGAATTATATACCAAACATTTTCCTGTGCTTTTACAATGTCAGATAAATTTAATGATCCCACGCACAAAAGTACATTTATAATAATTATTCCGATGGAAACTTCGTAAGAAACCATTTGAGCAGCTGACCTTATTGCTCCAAGAAATGGATACTTTGAGTTAGATGCCCATCCTCCCATTATAATTCCATAAACTCCTAAGGATGATACAGCAAATAAATACAGTATTCCTACGTTAATATCTGCAAGAACAAAATCTTCACTAAATGGAATTACTGCCCATGATATTAAAGCAAGAGTCATTGTAATAATTGGGGCTAAAATAAAAATTACTTTATTTGAACTAGCAGGGATAATTATTTCTTTAAAAATATATTTTAAAGCGTCAGCTAAAGATTGAAATAAACCAAATGGTCCAACAACATTTGGGCCTCTTCTTTTTTGAACAAACGCCCAAACACGTCTGTCTAGCCACACTATCATTGCCACCGAAACCAAAACAGGTATTAGCAACATTAAGATTTTCAGAACTTCGGAAAAAAGGAGTGATGCGTAATCTGGCATTATCCCTCAGTACCTGTTTTCTTAAAATTTGTCCTTAAACTTTTACACTCACCCATAGTTTTTGATGCACGTGCAATAACATTAGAGTGATAATAATCAATATCGTCCATTAGTATTTTTTCGTTCAAGAATTTATAATTTGGTGTCATAAATTTTTTATTTGTTGGGTTTATATTTAAGAAGTTAAACATTGCATTATCAAGATCTTCTTTTTTATCATAAAGTTTTTTTCTTTTTATAGATGATGCTAATTCATTAACTATTTCCCAATCTTCTTTTGCATCTCCAGGGGGGTAAGAAGACTTGTATGATTTTTGTATTTTTCCTTCTAAATTAGCAAAGTATCCATCTTGCTCTGTAAAGGCTGCACCGGGCAAAATTATATCTGCTAAAGAAGCGCCTCTATCTCCATGACTTCCAACATAAATAATAAACTCATTTTTTTTTCTAAACTTTAGATTTTCTTGGCCAAATAAAAAAAGCACTTCGATTTCATTGTTTTGAATTTTTTTAAGTGTTTGGTTAGACCCATCATCTGAGCTTAAAATGTCTAAATAATATGATCCAACTGTAGAAGCATTATTTGATAGTATATTTAATGAATTCCATTCTTCATTTATTTTATCTTTACTTTGAAGATATTTTTTTAATTCCTCAAATATATAAATAGATGAATTTAGTTTTAATGCTGTTTGACCAATGATAAAAATAGGCTTTATTGAATTAAAAATCTCTTCGGAAATTTTGTGAGTATGATTTACTATATCTTTAATTGTTTTTGTTGAGTTATCTAAAATTTTATAGGGATAAGTTAAATCACCAACATCTCCCAAAGAATAAATTTGTGTTTTATTTTTAATATAATTTTTTCTTATTCTGGAATTAAGCATTGTTGCTTCAAATCTTGGATTTGCACCTATTAAAATAATTAAATCAGACTCTTCAATCCCCTCAATTTTAGAATTAAATATAAAATTTTCTCTTTCTGACTTATTTACATAAAAATTTTCAGATCTTGAGTCTAGATTTTCAGATCTTAATGTTTTTTCAAAGAAATCCTTTAATGCAAACATTGTTTCCATATTTGTCATATCGCCTGTCAAAGCTGCAATTTTATCAGATTGAGTTTTAGAAATTTTTTCGAAAATTTTTGTATAAGCATCTTTCCATGAAATTTTTTCAAATTTTTTATTTTTTTTATAATAAGGTGTATCTAAACGTTGATTTTTTAAACCATCGCATGCATACCTAGTTTTATCGGAAATCCATTCTTCATTTATTTCCTCATTTATTCTAGGTAATACCCTTTTTACTTCCCAGCCATAAGTATCAACTCTTATATTTGAGCCAACAGCATCCATAACATCTATGGTTTCAGTTTTTTTTAATTCCCATGGTCTTGCCTCAAAAACATAAGGTTTCGATGTAAGTGCTCCAACAGGACATAAATCAATTACATTAGCTGATAGCTCTGACTCCATAGCTTTTTCTAAGTAAGTGGTGATTTGCATATCTTCACCTCTTCCTATCGCACCTAGCTCAGGAACACCTGCAACTTCAGTTGCAAATCTTACACATCTAGTACAATGTATACACCTTGTCATCTGGGTTTTTATCAAAGGACCCATATATTTTTCAGGCACGTACCTTTTGTTTTCTTTAAATCTACTTTTATCAATTCCATAGAACATAGACTGGTCTTGCAAGTCACATTCTCCACCTTGATCACAAACAGGACAATCTAAAGGGTGATTTGCTAATAAAAATTCCATAACACCTTTTCTTGATTTCTCAACTTTTTCAGTATTTGTTCTTATTACCATTCCATCAGCTGCAGGCATTGCACATGAAGCTACAGGTTTTGGAGATTTTTCCATTTCTACTAGACACATTCTGCAATTTCCAGCAATAGACAATTTTTCGTGATAACAAAATCTTGGAATTTCTACTCCTGCCTGTTCACAAGCTTGTAGAACTGTCAAACCTTCTTCAACTTCAACATCAATGTCATTAACTTTTAATTTAAGCATTTTCTTTTTCCAAAAGATGTTGATCTACTAAATAAGGAACTTCTTTCTTTCTTTGAATTAATGGATCATATTTATTTCTCTCTAAAATTTCATCTTTAAAATTTCTTATTAAACCTTGTACTGGCCATGATGAACCTTCGCCAAATGCACAAATTGTATGTCCCTCAATTTGTTTTGTAACATCCATCAACATGTCAACCTCGTCTCTAGTTGCCTCACCCTTTGCCATTCTCTCTAACATTCTCCACATCCAGCCAGATCCCTCTCTACATGGGGTACATTGTCCACAGCTTTCGTGTTTATAAAATCTGGCAATCCTTGCCATACATTTAATTATGTCTTGATCTTTATTAATAACAACAATACCAGCAGTTCCAAGCCCGGTTTTATTTTCGACACAAGCGTCAAAATCCATTTTTATAGTATCACAAACTTCTCTTGGTAATAAAGGCATTGAGGATCCACCAGGTATAACAGCTTTTAAATTATCCCAGCCTCCGACAACTCCCCCCGCATGTTTCTCAATTAAATCTTTTAAAGGTACACCCATTTCTTCCTCAACATTGCATGGATTATTTACATTGCCTGAAATACAAAAAATTTTTGTTCCTGTGTTTTTTTCTCTACCTAAAGAAGAGAACCATTTACCTCCTCTTCTTAATATTGTTGGAACAACTGCAATTGTTTCAACATTATTAATAATTGTTGGACAGCCATACAAACCTATCAATGCTGGAAAAGGTGGTTTTAGTCTTGGTTGACCTTTATTTCCCTCTAAACTTTCTAAAAGCGCAGTTTCCTCTCCACATATATATGCGCCAGCTCCATAGTGAATGAATATATCAAAATCCCATCCAGTAGATGATGCATTTTTCCCAATTAATCCATTGCTATAAGCTTCATCAATAGCTTTTTGAAGTTTTTGACCTTCATTAAAATATTCACCTCTTATATAAATGTAGCAGGTATGGGCTTTGACTGCGTATGAAGCTATTAGACACCCCTCTATTAATTTATGAGGTTCAAATCTTAGAATATCTCTATCCTTACACGTTCCTGGTTCAGACTCGTCAGCATTAATAACCAAATAATGAGGTTTCGAACCTACTTCTTTGGGGGCAAAAGACCACTTCAAACCTGTTGGAAAACCTGCTCCACCACGACCACGCAATTGAGAAGTTTTAATTTCCTCAATTATCCAACTTCGACCTTTATTAAAAATTTCCTTAGTTTCTAACCAGTCTCCACGTTTTTTAGCAGAGTCCAATTCTGCTCCAAAGTCGTTGTATAAATTTTGAAATATTCTGTCTTCGTCTTTAAGCATTTTTGTTACTCAATAAAGTTTTTCTAATATTTTCAGGCTCTGAGCTTAATCTTCCTCTGTATGAACCTGGTTCTGGTTTCTGATTTTTATCAATTTGATCTATAATTTTACTAAATTTTTCCTCATCTAAATCCTCAAAATAATCGTCATTAATTTGAACCATTGGAGAATTAACGCAAGCTCCTAGACATTCGACTTCCATCCATGATGATTTACCATTTTTAGAAATTTCAGACTCGTTTTCAGAAATTTTTTTTTTACAAACATCTACTAATTTATATGCTCCTCTAATCATACATGGGGTTGTTGTACAAACTTGAAAAAAATAATCTCCTACAGGAGTTAAATTATACATACTATAGAAGGTTGCAACTTCATAAACTTTTATGTAAGGCATATCCAACATCTTTGCTATATATTTCATTGCTGATAAGGGTATCCAATTATTATTTTGTTTCTGGGCAATATAAAGTAAAGCCATTACAGCACTTTTTTGTTTACCTTTTGGATAATTTGTAATTATTTTTTCAGCTTCTTCTAAATTTTTGCTATCAAATTCAAAATTATCTGGTTGATTTTTTGAAATTTTTTTTAGACTCATCTATCAACCTCTCCAAATACTATATCCATAGAACCTAATACTGCAGGCACATCTGCTAACATGTGACCTTTAATTAAATAGTCCATTGCTTGAAGATGAGAAAATCCTGGAGCTCTTATTTTGCATTTGTAGGGTTTACTAGATCCATCAGAAATTAAATAAACTCCAAACTCTCCTTTTGGCGCCTCAACAGCTGTATAAATTTCATCTTCATCTACTCTGTAACCTTCGGTAAAAAGTTTAAAGTGATGAATTAAAGCTTCCATGGACTGCTTTATTTCTTTTTTTGATGGTGGGCTTAACTTTCCATCATTTGTTTTGATAGGACCTTTTGGTAAATTTGCAAGACACTGATTGATAATATTTACGCTCTCTCTCATCTCCTCAATTCTGCATAAGTATCTATCATAACAATCACCATTTTTTCCCACAGGAATTTTAAATTCTACTTGTTCATAACAATCATACGGCTGAGATTTTCTTAAGTCCCATGGAACTCCAGATCCTCTTAGCATTACACCTGAAAAGGAATAATCGAGTGCGTCTTGTTTAGAAACAATACCTATATCAACATTTCTTTGTTTAAATATTCTGTTATCAGTTAATAATGTTTCAAGATCATCGATAATTTTCGGAAATTTTTCACAAAACTCAGCAATTTCAGAATCTAGACCTTTTGGTAGATCTTGATGTACTCCACCAGCTCTAAAATAATTAGCGTGTAATCTTGAACCTGAAACCTTTTCATAAAATCCCATTAATGTTTCTCTTTCTTCAAAACCCCAAAGTGTTGGGGTAAGAGCTCCTACATCCATTGCTTGAGTTGTTACATTTAATATATGGCTTAAAATTCTTCCTATTTCACAAAAAATTACTCTTATAAATTGGGCTCTTGCTGGAACATTTATTTTTAAGATTTTTTCAATCGCTAATGCAAATGCATGCTCTTGATTCATTGGTGCTACATAATCAAGTCTATCAAAGTAAGGTACTGCTTGTGCGTAAGTTTTATTTTCAATCAATTTTTCTGTACCTCTGTGTAACAACCCAATGTGTGGATCTGCCTTTTCAACTACCTCGCCATCTAACTGAAGAATTAATCTTAATACACCATGAGCAGCAGGATGCTGAGGTCCAAAATTTAAATTTAGTTTTTTTACTTCTTTTGCCATTATTTTTTAGATTGTTCTTTTATGTATTTTGTTCCTTCCCAAGGGCTTTCATAATCAAAATTTCTATAATTTTGCTCTAATTTAACTGGTTCATAAATTACTTTTTTATCTTCTTCGCTGTATCGAACCTCATTATGACCTGTTAAAGGAAAATCTTTTCTTAAAGGATGTCCTTTAAATCCATAGTCTGTTAGAATTCTTCTTAAATCAGGATGATCTTTAAATTCTACACCATACATATCAAAAACTTCTCTCTCCATCCAATTGGCTGAAGGAAATATCGAAGTTAAGGAAGATAAAATTTCACCTTCTTTCATATCAAATTCAATTTTAATTCTTGAGTTTTTTTCATGACTTAATAGCAAATAAACCATTTTAAATCTTTTGTCTCTCTCAGGATAATCAACTGCAGTTATATCAATTAATTGTTTGAATTTTGTAGATGAATGTGTTTTTAAAAAAATCATTACTTCAATTAAATTGTTATACTCGATACATATATTAATTTGATCATGTTTTATTTTTGAAGATATAATTTTTGTTGTTAGTTCTGAATTAATAGCCTTTTCAAGGCTTTCCAAATTTTCCATTAAATTTTATCTTTCTAGTGAACCTTTGTTCCTAATCTTTTTTTGCAATTGCATTATTCCATACAAAAGTGCTTCCGCTGAGGGCGGACAACCTGGTACATAAACATCTACTGGCACAATCTTATCACAACCACGTACTACAGAGTATGAATAATGATAGTAACCTCCTCCATTTGCGCAACTGCCCATTGAAATTACGTATCTTGGTTCTGGCATTTGGTCATAAACTTTTCTTAAGGCTGGTGCCATTTTATTTGTTAAAGTTCCTGCAACTATCATCACATCTGATTGTCTTGGTGAGGCTCTTGGGGCTGCTCCAAATCTCTCTAAATCATATCTAGGCATTGACGTTTGCATCATCTCTACGGCACAACAAGCTAAACCAAATGTCATCCAATGTAGTGAGCCTGTTCGAGCCCAATTAGCCAGGTTGTCTAGTGAAGTAGTAATAAAACCATTATCACTAAAATCTTGAGCTAATTGTTTAAACTCATCAGGTATTTTATCTTTTCTTTGCTCTAAATTCATTTTACTCCCAATCAAGTGCTCCTTTTTTCCATTCGTAGATAAATCCCACAGTCAAAATAAATAAAAATATCATCATAGAAACGAAACCAAACAATCCTATTTTTCCTAAGGATATAGCCCAAGGAAATAGAAATGCTATTTCTAAATCAAATATAATAAAAAGTATCGCTACTAGATAAAATCTAACATCAAATTCCATACGTGAGTCATTGAATGGCTCAAAACCGCATTCATATGCAGATAATTTCTCTGGATCTGGTTTTTTAGGAGATGCCAGGTAATTAATTGCAACAAAAGCCATACTTAGCCCTAGTGCAATCACAAGGAACAGTATTATTGATAAGTAATCTTTTAAAAATTCCGCAAGCATCGTGAATCTATATAGCACCTTTTATATCAACTAAAAGAGCAGATAGGTCACATTTTTAGTGTAAAATAGTATTGATTTTATTGGTGGCGGGAGTGAAGGGACTCGAACCCTCGGCCCCGTGCGTGACAGGCACGTGCTCTAACCAACTGAGCTACACCCCCTTAATTTTGGTGGGCAGTAAAGGACTCGAACCTTTGACCCCCTCGGTGTAAACGAGATGCTCTACCAACTGAGCTAACCGCCCAAAACCAAAAATTAACGTGTTTATATCTTTTAGAACGTGTAGGTCAAGATTTTTAGGCAATGAAAACGGGCTAAAATTTTTAGATTTAATTTTCAAAAATTCTAATAAAATATAATATTGAGGGATTTTCACCTATAACTAAGTACTGATTATATTTTAGGTGAACAATATCTCTTAATCTATTATCAATTTTAATAGCGTCGTGATCTAAAATTTTTTCTGAGTCAGCTTTAAATAGATTTATAGCTTGACCATATTTTTTATTGGGACCAGCCATTGTTAGAACTAAAAATTTATTTTCATTTATATTCAAAGATGGTTTGTCTGTTATTAATTTTTCAATTGCTGAAACTGCGGGTGAAATTTTGTAATATTTTAGTGGTTCAATAAAACCATATTTTGAGTGAGATTTGTGTAATGGAGCATCTTTTTTTTTTTTACCATCATAATGATTTCCATAAGAACTAATCGGCCAACCGAAATTTAATATTTTAGTCTGATCAAATTTTTGAAAATTTATCTCATCCCCTCCTTTTGGGCCATGTTCAGTAGAAAGTACAAATTTTTTTTCAAAGTCATAATATATGCCTTGTGGATTACGATGACCTAAAGAAAAAACACTTTTATCTTTATTTTTTAAATTAATTAAAAGTATTTTACCAAAATTAGAATTTTGATCTTGGGCTTTTTTATATTTTCTATAATCACCTATTGAAAAAAATATGTTATTATCATCAAGCTTTTCAATATAACCACCTGATTGTAAACCATGAAAACTTCCTTCAAGTGCATTTGCACACTCTTCATAATCAAAAAAAATTTCGAAATTTAAGTATTGCATATCCATTTTAGATTTTAATATAGAAGTATTATAACAGTCTTTACTTTTAGTATTAGTAAAACTGACATAGACATTGTTATCAATTATTGACATTCCTTTTATACTCATCCATCGTGCCCCACCTTTTTCTAAGTATGATGAAATTGTGTAAAATCTCTTATCTGTAATAATTTCTTTTATGTTTGAATTAACGCGATTAATTTTAATATCATTATTACTTTTTAATGAATCATAATCAAAATAAATTACTTCACCGTAAGAATTAATTATAAAAATTTTATCGTTATATTTTGATAAATATCCACTTGGCTTAGTGGTAATTTCATAACTTAAATTAGGTAATAGATAAGACATAACCTCAATTTTAAAATTTCCATTTTGAGAATTTATTGTCAATTGTTCTTTTAATTTTAAATTGTCTTTTTGATATAGTAGAGACAAATATTCTTTACCCAGTATTTCTAGTTTTGATACCGATTCTTCATTTACCTTTTTTAAATATTCATATTTTGACTCTAAGGAATTAAGCTGTTCATTCACTATTTTTAAATTGGACTCAAATTTATCTTTTAGTTCTTCAATTCTAGAATTTGGTGATATAAATTTTTTTAAACTACCTTTACTCAAAGACAAACTGTTTATCAAAAAGTCTTTATTTAGTGAGGCAATGATAATTATTATTGTTAAGAAAATAAAAGCTGAAATGAATGATTTGTACTTTTTAGTCATTATTTTTAGAGATGATTTTTAAAGCTTGATCATAATTTTTTAAGAATGCATTTGTCGCATCTAAAGTATCTTCCATATATTCTTGTATAGGCATATGTCTTGTATTATATCTTATGGTGTCATATTTAATGCTATCAAACTTATCGAATATATCTAAGAACTGTTGATCAACTTTTTTTTCTAATTTTAACAATGAGTTGTGACTTTCTTTGTTAATATAATAGTTAAAAGTAAAATAAATAATAGTTGCTATTAAAATAAAAAAAAAAATTTTTATGACATAGACTCTGAATGACCTACTCATTAAAAATTAACTACTGAATACTAGCTTGAGATTTATCGTCTTTTTTAGTATCTGATATTTTTTCAACTTCTGTCCACTCAACAGGTTTAAGTTCTTTAGTTAAAGCTAATTTTAATACCTCGTGTGCAGATTCTACAGGTATAATATTTATATCATCTTTAACTTTTTGTGGAACATCCGCTAGATCTTTTTCATTTTCTTTTGGAATTAAAACTTTTTTAACACCAGCTCGATGAGCAGCTAATAATTTTTCTTTTAAACCACCTATTGCTAAAACTTGACCTGTTACAGTAACTTCTCCTGTCATAGCTATTTCTCTATTTACAGGAATATTAGTTATAGATGATACAATTGATGTTACCATTGCAATACCTGCAGAGGGTCCATCTTTAGGAGTGGCACCTTCAGGTACATGAATATGAAAATCTTTTTTTTCAAACAAAGGAGGAATTATTCCATACTCTAAACTCTTTGATCTTACAAAAGATTTTGCTGCTTTTACAGACTCTTGCATAACGTCACCAAGTTTTCCAGTAATTTGCATTCTTCCTTTTCCTGGCATATTTACAGTTTCTATTTTTAGAATTTCACCACCAAACTCTGTCCAAGCTAATCCAATTACAATACCTGTCTTATTTTCTGATTCTAATTCACCAAACTTGAATTTTTTAATTCCTAAAAAGTCGGAAACATTTTTTGCGTTTACATCAACTTTTTTTTCTTCATTATTTACAACTTTTTTAACAACTTTTCTTGTGACTTTAGAAATTTCTCTTTCTAGATTTCGAACACCAGACTCTCTTGTGTAACTTCTTATTATTTCTTTAATAGTTCCATCCTCTAAATTCATCTCTCCATCTTTAACTCCATTGTCTTTTACTTGTTTTGGTAGAAGATATTTATTTGCAATATTGATTTTTTCATCCTCTGTATATCCTGGAATTCTTATTACTTCCATTCTATCTAAGAGTGGAGGTAAAATGTTAAGAGTGTTTGCGGTCGTAACAAACATCACATCTGATAAATCATAATCTACTTCTAAATAATGATCATTAAAAGTTGTATTTTGCTCCGGGTCTAAAGCTTCCAATAACGCTGAGGATGGATCTCCTCTATAATCATTTCCTATTTTATCTATTTCATCTAATAAAAATAATGGATTTTTTGTTCCAGCTTTTTTCATCATTTGAATTATTTTTCCAGGAAGTGAACCAATATATGTTCTTCTATGACCTCTTACTTCAGCTTCATCTCTAACACCGCCCAATGACATTCTTATAAACTGTCTGTTAGTCGCTTTTGCGATAGATTTTCCTAATGAAGTTTTTCCAACACCGGGGGGACCTACTAAACAAAGAATTGGACCTTTGATTTTATCCATTCTTTTTTGAACTGCTAAAAACTCAATAATTCTCTCTTTAACCTTTTCTAATCCAAAGTGGTCTTCATCCAAGATTTTTAAAGCTTTATTTAAATCAATATCAACTTTATCTTTTTTAAACCACGGAATGTCTGTCATCCAATCTAAATAATTTCTTACTACTGTGGCTTCTGCTGACATTGGGCTCATATTCTTCAATTTTTTAAGTTCTGCCATACATTTTTTCTCAACTTCTTTAGGCATTTTAGCTTTTTGAATTGATTTCTTTAAACTTGTTGTTTCATCTTTACCATCTTCAATTTCGCCAAGTTCTTTTTGAATAGCCTTTAACTGCTCATTTAAATAGTATTCTCTCTGAGTTTTCTCCATTTGTGTTTTGACACGACCTCGAATTCTCTTCTCAACACCAATAATACTTGTCTCATTTTCCATTATTTTGATAACACCATTCAATCTTTTTTTGACATCCAATGTTTCAAATATCTGTTGTTTTTCAGAAATTGTTGCATTCAAATGAGATGCAATATTATCTGCAATTTTTGACGAGTCCTTAAGTTGTTTAATATTGTTAATAGTTTCTGTCGAAACTTTTTTATTTATTGAAGTTAATTTTTCTAATCTTCTTACAGCTGTTAGTGCAAGAGGAAGTAGATCTTCATCTTTAGCCGAAATATCTTTTTGATACTCAAATGAACAAGAAATAAATTTTTCATCGTCTTTAAAATCGACAATCTTTACTCTTTTAATTCCCTCAACTAGAACTTTGACTGTACCATCAGGTAATTTTAACAGTTGTAAAATATTACTTTCACATCCATAAGAAAATACATCATTTTTTTTTGGATCATCTACCTCTGAATTTTTTTGGGTTACTAAAACAATTTTTTTGTCGCCTTTCATAACTTCATTTAGTGCTGTGATAGATTTATCTCTACCAACGAATAATGGTATGACCATGCTTGGAAAGACTACTATGTCTCTTAATGGTAATAACGGTTCTGTAACTTTAACTTCCATAATTCAAATATGGATATTAAATAATTTTTTGCAATAGAAAATAGCTCTTTATTAACGAATATTTAAGCCGCTGAAGTCTTATCAGACTTAGATTTGTTCTTAGAATGCACAATAACGGGTTGAGAAACACCTTTCGCCGCACCAGAATCGATAATCACCTCCTCTATATTTTCCTGGCTAGGTAGATCAAACATTGTTTTTAATAAAATGTTTTCAAGTATCGATCTCAATCCTCTTGCGCCTGTTTTTTTACTAATTGCTTTATTTGCAATATCCTTAACAGCTTGATCTTTAAAAGTAAGTTTTACTCCTTCAAGCTTAAATAGTTCTTGATATTGTTTTATTAAAGAATTTTTTGGTTCTAATAAAATTTTAACCAATGATTTCTCATCTAAATCTTCTAATGTTGCTGTGATTGGAAGTCGTCCTATAAATTCTGGTATTAAACCATATTTTAATAAATCTTCAGGCTCAAGATTCTTCATCCATTCTCCAATTTTCTTATCCTCAATACTTTTAACCTCCGCACCAAAACCAATTGATGAACCTTTATCTCTTTGAGAAATTATTTTATCCAAACCAGCAAATGCGCCTCCACAAATAAATAATATATTAGTAGTATCTACCTGAAGAAATTCTTGTTGCGGATGTTTTCTTCCACCTTGAGGAGGAACACTTGCAACTGTGCCTTCCATTATTTTTAATAAAGCTTGCTGAACACCTTCTCCCGATACATCTCTTGTGATAGATGGATTCTCAGACTTACGACTAATTTTATCAACCTCATCTATATAAACAATTCCTCTTTGTGCTTTTTCAACATTGTAATCCGCAGCTTGTAGTAGTTTTAGAATTATGTTTTCGACATCTTCACCAACATATCCTGCTTCTGTTAAAGTTGTTGCATCAGCCATAGTAAATGGAACATCTAAAATTCGTGCTAGTGTTTGAGCAAGTAAAGTTTTACCACACCCAGTTGGTCCGACTAACATTATATTTGATTTAGATAGCTCAACTGTTTTACTGGTTTTATTTTCGTAATTTAATCTTTTATAATGATTGTGAACTGCAACAGACAAAACTTTTTTTGCGTGATCTTGGCCAATTACATAGTCATCTAATACAGTGCAGATTTCTTTTGGTGATGGTAAACCATCTTGATGTTTAACAAATGTATCTTTGCTCTCTTCTTTGATAATATCCATGCAAAGCTCAACACATTCATCACAAATAAAAACAGTTGGACCTGCAATTAATTTTCTAACCTCGTGTTGGCTCTTGCCGCAAAATGAACAGTAAAGAATATTTTTGTTATTACTCATAAATTTTTTTTTATCGAATCAATTTTAATACTTTATTACAATTAACTCTTCTTAATCAAGTGGAGGTTGTGGATTAACTAGATATAGTTGTCTATTGTCTTTTCTCTACTACTTTATCTATCAAACCAAAATCTTTTGCATTATCTGGGGTCATGAAATTATCTCTTTCTAACGCAGATTTAATTTCATCAACTGACTTCCCTGTGTGTTTTGAATAAATTTCATTTAATCTTTTTTTCAAAGATAAAACCTCATTTGCATGTATTTCTATGTCAGTAGCTTGACCTTGAAATCCTGCTGATGGTTGATGAACCATAATTCTTGAATTTGGAAGTGAAAATCTTTTTCCTTTTGCACCTGCAGCTAATAAAAAAGATCCCATACTTGCAGCCTGTCCGATACATAAAGTGTTAACTTCTGGTTTAATATATTGCATAGTATCATATATACCTAATCCAGCAGTTACTAGCCCACCTGGACTGTTAATGTATAAAGATATTTCTTTTTTTGGATCTTCACTTTCAAGAAATAATAGCTGAGCTGTAACTAATGATGCAACAGTGTCATTTATTGGCCCAACTACAAATACAATTCTTTCTTTGAGAAGTCTTGAGTAAATATCGTAAGCTCTTTCTCCTCTGCTGGATTGCTCTACCACCATCGGAACAAGAGTGTTTAGTTGTTCAAATAATTTTGAAGTCATAAGTTGATTCGAATTAACTTATACAACTTGTGATTACTTTTTGCTAACTTTTTTTGATCCAGTTTTTTTCTTTGCGGGAGTTTTGGCTTTTTTTGATACTGTTTCTTTCTTTGCTTCGGCTTTTGTTTTCTTATCAACGCTGCTTTGTTTAGCTAATTTCTCTTGCTCTTTTAAGTTCTTTTCGTTTTCAGCTTTTAATATTTTTTCAGCCTCATCTTTTGAAATTTGTTTTTTATTTACTTTAGCTGATTTTTTTATTTCATTGATAATTTTTTCCTCATAAATGGATCCTCTAATTCCATCAATTGCAGATGGATTTTTTTCATAATACTCTTTAACCATTTTTTCTTGACCTGGCATCATTCTTAATTGTTTTTGAATTTCAGTATTCACTTCATCTTGAGAAACTTTGATATTATTTTTTTCCCCAAAAGCATTTAGAATTAAGCCTGTTTTTATTCTTTTTTGTGCTTGTTCCTCAAGAGATTTCTTATTTTTCTTTAATTCTTCTTCTTTCATTCCTTGAGATAAGATCTGAACTTCTTGTTCAATTAAATTCTGAGGAAGATCATCTAATTTTTGTTTTTCTATTTGTTCTAAAATTTGTTTTTTAGATATTAAATCAAGTGAATTTTTAAACTCATCATTTATTTGTTTTGATATTAATTCTTTTAAATTATTTAAATCCGTAGCACCTAATGTTTTTGCAAAATCATCATTAATTTTTACATCTTCAGGAGTTTTTACAGAATTAATTTTACAGTCAAATACTGCTTTTTTATTTATTAATTCTTTTTTTGGAAAGTTTTCTGGAAGATTTACTTCAACTTTTTTAGTGTCATTTTTTTTTACACCTTCTAATTGTTTATCAAAGCCTTTGATAAACAGATCTTTGCCAAGCACTAATTGTGTATTCTTTCCTTCGTTTCCTTCAAAGTCATTACCATCAACTGTTGCTTTATAATCAAACACTACTAAGTCTTTAGTTTTTGCGGCGTATTTTTTATCTACTTCTTTAAAATTATTTTGGTTCTTTGCAATTTGATCAATTCTTTTATCTGTTTCGGTATTATCAATTTTCACCTCATAATCATCTACTTTGATATTGTTGATAGATGAAACATCTATATTTGGTAATTCTGTTACAGTAATTATATATTCTAGGTCTTTTCCTTCTCCAAAAGATTTTAAATCAATTTTAGGCTGTCCAGCTGGTTTAATTTTATTCTCTTCAAGCGCTTTTGTAGTTGTATCTTTTAAAACTTTGTCAATTACTTCTCCATATACAGCTTTCCCAAACTGTCTTTTAAGAATTTCTGTTGGAACTTTTCCAGGTCTAAAACCCTTAAGAACTACATCTTTTCTAATTTCATCGTATTTTTCATCCATATATCCAGAGATAGTTTTTTTATCGATGAAGACTTTAAGATCTTTTTGTAAGCCTTTTTTATTTTCTACTGTTACTTTCATAATTTTAAATGGTAGGGCGAAAAGGACTCGAACCTTCACCGATTGCTCGACTGGTTCCTAAGACCAGCGCGTCTACCAATTCCGCCATCGCCCCAATTAAATTATGCAGTTTTATATATTATTGAACTAATTTGTCCAATCAGAATAATAGTGTAAAAGTATATATAATATTTATAAAATATGACTGTTTCACCTTGCATTAGTATTTGCAGAACTGATCCTGTAACTGGCTATTGTTATGGCTGTGCTAGAAGTAATGAAGAAAAAAGAATATGGAAAGATCCAGCTACAACTGATGAGTGGAAAAATAAAAACCTTAAAGAAATTCAAGAACGAATGAATGGTTGGCAATTAGAAAGCTTTAAAGAGTCTTATGATCATAAAGTAAACAAAGGTATTTCATTATTTAAGAAGAGTCTTGCAAAATGAGTAAAACAAATTTGGCAATTATAATTTATGTAATTGGTATTGTTATTGGGATGTTTGTATTAGATATATGGAGCGCTGAAACTAGTCCAAAAGCCATTTTAGGAATGCTTTGGACAGCTATTTTTGCAATTGCCTTATACTACGCAGAAAAAAAAGAAAATTAATTCAATTTTATATTATTTTTTTGTTAAAAATTTCGATTTCGTATTCCTTATAGTTTTTTTTTTAAATGGATTATTATTGTTTGATGAAAAATTATTTTTAAATCGAGCATAGCTTTGTTTTTGTGCTTGTTTCATTGCTCTTTTTGACGACATAAATTAATTAAATATAACTATATTTACATTGTATCAATTGATCCAATAATTTCGTAATTTTTATCAGAAATAACTATTTCACCCGAACTTACTGCTATATTCAATATTGATGAAATAACCACATAATGCGTAACCAGAATTAAATTTTTATTACTTTTCCAATTTTTAATATAATTTTTAAGATCCTTAATTTGTTTTTTTTCATTTTTTGCAAATTTTGCAGAAAAAAAAGAATTAAGTGCATCAAAGGTTTCAAAATCATTAAAAGCAAATTTTGCAGTATCCTTACACCTGCACCATTCGCTTGATAAAACTTTATCTATTTTAATTTTATGAGTTTTAAAAAACTCTCCAATCAATTTTGATTGATTTATACCTTTATCACTTAAATTTCTTTGTGTAGAACAATCATTTATATTAAAATTTCGTGGATCACCTCCACCAGGTGCATAAGCATGTCTAATAAATATTATTTTACCACCCTCTTTTAAACTTTCTAAAATTTTATCCTCAGAAAATACTTGGTTTGAAAATGTTAAAGATATAAGGATTAGTAAAAATAATTTAAATATTTTCATTTAATGAAAAAAAATTTTAATAAACTTAATAATTCTATTATTAAATGTATCAAATGCAAAAGACTAGTAAATTTTAGAACGAAAATTTCTATTCAAAAACGAAAACAATTTATTAATGAAAAATATTGGGGAAAACCGATTACAGGCTATGGAGACACAAATGGAAAAATTTTACTTGTTGGATTAGCACCAGCAGCTCATGGTGGAAATAGAACGGGAAGAGTTTTTACAGGCGATAAATCGTCGGATTTTTTATACAAGTGTTTGCACAAAGTAAAAATCGCTAATCAACCAAACTCAAATTATATTGATGATGGACTGAAATTAAAAAATGCGTTTATTACTACTGCTTTAAAATGTGTTCCACCTGAAGATAAACCATTAAAAAAAGAATTAGATCAATGTTTTAAATACTTTAATCAAGAAATAAATTTTCTTAAAGACCTTAAAGTTATAGTTGCACTAGGAAAAATTGCATTTGATGCCTGTAAATACTTTTACAAATCTAATTATAACTTTAATGAAAATATTAAATTTGAACACAATAAAGTATTTAAATTACCCAATAATATATTATTGATTGGCTGCTATCATCCAAGTCCTAGAAATGTAAATACTGGAAGAATAAATGAAAAGAAAATGGTACAGTTATTCAACAGAGTTTTGAAATTAATTTAATAAGTTATTTAAAATTTCAGGTATTTTAATTGGTTTACCCTCTTTATTTACAGTTACTAATTGAACTGTAGCTTCAGATATTATTTCTTTATTCTTTTTTATTATTTGTAACATTGTAAAAGAAGTTTTAGTTTTTGATAATATTGAAGATATTATTTCTAGTTCATCTTCAAATTTTGCAGGTTTTTTGTATTCAATATTGCAAGACTTTACGATTATTAATGTATCATGATTTTTTTGAAGTTTAGTATTTGTAAATCCTAACGAATATATTGCTTCGGATCGAGCTCTCTCTAAATATTTTAAATAATTTGCATAATAAACTATGCCACCTGAATCTGTGTCTTCATAGTAAATCTTAAACTTGTATTTAAAATATTTAGACATATATCTATTCTAATTTCGTTATTAATTTTATCAACACTCATAAGAAATTTATTAATCTACTATTAATGTATCTTTAGATCCTCCACCTTGAGAACTGTTAACAATTGTACTTCCTTTACGAAGAGCAACTCTAGTCAATCCTCCAGTTGTAACATAATTAGTTTTACCACTTAAAATAAATGGTCTTAAATCCAAATGTCTAGGTTCTATATTTTTGTCAGTAATAGTTGGGGCAGTTGATAAAACTTCTAGAGGTTGGGCAATATATTCCCTGGGATTTTGTCTTATTTTTTCTGCTACTTCTCCTCTTTCTTTATCAGATGCTTTGGGACCTATCATTATTCCGTATCCACCAGAAGCATTAGCTGGTTTGACAACTAGCTTAGATAAATTTTCTAAAACATATTCTCTTTGTTTTTCATCGTGGCATAAATAAGTTTCAACTTGATTAAGAATAGGTTGTTCTCCTAAATAATAAACAATCATTTTATTAACATATGAATAAACTACTTTGTCATCAGCAATACCAGTTCCTATTGCATTTATAATACCAACATTTTTTTTTAACCAACATTTAAATAATCCAGGAACACCTATGAGCGAGTGTTTATTGAATGCTTTTGGATCTAAAAAATTATCATCAAGTCTTCTGTATATACAATCAACTCTTAAAGGTCCTTTCACAGTTTTCATATAAACATGATCATTTTCAACAAACAGATCTTTTCCCTCCACTAAAGCTATACCCATTTGTTGAGCTAAAAAAGAATGCTCAAAATACGCGGAATTATAAATTCCAGGAGTAAGAACAACCATGTGAGGATTATTATTTTTTTTTGGTATACATTCATTCATGCAGTTAAAGAGTTTATTTGTATATTGATGAATTGATGAAACTTTATATCTAGTGAATAATTCAGGAAAAACATCTCTCATAACCATCCTATTTTCAAGCATGTAAGAGACACCTGAAGGTACTCTTAAATTATCTTCTAGGACCAAATAGTCACCATTTTTATTTCTAATTAAATCAACACCAGATATGTTTGCCCAAGACTTATATTTTGGAGAGAAACCTTCACATTCTTTTACATAATAAGGTGAATTAAAAATAATTTCTTTTGGTATAATATTATCTTTAAAAATCTTTTTTTGGTTATAAGCATCATCTATAAATAAATTTAGTGCTTTTACTCTTTGTTTAAGTCCTCTTGTTACTTTATTCCATTGAGATTTTGGAATTATTCTTGGAATAATATCTAATGGCCATTTTTTTTCTTCGGCCCTGTTGTTTGCTGCATAGACTCTAAAATTTATACCTCTTGCACTTATTGTACTCTGACAATTTTTTTCTATTTCCTGAAGTTTTTCTTTTCCATATTTTTCTAGTATGCTTGAGATTATTACTGCATGCTTTCTAAGTTTATTTTCATTAGTAAAGTATCCATCGTATGCTTTACTAGCATTGTAATTATTCCAAAGTTTACCTACCATTTGACAATTCTTTAATAATTAAGATAAACTTTCAAATGCGAAATAGTTATAACAGATATGTTTGATTTCAAATATATGACAGATAAATAAACGTTATTAATTAATCTTATGACATATTGTATAGGAATTAAAACTGATGATGGATTAGTCTTTGCATCAGATTCAAGAACAAATGCTGGCTTGGATAATGTAAATATTTACTCAAAAATGATGACTCACGATGTTGGGGATAGAACAATAGTAATTGTAACATCAGGAAATTTAGGTACTTCACAAGCTGTTTACAAATCTTTAGAGAAAGATTTAAACAATTCTAATGGAATAATGAATCTTAACACTTGTAAAGATTTTGACCAAATAGCCTCTTACATCGGATCCTTAAATATTGAACATTCATCGCCACAAGGGATAAATACTGACAATGTGTTGTTAGGTTCTACATTTGTTGTAGGTGGTCAAATTCAAGGTCAAAAACATGAACTCTATTTAGTTTATCCTCAAGGCAATTATATTAGACCAGCTGATAGCAAACCTTATCTTGTTATCGGAGAGGTAAAATACGGAAAACCAATTCTTGATAGAGTAATCAAACCCAACGTTTCAATTGGTGATGCTGCTAGATGTGCTTTGATTTCAATGGACTCGACATTAAAAAGTGATTTAACAGTTGGACCACCAATAGATTTTGCAATACTTAAAAAGGATCAAAATAAACTTGCTTCTCTTGAATGTCTAAATATATCAGATGATACTTATTCTAAAGTTTGTAATCAATGGTCCGAGGGTATTTTTAAAGTATTCGACTCATTTCCAAGATTTGAATGGGAAAAATAAATATTACAAGCACCAAAAAACTATATATTGTTTTTTATTAATTAGTTATTACTAGCGATAAATTGAATTTTTTAATTTAATCTGCAGAAAAATAGATACTTTGATAATAACTTATAGACTTATTTTTTGAGTTATCGGTATCAGACATAATTGCAACTCCATCTAATTCATTCACGTCTAAATCATGAAATTTTTTAAAATCCTCTTTAACATTGGCTTTTACAGTGACCCATTCATTAAAATTTTCATTAGTTGTTGATAAAACATTATCAATAGATTTTTTTGTATAAGGACTAGGCCAATTATCTCCTATATTTTCATTACTTGAAAAAACATAGTTTATTGCTCTATTTGATAAAGCTGTAGCACCAGTTTTTTTTATTACAAAAACTCTTGCTGCAAAATCATGTCCTTTTTTACTTTTCTCATTTATTCCTTTTAAATCTTTCTCAATTTTCCATGTAATGTTAATGAAAGGGGTAGAATTAAGGTCGATAGTTACCTTTTTTCCAAGTCCTGAAGCCGCATTATCAGCAACCGCCTTAAGGTAGTTGCCATTTTCGTTTGAGCCAAGCAAATATTCAGTTTTATTATCAGCACCTCTAACTTTTCTAACCTCTAAAGATTGAATTTCATTCTCTGTAAAATTAAACACATTTATGTTTTCAGCATTTACAAGACTGATCGAAAAAAACGAAAATAATAAAATTTTTAAAAAAATTATAGACACGTCTTTGCTATAAACTAGAAATTTTTTATTACAATATTTTTTTGAAAAGTCAAAAAATTGTCAATATTTGAACATTCATTTTACAAAATTTAAGAGTACTTAAAAATTGTGAAAACATTTACAATTTTTAGCCTCTTAATTTATTGGTCAATCATTATATTATCGCCTGTAATTTCAAAAGATTTAAAAATAGCAAAAATAGATGAAGTTATTGTCCCTTTATCTAAACCTAGTAAGTAGATCTTCCACCACTAATATCAAAAACTGCAGCTGTTGAGAAAGAGTTTTCCTCAGATGATAACCAGCAAACCATTGAAGTTAATTCATGAACTTCTAAAAATCGACCTTTTGGGACTTTTGAAAGCATTCTTTGAACATGTTCTTTTGACATTTGATTTAAAATCCTCGTATTAGCTCCAGCTGGAGTAACTGCATTTACTGCAATATTATTTAAAGCCAGCTCTTTTCCTAAAGATTTTGTAAGTCCTATCACTCCAGCTTTTGAGGAGCTATAAGCACTAGCATTTGCATTACCATCTTTTCCAGAAACTGATGCAATATTTACTATTCTACCATAATTATTTTTTATCATATGTGGCACAACTGCTTTACAGCTATAGAAAATCCCATTTAAGTTAATTTCAATTATTCTTGACCAATCATCAATAGAGTAATTCCATAACTCTGCTGTGGGTCCAGTAATTCCTGCACTATTAACTAAAATATCAATATTAGTATTTTCAGAAATTTTCTCCACAGCATTTTTTACTTGCATAAAATTTGAGACGTCAACTACATCATAACTTAAGTTTTCACTATTAATATCTTGAGAAGCTTTTTTTAATTCGGTTTCATCTATATCCCAAATTCTTACTTTGGAACCAGATTTTATAAATCTCCTAGCAATATCTAAGCCAAATCCTTGGGCTCCTCCAGTTATAATTGCGTATCTATTTTTAAGATCAAAATCGTGCATTATTTTTTAAGAAGAAGATATAGGATGTATGATATAAGTGCACCTATAAGCCATCCAAAGGTTTGTAAGTGCAATAAATTTACATTCCAAATCGTAGAGGCAGAAAATATAAAACCAATAATCACTGCATAAAGTGCTTTGATATTCCAGCCACCATTATAAATATATTCTGTTGTCTCTTCTGGATAAAATAACTCTTTATGATTAATTTTCTTTTTTTTTATAAAATAGTAATCTGCAATTATCACACCAAAAATTGGTCCCAAAAAAGATGCCAAAGTATCAAAAATACTTAAGGATAATCTTTGGCTAAATATTGAAAGCCAAAAAGTAGATACGATTAATGCAAGAATTATGATTATAACTCCAGCACTTTTGGAGTTTAAAGAGTTAGGTATAAAATTAATTAAAGTATTTTGTGAAGGAATGTAGTTGGCAATTAAGTTTGTAGAAGCGGAGGAAATAAGAATAAATATTAAAGAGATTATTGTTAGATTATTATCATTTATTTTTCCTATAATATCATTTGGATTTGTTAGTAACCTGTCAACTGTAATAGATTTTTGTGAGAGAATAATATCTGATCCCAAACAAATTAATATCGCTATTAGAGAAAATAAAACTAAATTAAGTAACAATGTAAGATTGCCTATCTTCATCTCACTGTTGTTTTTTGCATAACGCGCAAAATCACCAAAATTTACTACTAAAATAGAAAAATATGCAAACATTGTTCCAACTACTGAAATAAACGGAAAAAAATTATTTCTAGAAATAAAATTTTCAGTGCTTGTGCTTAGTAACAAAGAGCTAATTAAAGCTACATAATTTTCAGAAATAATAATTAAGAGAAACGTTATTAGTCCAATATAAATAAATATAGAAGAAAACTTTATAAAGTTTTTATTGAAACCAGCACCTTTAGTAAAAAGAATAAATTGAATAATTAAACAAATTATTAAAGCAAACCAATCAATAGGATTTAATCCAAAGAAAAAGATTAAGAAAAATTCGTGATTGATAAGTTGGCTATCTATTTTGAATAAAATGATTCTAAAAATATATCCTAAAGATTTTGAAATGAAAAATGTTTGAACTCCAAACATAAATATTCCAATAAATCCTCTAATCAACCCAAGATATCTTGCACCATTAAATCCCATTGATAGCCTGAGAATAACTGGAAACGGTAGCCCACTATTTTGTGAAATGTTTCCTATAAGGTTTGTAAGAAAAAATACAATTAAACCTGCAAACAACGTACCACTCAAAACAACTAAACTGTTTAAATCATATAATAAATACAAAGATGCGATTAGTGAAAAACCTATAATACTTTGAATTGAAACAGCCCAAAAATTAAAATAATCAAACCCACTCCAATCTCTATTGTTTGGATTTATTGATACAAGTTCCCAATTTCTAAGTTGATATTTGTCTTTTACTGGAATCACAGTGTTATATTAAACCAATATAAACTACTGTCCATATAGCAGTGTTGGTAACCATAGAGCAATTTTGGGAAATACTATAATCAATATTAGCCCTATTATTTGTAGAACCATAAATTGCATCATTCCATAATAGATATCTTTTAAATCCCATTCAGGAACAACTCCTTTTAAAAAATATGCTGAAAGAGCTACAGGTGGTGAAAGCCATGCGGTCTGCAAGTTAACTGCAACCAAAATTGCAAACCAAGTTAAATTAAACCCTAATGCTTCAACTAAAGGTAAAATAATTGGGATTATAATCATTACAATTGGTACCCACTCCAGTGGCCAACCTAGTAAAAAAATCATTGCCATAATTATTCCAAGAATTAAATATTTATTCATTTCTAAACCTAGTAAGAATTCAGTTAGTAATGTAGGTGTGCCTAATCTTGCAAATACAGCTCCAAAAAAATTTGATGCAGCAACAAGAACCATTATTAATGCAGTGATCTCTAAAGTTTTTACTAATGCGTCTTGTAGTTTTGGAAGTGTCAATTTTTTATAAGCCAATGATAAAAGTAATGCACCCATTGCCCCACAACCTGCTGCCTCTGTTGGTGTTGCAAATCCAAATAAAATACTTCCAAGTGCTGCAAAAACTAAAGCTGCAGGTGGAACTAATCCTAGTAAAAACTCGATCCAAACTTCTTTCATGCTAGCAACTCTCATATCCTCAGGTAAAACTGGTCCAAGTTTTGGATTTATCATGCATCTTATTGTCGTGTATCCTGCATATAAACTTGCAAGTAAAATTCCAGGAAGGATTGCTGCAGCAAAAAGATCAATTACTGGTATCTCCATAATAGGACCCATAACCACTAGCATTATACTTGGTGGAATTAATATACCTAATGTTCCACCTGCAGTTATTGTTCCTGCTGCAAGTCTCACATCATAATTAGATCTATTCATTGATTTAGCCGCCATAATTCCAAGAATTGTGACTGAAGCTCCAACAATACCAGTAGCTGCAGCAAATATTACTGAAACAAATAAAACTGCATAATACAAAGATCCTTTAACCCTAGCTAACATCATCTGAAATGCTGAGAATAATCTTTCCATTAATCCAGCTTGTTCCATCATTATTCCCATAAAGACAAATAACGGAACGGCGGCAAGTGTTTGTTCGGTCATGACCATAGAAAATTGCAATGTCATTAGATAAAAAACTAATTTACCAAATCCTAAGTAACCAAAAACGAAACCTAAAAAAATTAAAGTAAATGAAATAGGAAAACCAACAAAGATTGCAAAAAGCATTACACCCACAAGGATAAAACCTAATATCGCTGGATCTATAAATTCAGCAATCATTTATCTTCTCCAGGCCAAACACCTTTTTTTGCTGCCCAATAGCTTTTAAATAATTCTGATAATCCTTGAATCAATAAAAATATAATTCCAATTAAGAGGCATGTTTTTATTGGCCACATATATGGCATCCAAGTAGTATCCATGCCACGCTCTCCCCTTCTAATAGATTCTTCTACAAATCCTATTGTCATGTAAAGAAATACAAATAACCCTGGAAAGTAAAATAATAGATACAACCAAAAATCAATTAAACCCTGAGTCTTTATTTTAAAATTTCTATATAAAAAGTCAGCTCTAATATGCACTCCTCTAGAAAGCGCATATCCTGCGCCTAGCATAAATAATGCACCATATAAAAATCTGCTAATGTCATATGCCCATATAGTTGGGGCTAAAAATAATTTTCTTGCAAGAACTTCGTATGTCATTGCAAAAATTAAAGGTATTAATATCCAACAAACAACACTTCCGATCCACTTACTAAATTTATCAATATTGACAATTGATTTTGACATCCATAACGGCATATCCTCTGGCATTTTACCCGAGCCACCTCGCCTTTCGGCTATCATTTCATCTGAAATATCAAGTTTACTTGGTTCTTCCGACATAAAATGTTGTTAAAAAACTAGAGCGGAATTTAAATTCCGCTCTAATTAAATCAAGATTAATTACTTAATTACTTTAATGTTGCTGCGTGAGCCATTCCTAGCTTAGCATTTGACATTTGAGCACCACTCCAAAATGGAACTGCTATATCCGCAAAGTTTTTCATTGAAGTATAAACTTCATTAAAAAATTTGTTTTCTGCAGCGTTCTTATTCAAAGAAGCTTTAGCAGCTGCCATGTATTCAGTGAAATAATCAGATGGTGTATCTTCTAAAATTACTCCATGCTTCGTAGTCAACTCTCTTAAAGCTTTACCGTTTTCATAGATTCTGTAACTTAAAGATTTAGCTAATGAAGCATTAGCAGCAACCTCAAGTGACTTCTTCTCATGATCAGACATAGCATTATAAGTTTTTCCAGTTATATAAAAGTCAGCATTTACGACTACTTGGTGTAAACCTTGTAAGTAATAGTGTTTTAAAACTTTTTGGAAACCAAAAGTTAAGTCTGGTTTTGGACAACACCACTCAGCAGCATCAATTGTTCCTGCCTCTAAAGCTGGTAGAATATCTCCACCACCCATTGCTACAGATGCTATACCAATGTCTTTATATGTTTGTCCTGGAATTCCTGGAGGAGTTCTGAACTTATACTTTCTAAAGTCAGCCATATCTTTAATTGGTTTTGGAAACCAACCTAAAGCCTCGGGCCCAACTGGTTGAATCATAAATCCTTTAATATCTCTTCCCATTTCTGTCCATAATCTGTCATAAAGCTCTTTTCCTCCGCCATACTGAAACCATGATAAGAATGCAATATTGTCAATACCAACTCCACCACCTGCTACTGGAGATCCGAACAACATAGCTGCAGGATGATCTCCTGACCAGTAGTGTGTCCATGCAAATCCACAGTCGATAAGACCTTTGTCTACTGCGTCTAAAGTTTCTTTTACACCAACAACAGCACCAGCTGGTAAAATCTCAAATTTTAAAGATCCACTTGTTAGTGTTGTTACTGTATCAGTAAAGTCCTTTAACATTTTGACTTCATCTGCCTTGGTGTTAAGAACTGTCTGACATTTTAATGTTTTTGCACTAGCATTTGATATAAATCCAAACACCATCGTAGCTGCAAACAACATTGATATGATTTTTTTCATTTTAATGTCCCTCATTGTTAAATTTAAGTGATGGATCCTCTCAGAAATTGTAAATATATACAAGTCAAATCGACTTTATTTTGATAAAAATGTATATATCTATCAAAATTTTATGAATAACTTTGATTACATTATTATTGGGGCTGGTTCGGCAGGATGTGTTTTAGCAAACAGATTGTCTGCAAATCCAAAAATAAAGTTTTACTACTTGAAGCAGGTGGAAAAGACACCTATCCATGGATTCATATTCCAGTTGGTTACTATAAAACTATGCATAATCCAAAAGTTGATTGGTGCTTTAAAACCGAGCCTGATGAAACAATGAATAATCGATCAATAAGATATCCAAGAGGAAAAACTCTAGGTGGTAGTTCATCTATCAATGGTTTGCTATGGATACGTGGTCAGAAAGAAGATTATGATGTGTGGCGCCAACTTGGAAATACTGGGTGGAGTTGGAATGATGTTTTGCCGTATTTTTTAAAATCTGAAAACAACGAACTTGGAAAAAGTGAATTCCATAATGACAGTGGACCAATTTCGGTAGCGAATAAAAAAATAAATCTAAAATTACTTGATGAGTTTCAAAATGCTGCGGAAGAAGTTGGAATTCCAAAAACAATAGATTTTAACAAAGGTGATAATTTTGGAGTTGGTTTTTTTCAATTTACAACAAGCCACAGTAAGTTTGGTCTTAAATTAAGATGTAGTGCTGCTAAAGGTTACTTAAATCCAATAAAAAAAAGAAAAAATTTAAAAATTATTGTTAATGCTCATGTTCAAAAACTTAATTTTAAAAACAATACAGTAGATAGTGTGAGTTTTTTTACTGGAGATAAATTGAATCATATTAAAGTCAATAAAGAAGCTATTTTATCAGCTGGTGCAATAGGATCACCACATTTATTACAAATATCAGGAATTGGAGATGGTGAAAAAATTAAAAAACATGGAATAGAAGTTGTACATGAACTGAAAGGCGTGGGGAAAAATTTACAAGATCATTTGATGTTTCGACCAGTTTATAAATTAAAAAATATAAAGTCACTAAATAGAGATGTTGAGAGTTTATATTCAAAGTTTTTAATGGGTCTTCAGTATATTTTTAAACAAAGTGGCCCTATTACAATGGGTGCGAGCCAAGTGTGTGCTTTTACTAAAAGTGATCCATCACGTGCTACACCAAACTTACAATTTCACGTCCAGCCACTAAGCACAGATATTCTTGGAGTTACTCCTATGCATGATTTTGAAGGAATTACACCAACTGTTGCTAACATCAGACCATCGAGTAGAGGGGAAATCAATATATCAAGTAACGATAGTAGAGATAATCCAAAAATTAAAATGAATTATCTTTCTACAGAAGATGACAGAATAGTTGCTGCCGAAGGTTTAAAACTCGTAAGAAAAATAATGCTAGAGACAGAGACTTTTAAAAAATATCAACCTGAAGAATATAGGCCTGGGGTACATATTACTGAAGATGAAGAATTAGTTAAAGCTGGTAGTGATTTCACTCAAACAATATTTCACCCAGTTGGAACTTGTAAAATGGGAAATGATGATAGTGCAGTGGTTAATGATAAATTATCAGTTCATGGA